>JANXRL010000144.1 GCA_025352985.1 Verrucomicrobiota bacterium
GGGATCTGTCCGTCAATCGAAGGAGGCGTCGCGCCGGGCTTCGCCGCAGGATCATAGTCAGGCACGTTGAGAGGAAAGGCCGCCAGACGATCAAAACCCAACTTCACATAACCGCCCGTTTTTTCGAGGGGAGCCGCCAAGATTACGCCGGGCGTTGCCGCAGCCGACGAATCCGCGGCGGCAACCGGGCCAGCAGCTAGCAGAATCGCGAAAGCGACGCCATATATCTGAAGCCGAGGTTTCATGTCCCGCGAAACGTAATCTTTGTCAAAAGCACGGTCAAAGACTTCGCGAATATTTTCAACCAGCCTCAGTTCGTCCTGTTGTCCGCAGGGAAATGAAAAATCACACCGGCAAACACCTGACCATAGACTGAGATCGATTTGATAACGGCATCGAACTCCGCCGCCGTCTTGATCCACGGTGCGGATGCCTCGTAAAGCGATGTGTTCGCGAGCGTCTCGCCGGTGGCGATGTCGGCCACTGGTCTAAACTCCAGCGCTCTCCTGTCCACGCCGACCTTCACCATGACCGTGAAGCCCGGCGAACCACCTCGCACAAACTCCTCCATCTCGTCGTCGAGCACGTAGGCCGATAGCTTGCCGTTCTCCTCATCGCGCACGAACTCGACATGAAACGCATCGTCCCCGAGCGCCACCGCTGTGCCGCCGTGCGGCGGCCGGGCCTGATGGCGATGCGCGCCGGCTTCGGAGGCGCGCTGCGGCTGCCCGCATCCGCCCAGACCGAGCGCAAGCGAGGTCCAGAGCAGCGGAAGGGCCAACCGGATTTTCATGACGAGGGAGCGAGGTTTTCCGCGACGGGCGTGCGGTAGGCTTTCCACGCAGGAACGACGCCGCCGAGCGCACCGAGCGCGATCATGCCGAGCGGGCACAGCACTACCACGGGATGCCAGTGCACCACGTCGAGCGCGACGCCAGTCTGCGCGCGGATCACGCCCGCTACCCCGCCGAAAAGGCCGACGTAAACCGCGAGGCCCGCCACCGCGCCGAGCGTGCCGATCACCGCCGCCTCCGCGATGACCGCGCCAAACACCGTGCACCTCCGTGCGCCGAGCGAGCGGAGGATGGCGATGTCGCGCCGACGCGCGTTCATGGAGGCGTAGATGCTCGCGAGCACCGAGGCGCCGGCGACGAGCGCCACGAGGTAGGCGACGATAGCCAGGACTTGGTCGAGCCAGCCGATCTTGCTGAACAAATCTGCGATGATCGAGCCGACGGGATACGCCAGGGTGAGGCGGTCACCCTGCCGGTTGTATTTCACGTCGAGCATCATGCCGGCGGCGGGCGCCCGAAACTGGACCAGCACCGCGCTGACCTGGGTCGCGGCGGCGGGATCGTGGCCGGCCATCGTCTGCACCCCCTCGATCGGAATCCAGATGACGCGGTCCGCGGGGGTGTTGGTCGGCGCGAGCAGGCCGACCACGGTGTAAACGTCGTCGTGCTGCTCGTTGGGATTGAAGGCGAGACCGTGGTAGGGCTTGAAGGTGTCGCCGACTTTCAGCGCGAGCCGCCGCGCGACAAATGCACCGACGACCGCCTCGCGTTTTTCGGGGTCGAAGAGCCGCCCGCCCGAGACGAGGGCGTAGGATTTGCCCCGGGCGTATTGGACGCCGGTGAAAAGCTCCGGGACGGTGCCGACGATCCGCCAGCCAAAATAATTGTCGCCCACCGCGATAGGGATGGCGGTCTTCACGGCGGGGTGGCGCTTGATCGCCTGATAGTCGGCGGCGGACACGTTGCCGGGGGAGGCCTCGAGGTTGAAGATCGCGTTGAGCACGAGCTGGAGTTTGGAGCCGCGCGCGCCGAGCACCGCGTCGAACGCCGTGGTCGTATCCACGAAGGCGCTCTGCGTCTGCACCCGCACCATCCAAACGGTGAGCAGGAGGCCGCAGGCAAGTGCGATGCTCGCGGCGGTAACAAGGGTGGACAACGCGTGCTGGCGGAGACTGCGGTAAACGATGAGCGGAAGAGTCACGCAGCACCTCCCGTCGCCGCCGCGACCGGCGGCCGGTTGATCGCAGCGAAATCCAGCGCGCCGGGGAACTGCGCGAGGACTTCTTCGTCGTGGCTCACCAGAAGGAGAGCGGAGCCGGATTCGCGGCACGTTTCGCGGATGAGGGCGAGCGCCTCGCGGGCGTGCTTACGGTCAAGATTGCCGGTGGGCTCGTCGGCGAGGACGAGTTTGGGACGGTTGGCGAGGGCACGCGCCACCGCGACGCGTTGCTGCTGGCCGGTGGAAAGCTGGCGCGGATAGTGGTCGAGCCGGTGGCCGAGCCCGACACGGGCGAGCAGCTCGCGTGCGCGACCGCGGTCGGCGCCGATCCGCCCGAAGGACATGCCGAGGACGACGTTTTCGAGGACGGTGAAGCCCTGGAGCAGGTTGAACGTCTGGAAAATGTAGCCGATTTTTTCGGCGCGGAGGCGATCACGGCGCGCTTCGCCGAGCGCGGTCATGTTGACGCCGTCGATTTCAACGCGGCCGGAGTCGGCGGCGAGAATGCCGGCGATGAGATGAAGAAACGTGGTCTTGCCGGAGCCGCTTTCGCCGCGCAGCGCGGCCTGTTCGCCGGCCGCGAGGGTGAAGGCGCACACATCCACGATGAGCGCGGACCCGCCCTCGGGCGTGACGAAGGATTTGCAGAGCGTGTTAATCGAAAGCATGGAAGGAACCATTGAGGACGGCGGAAACCCGCGAATGTTTCCTCCGCGAATGTGACAATCGTGAGCGGAGAAAAGATTTCTTCGCGCGCCGACGAAAAAGCCTGCGGGTGCCGGAGCACACCGCAGGCCGTTAGCTGAACCTGGCGGAAAACTCAGCCTTGGCGGCGACGGCGGACGACCGCAAAGCCAAGCCCGACCGCGCCGAAGATGAGTGCCCACGTGGACGGCTCGGGAACGGCGGTGACGGAGACCGAGAGGTTGTCGTAGAACGCCCCCGACGGCAGGACGAACCCGGTGACGTTAGTCAGTCCCGAGATGCCGGGCATCTGGCCGGGATTCTGCGTCTGGTCGAGATTGATGTGACCGATGATCGAGCTGCCCGAAAGGAAGTCGATCGTCACGGTGCCAAGATTGCCAAACGTGCTGTTGTCCAGCGCGACGGAGAACGCATCGAGGTTATAGGTCTGATCAAACTGGATCAGGATCGACTGCGGGCGGCCGTCCAGCGCGAAGCTGCCCGAAGGGGCGGCGCCCCAGCCGTTGGCGCTGGTGCTGTCCACCTGGACGGGAGAGCTGGTGTCGCTGGCCGTGTCGATCTGCCAGTGCTCGGAGCCGACAATGGGGTCGCCAAAGCCGTCCAGATCGGGTGCGAAGGTGGCGTTGTGAAAACTGAAAATCGACGGCGCGAACGCGCTGGCGTCAGTCGCGCCGGTCGCTGTATCGAAGTCCAGGTTGAAGGTATCCGCCCGCGCGAGGCCGGCGGCGGCCACGCTCAAGAGAAGCGCGGCTAGTTTTAAGGATGATTTCATGTAAGAGAAAACGTTGAGGAGGATTTCGCCGATCAGTTCGCGCCGCCGAGGACAGCCTGCATGGCGAGGAAGAACACGTCGGTGTTGTCCAACGAGCCCTTGAAGAGACTCGAGCCGCGGCCGCTGGCGGTAAGGGGAATGTCCGAGGCGGTGTGAACTGCGGACGAGCCGCCGACCTGGCCGGTGATGTAGAACTTGCCGGCGGTGTCCTGAGCGGTGGGACCGGCGGGATAGGTGCTGAGGGGAGCCTGGCCCGAGAAGATCTGCTGGGTGTCCTTCAGGGGTTTGGGGTTCTTGCGCCAATCCTCGTAGCGGTCGGCGTTGGCGGCGTAACCGATCAACATGCGGTAATCGACATCCGTGGTGGTGGGATAACCGTCGGCCGCGAGGCTATAGACGGGGAACTTGGCGTTGTCGTAGGTGCCGACCACGTCGCTCGTCGCGCCGGTGCCGCGCAGGGCGGTGATGACGCCGGAAAGATTCGCGCCGTTGGTGGAGGAGGTGCCGGTGACCGCGCCCGCCGTGGAGATGTTCGTCTGGAGAGCGGCGTCGGTGACGGTGGAGGCTCCGATGATGTTGACGCCAGCGCACTCATGGTCGGCGGTGACGAGAACCAGGGTGTCGGGGTTGGCGACAGCAAACGCCTTGGCGACGCCGATGGCCTTGTCGAACTCGATGGTCTCAAGCAGCCAGCGATCGGTGTCCATGTTGTGAGCCTGCTTGTCGATGGAAGCGCCCTCGACCATGAGCACGAAGCCGTTGGTGTTTTTCTTGAGGACGTTGAGGGCGGCGGTGGTCATCTCGTTGAGCATGGGCTGGTCGGTGAACCCGTAATCGGCGACGATCGTCTGGCTGCTGCCGGAGGGGATGGTGCCGCGCTGGCCATCGATCTTGTCGAGGGCGACGTTCATGTTGGCGAGGTTGAACAGGCCGAGGAGCTTCGTGGCGGCGGCGGAATTCGCGAGTAGCGAGGTGCGGTCGGGCACGTAGGTGAAGCCGGCGGCCTGGAAGTCGGTGATGAGATCGCGGTTCGTGTCGGAGGCGTTACCGGCCTGAGCGCCGGTCAGGCCCCAGCCGGTCGCGAGTTCGGAGGGAAGCACGTAGTCGAGATTGGAGACGCGGGCCGAGCCGGTGCCGGTGACGCTGTTGGGCCAGGTGGGATTGACGGTGGGCGCGGACTGGAGGAACCACTTACGACCGCCACCGAGGAGGACAGTGAGGTTGGCCTTGGGCACGGCCTCGTCGAGGTATTGGTCAACGATGCCGGTGCCGGCGCCGCGGTCCTGCGTGTGGACGGCAAAGGCGGCGGGCGTGGCGTCAAACACGTCGGCGGTGGTGACGATGCCGAGGGACTTGCCCTGGGTGCGGGCGAGGTATTCGCCGACAAACTCGACACGGGGGTTGTCGAACTTGGCGAGGGTGTCATCGGGGAAGACGCCTTCCTGGTTGTTGTTGCACTTGTTGCCGGTGGAGTAGCACGCGGCGCCCGGGGCGGAGTCGGTGACGATGGAATTGAGCGAAGAGGTCTTCACCAAGGCGACGCTGCTCATCGAATCCATTTCGAGAGGGGCGAGGCTTTTGCCGGAGACGACCATCTTATACATGATGCGGGCGGCGGTGCGGTGGGCGATGCCCATGCCGTCACCGATCATCACGATGAGGTTCTTGGCCTTGCGACCGGTCTGCGTGATGGAGACGACCTCGAACTCGGTGCTGGCGGTCGCCGTGAGGGAGTCGCTCTGGGTCGCGGTCACGGTGAGGGTGTGGACGCCGGGGGTGAGGGTGCTGTAAGCGCGCAGAGTCGGCGAGACGCTGCCGGTCGCGAGCGTGGAGAGCTTCGAGCCGGACTGGAGCGTGCCGGTCTGGGTGCAGGCGATCAGGGTAACGGTGCCGGAGACGGCGACGTTATCTACCTTGAAGGTCGCACCGGTGATGGTCTGGCCGGAGTCGGGCTGCACCGTGGCTTGAAGATCGAAGCGCTGCCCGGGCAGAAAACGCGCGATGTAGGGCGCGCCACCCGAACCGGTCGAGAACAGCAGGCTGGGGGGCGTGAGGCGGGAGACGACGGGAGTGGCGAACGCGCTGGAAAACGCGGTGAGGAGCAGGGCGGACCCTGCGGCTAGTTGGTGGATTTTAGTTTTCATTTTTCCGAGAGGGAAAGGGATTAGCGGCGCGTGTGTAACAGGCGCACGGGCGTCACGACGGCAGCGCGCTCCGACGACGGCTCCGGCGCGGGATCGAGGAAGAGCCGCACGTAGGAAATCCGTCCGTCCGCCTCCTGCCGTGCGCCGAGTTCCAGCCGTCCGGTGAGCAAAAGGGGTCCCGGGCTGTAGGGCACCGCGATGTCGTGGTATTTTGGCACGTCCACGAAGAGCACGGCGGGTGGCAGGTCGTCGCAAAGACCATAGTCGCCCTCGTTCGTGACTTGGGCGTAGGACGCCAGAATCGCGATGCCTGGCGAAGGCCGCGCCTGCCTCACCATGAACCCCAGGATACGGACGCGCCGGCCGTTCAAGTCCTTCAGCTTTTCCGTCATCTCCAGCCCTCGTGGTCCGACGGGCATCACATAAAAATCCGCGAATTTCAGCTCGGTCACCCCGGCGCGCGCGGGTGGCAGTTGATTTTTACCAGCGAGATCGACCTCAAGGGCGTCGGCGTTCCAGCCGATGCTCTTGGCCTCAAGCGGGGACGAAGGCGAAAAAAAGCCCAAGAAACCTGTAAGCAAACCCAGCAGAAAGTTGATACGGCGACGGTTTTTCATGGTTAAAAAACTAGAGGCGGCTCGGCGCAGCGTCTTCCAAGGTGAACACCTGCAAGATCAACCCCTGCGCGATCACCGGGGAAATTTTGAACGTCCCCCTGAACGCGACGGGCTGATCCATCACGACGGGCACTCCGCGTTCCGACGTCCGCACCACCAAGTATTCATTAGGCTGCGGAGCCGCGCCGTAGCAGCAGCTGTTCTGGTTCCTCATCAGCAAAAATTCCCGGCTCGTGCCGTGCTCCATCGCCACCGGCAGCATGTAACCTGTGATTTCCACCGTCTGCCCGTTCAATGCCGCCAGCCGCGCGGGAAACGCTCCCACCAGCTTGCCCTCCGCCTCGCCCACGCCCGCCTTCAACGGAAAATCCACGAGCTCGGCAAACGTTACGCTGGGCGTCGCACTTTTCTTGGTTTCCGCCGAAACTACTCCCGAAGTCATCAGCAGGGCGGTGCAAATAGCAACGCCCGGCACTCCGAAAAACGAGCGACTCAAGACTGGGAGCGGATGCCCGCGACGAATGCGGGCGTGAGCGGAATCAAGTGCGACTGACATCCGCCCAGACTATCTCCTCTTTATGACAATCAGAGGGCGCGAACGTGACGACCCGGTCTCTTTTTTGAAAACTTTGCCGCAATCATGTGACGGAATTTTTAAGCTCGCACGAAACCGCGAGCGCGGCCGCTCCGCCCTACTTGGCGGTTTTTTTTGCGCGGGGTTTGCCGGTCGGCGGAGCTTTTTTAGCGGCGGATTTGGAGATCTTAGCGTTGAGCCAGACGGAGCCGTCCTTGGCGTTTTTGTTGAGCCAGTAAACCTCACCGTCGTGCTCGACGAATCCGGGCTTTTCGTCCTCGTTCGCCGGCAGGCTCAGGCCAAGTCCCGTGAGCACCGCGAGAAAATGCTGATGATCCTGCTCCAGCGTCTGCGAAAGTTGGCCGACTTCGGCGGAGACTCCCGTGCCTCGCTTGTTTGCCTTCAGCAACAGGCGCACGGCCGCGAGCGGCGAGCCGGACGCAGTCGCAGACGCGGGCTTGGGGGCTTGAATTTCGGGCCGGGCGATGGGAGCAGGCGCTGGAGTTTCCAGGGGGAAGGCTTCGGGCGGCTGGCCTTCAACGGGAGCGGCGGACGTCGGCGCGCCGGAGACATCGGTCTGGGGTGCGCCGGCTTCGTCACCGTTGATCCAGATGGCGCCGCGACTATCCTTGTTGAGCCAGTAAACGTGCTCACCGATCGTGGAGGGGACGGGTTTGTCGGCGGCGTTCGCGGGGACGTTCAGGCCAAGCGCGGCCAGCGCGGTCACGAGATCAGTCTCGGTGCATTTGAAAGCGCGCGCCAGATAAGTGGTGCTGCCCGAGTAGCCGGGACCGCGACGGTTGCGGCGCATCTGCGGGCGGATCGCGGCGAGGAGTTCTTCACCTTGGGGAAGCGGAGCCTGCGGGATATCGGATTTCGGATTCGGGGTTTCGGCTTGTTCCGAAGACGCGGGTGGCGCGCCGGCCTGGCTTTGCTGCTTCCGTTTTTCGGATTCGGCCAGCCGCTGCGCTTCGCGCTCGGCGCGGCGGGAGGCGTGTTCGGCTTCGCGGGCGACACGCTCCGCATCACGGCGGGCATGCTCGGCCTGTTCGGCGGCGGCTTCGTCGGCGAGGAGGCCGTTCACCGGATCAGCCGGGTCGATTTTTTTGGCGGGAACGACGCGGAAAACGGGACGCGGTTTTTCGCGGGTGTTGAGGAAAAGTTCGTGGCGGTTGTTGAGATTCAGCCAGTAGAGCTCGCCCTCGAACTCCAGATACTCGGGCGGCGTGTCCTCCGACTCCGGCACGATGAAACCGCACTCCTTGAGCGCGCCGACGAGGTCACCTTCACTCTGCTCCCAGCGTTTCGAAAGAAAGAGAACACCCACGGACTGGCCGGGGCCGCGCTGGTTTTTGCGGAGGTGGGGCTTGATGGCCTCGAACAGCGTGGGGAGATCATCGTCGAGGTTCTCCCAGTTGTCCCATTCGTCGCCGTCCTCGGGAGCGTCGGGATCGTCGTCGCGCGTGGTGTCGCGGAGCTTGCGAAAACCATCCTCGGGGGCGGCGGTGTCGGCGACGAGCGAGTTGGGCTTTTCAGCTGACGACTCGGCGGCAGGAGCGTTGCCCTGAAACTTCGCGGCGAACTCGGCGCGGATCTTGTCTGCCTCGATCTTGGCGGCGGCCGCGGCGGCGGACTCGAGCGTCCAGTCACGGAGCGTGGTGCGGCGGGCGATGCCGTTAAAGGCGAGCGGGTTGGCGGGCAGCGGTTGAAAATTGACGATTTCCCACTCGTCCTTGCCGAGCTGGTTGAGATAGGATTCCAACAGCGCGGGCGTTGCAAAGCCATGAGGGCCGCTGGTGATATGCTTGTATTCCCAAAGTGACATAAAAGTGATGGTGCGGGGTAGCGGGTTAACGCATCCCAAATGCCCCCCCGATTGCCGAGCCTAATCTGGCTGCGGGCACCGGAAGACGTTGCCCCGGTCGACGCGACGGATAAATTCTCCCGAAACAGAGGAATAAGGAACATCCCCCGCGACTCCCAACTCGTTACCCTTTTCACCTCACCCTCGCCGCCATGAACATCCGCACGCCGAAAAACTGGGAACTGTCCGAATCCGCCGTCACCACCGAGTCCATCTACCGCCTGCGTAACCGGCGCGATTTCCTCAAAACCCTCGGCGTCGGTCTCGCCGGCGCGACGCTCGACCCGCGCGCGTTGCTAGCCGCGACCGCCGGCTTTCCGGACAAGGAAAATCCGCTCTATCCCGCGTCGGCCCTCAAGCCCACCGCCTACGAATACGTCACGAGCTACAATAATTTCTACGAATTCGGCACCGGCAAGGACGACCCCGCCGTTTACGCCAACAAGGGCTGGAAAACCGATCCGTGGACGGTCGAGCTCGCCGGCCTGATCCGCGCGCCAGGAAAATTTGACGTCAATGATCTCATTAAGAAACTCGGAGGCATCGAGCAACGCGTCTACCGCCACCGCTGTGTCGAGGCATGGTCCATGGTCGTGCCGTGGGACGGCTTCCCACTCGCCAAACTCGTCACCCTCGCCGACCCGATGCCCGAGGCGAAATACGTGAAGTTTACCTCCTTCCTCGATCCCAAGAGTGCCGTCGGCCAGCAGGACAGTTATCTCGGCTGGCCCTATGTCGAAGGTCTCCGTATGGACGAGGCGACCCACGAACTGGCCTTCATCGCCACCGGCATTTACGGCAAGACGCTGCCCAACCAAAACGGCGCCCCGCTGCGACTCGTCACACCGTGGAAATATGGCTTCAAGGGCATCAAATCCATCGTGAAAATCGAGTTCACCGACAAGGAGCCTTACAACACTTGGCAGCGTCTCGCGCCCAACGAATACGGCTTCTACGCCAACGTGAATCCGCAGGTGGACCACCCGCGCTGGTCGCAAGGCAGCGAACGCGTGATCGGCGGCGGCATCTTCTCCGGACGGCAGACGACCCTCATGTTCAACGGCTACGAAAAACAAGTCGCCGGCCTCTACAAAGGATTGGATCTCTCGAAGAATTTCTAATGTGGAATATGGAAAGCTGGAAACAATCTAGGCCAAGCCTTCGCATACGACACCAACAGGGACTTTCCGCGCTTCTGTTCCTGATTTCCAGCTTTCCATATTAAACCTGTCTGACTGTCCAAATGGAAAAGCTCCTCCGCTCGAAGGTCTTCATCTGGACTCTCCTCATCCTGCCCGGCTTGTGGCCCGTCGTGCCGCTGCTCCAGCATGATCCCACCTTCGGCGCGGACCCGCTCAAATACATCCTGCACCACCTCGGCTTCATCGCTTGCGTGCTGCTCGCCGCCGTGCTCGCGCTCACCCCGTTGCGCGTGATCTTCCCGAAGTCGAAACTCGCCCTCGCGCTCAACCGCCACCGCCGACTCATCGGCGTGAGTGCGTTCGTTTACGCCGCGCTGCACCTGGCGACACACCTCGTTTACGAAGGTGGCTTCGGCGTGCTCGTGAGCGACGTGAAGAAGCCGTTTCTGCTCACCGGCTTGATCGCGTTCACCATCCTGCTCGTGCTGGCCGTCACCAGCCTGCATCGCCTCGTGCGGGCGCTGGGCGCGAAGCATTGGAAACTACTGCACCGTCTCGCCTACGTCGCCGCCGCGCTCGCCGCCTATCATCAGTCCGCCGCGCGAAAAATTTTCCCGGTGCAGGTGCTGTGGATTTTTGTCCCGCTGGCGCTGCTGGAGCTCGCGCGCCTCGTCATCACGCGCCGCCAGCGCAACCGCGTCCTCACTCCATCCGGTGCGGCACGAACCGGCTGAAATTGCCCGTGATCCGCCGCGTGTCTTCGCGAATGCCGAGACCGCACGCCTCGTTGTTTGCCATCCACAGGCCCATCACCGGACGATTGCCGGCAAAGTCAGGCATAGGCGCGAGCGCCTGATAGATGAACCCCTGATCCGCGTAGTCTCCCTGATTTTCCTCCAGCGTGAAGCCGCGTTCGACGAGCATGACGTTGGCCCCTTCGCGGCTGAAACGCGGTTTGCGCGCATACGATCCGTTCAACCGCGACGGTTCGTCGTAAGCCGGCAGCAGATTCGGATGATCCGGGAAAAGCTCCCACAACACCGGCAGCATGCCCTTGCTCTGGTAAAGCAACTTCCACGGCGGCTCGACAAAAAGTCCGGGCGCCGTCGCCACCTCCGCCGCAAACGACTCCTCCCAGAGCCACTCCCACGGATAGAGTTTAAACAGCGCATCGATGCGCGCTCCCCTAAGATCAGCGAAGCACCCCGTCCTCTCATCCCAACCCACATCGCCAATCGCGAGCCATTGCGGGGCGAAGCCCGCCTGCTGGCATGTGTCCATCAGGTAGGCCACCGTCTGCTCGTCCTCGGGCAGCTCGCCCATGCTCGTGAAGTGAACCTTCGCACTGCCCACCGCGCGCCAGGCTTCGATCAGCCGCTCGTGAATCGAGTTGAACTGGTCCGCCTTCGGAAACCGTTCCTTCAGCCAATACCACTGCACCACGGCGGCCTCGACGAGCGCGGTGGGCGTGTCGGCATTGTATTCCAAAAGCTTCGGCGGCTGCTTGCCGTCGTAGGCGATGTCGAAGCGTCCATAAACACTCGGATCATCCCGCTCCCACGAGGCCACGATGGCCGGCACCGCCTTCGCCGGAATTCCCAGACGCTCAAACCAATCCCGGTCGATCACCGCCTGCGCAGCCTCGAGGTAGAGCGCATGCAGCGCATTGCCCGCCGCCTCCAACTCATCGACCTCCGCGGATGACAACACATAGCACGCGCTCTCGTCCCAGTAGGGACCGCTCTCGTGCGTGTGATAGGTGAACCCAAGGGCCTCGACCCGCGCCACCCAATCGGACCTCGGAACCAACAATTCACGTCGCATGTTCAGGAAAAAAATGAACGCGACGAGCCGCCGAATCCGCCGCGGTGGATCGTCGATGCATGATAGTCGGAGGCCGCGCGATTGGCCTGGGCGACCGCCTCGGGCGTCGGCCTTGACGAATTCGTGAAGCCGCTTGAGCCGGCGCCGGTATGCGACCCGCTGCCGCCAAAGGAGACCTGGTTCGGATCTTGATCATCCGGCTGCGCACGCCACTGGCCGCCGCGATACCAGCCACGCGCATCATGCTGATTATAGGGAACGGGGAACCATGCATGATAAGGCGCATGGTAATACCCGGCGCCGGGCAGAAAGGAGTTGTTGGCGTATATCTGGCTGGACGCGACCTGCGGCGCCGGCGGCTCATCGTCCGCCGAGCACTGCGCCATGGTCATGATCAACGGCAGGCCAAACGCCCCGGCCGCGACCAACAGGTAAATTTTAACATCCCGTGACGCGCGCACCTGTTCGAATTCGCGCCGGCCACCATCGGCATAGATGTCGCGACGGCGCTTCACCCCACGATGGCCGCCGCCACGATGATGCACACGCCGATGATCACCGCTCCGCCCACGAGGGCGGCCGCGACGTTTTTATTCTGGATGATTTCCTCGTGCAGCTTCCCGGGGGTTGCCCAGTCAAAAAGCTTGTAGCCAAGGATCGCGAGCGCGATGCCGACCAAGGCGAAAATCACCATATAGAGCAGTCCCTGGCCGAGCGAAACGGCATGCCAGTCAGACGGAGTGGAAACCTGGGCAAGGAGAGGAAGCAGCAGAGTTTGCATGTAATTTAATGGCGTAGAATGCGCACCGGACCCAACCCGTAAATAAAATCCGGCCTCCGTTGGAAAAAGACTCCGTCGCTATAAACGACGGGGGTTTTTAGGTGTGCACGCGAGGGTGACGCAGTCGCCACCGGAAAGCCGGTCTTATTACATGCGTTGCTTAAACCCATACAGGCTATCCAGCTCGTTCACGATCATCCGAACGATTTCATGCTGGGACACCAATCCCGCCGGCGAAACATCATCCTCTTGCGAACGATAACGGGAATATGAAGATCGCCCGGAAGGAGGCATCCCGGATAAGTTGCCCAACGGATAAAGTTTTCCCGGCACGGTCCCGTCCGAGCGGTCAACGGCGGCACCCATCTTCCACAACGCCGGAATATCCCGGACTTTTCTCCAGCCGGAGGACCCATGGCGCTGGTAAGGATCCAACGCGAATAATTGAACCGCCACCCGATCCTGCTCGGTGCGCGGACGCTCGGTATGCGGCAGCACCTCCGACAACTTGTCCCACGCGTTCAGATACTCGGGGTCAGCCTCGACCGCCTGAGTGAAATACCCCGCCGCCTCCTCCCAGCGTTCCTGCTCCACGCGCAGGTAGCCCATCAGATAAAACGCCTGCGGCTTCACCGGAGGCTTGGCGATCAGCGCGGCAAACACCCGCTCGGCAATGGCCTGCGGCTGTTCTCCCGCAAACGCTTTTTCGCAACCGAAACAGTGGCTTTCCACACGTCCAAAACTGTCCGGCATCAACTCATAGGCTTTCTTGTAATGCTCGATCGCCTCGTCCATCCGGTTTTCGCCAGCAAGGCGGATGGCCAGACGCGATTGAATGCAGTAAGCGTCGGAAAAGGAATAGAGCGCCTGCCGGTATTCCACGATGGCGCGACTGATCAAGCCAGCCTCGACCAGATCGTCCGCCGCTTCGGCCTGGCGAATCGCCGCGACCACGCCACCCAGAAATTCCGCATGTTTCGCGTCACCTTTTTTCAAGGCAATCTCGCGCGCGACCGCATAGGCGCGCATGCGATCCCCGTGAGGGGTGCCGCCATCGGAAGGATCGATGGCGATGGCTTGTTTTATTGTCGTCTCCGCATCATCGATCCGGCCGGCCGCGAGGAGCACGTTCGCCTTCCAGATGAGCGGACGCTCCTCGTAGTGATCCATCGCCTGCAACTTTTCCAAAAACAGAATCGCCGCGCTTCCGCGAATCGCAGTGTAGAGCGTATAGGCGGGATCGCTCGCCGAATGACCCAAAAGATAAGCCTCCAGAATCGTGATCGCTTTCGCGTCGTCACCGGTTGCATGCAGCGATTCCGCCGCGACCAACGCCAGCGGCCGCCAACCATTCCCGCCGCCCGTGCGCAGGGACTGCGCGAGATCGCGGTTGGACCAATACGGCGACTCGGCCAGCCATTTAACAACGTCCGCATGGCGACCTTGGCGCGCCATCACATCGGCCAGCCAAGCATTATACTCGTCTCCCGAAAAACTCCTCATCGTCTCGTCATCCTCATATGATGAGGCGGCCGAGACGGGTTTCGCCGTCAAGCGATTGCGCAGAAGCTGCTCGATCAAGGCCGCATGCGAAGCGGCGATTTCCTCGCTGGAAAATTCCCCGAACAGCGAGCTGTTTTCCCAAAACGAGCCTTTCGCATCCTTAAAGTTGACCAGTAATACGGCGCGGATTTTCGCGGCGAGATCAGCCTTGTCCAAGGCGATGGCGAGCTTGAGCAACCGTTCCGCCGATTCGGTCCATTTTTGAACGGCATCCTTGCCGTCGCTCATCGGCGCACGCTCGAAAATCGGCACGAGAATCGCAAGCGCCGCATCGGGATCATCGGCTGCGACCAACGCCCAGCCTTGCCGCGATTGCCACGTCGTCGCGAGCACCGAGCCCGCAGGCGCGGCCTTTGCTTGATTCACCGCAAACGCCACCAATGCCTCGCTTCGTCCCGCCTGCGGAGCGAGTTCGCTCAACGTGTTCCAATCCTCGGCATTGGCGTCGGCGCCCCTCGAACCGGCCAGGAAATCCCAGACCTTCACCGCGAACGCCTTGTCCACGGATCCGTGGTAGGGGAAATCCGGTGAAAGCTGACCTGCCGCCTGCGACAACCCCGCCGCCTCGTCCTTGCGCCCCAGCCCGGCCAGCGCCGACGCAATCCGCGAGAAACCGCTCTTGATTTCCGAATCCGTAATCTTCGCCGGCTTTGCCAACTCGGCAAACCGCGGCTTCAACGCATCATACACGGAGACTAGTTCCTTCGCACCGGCTTCGTTGACGGTTTCATCCGGCCAGACCAAGAGCGCCCAAGGTATCCGCTTGGGTGTAATTTTACCTGCGACGACAAGGGCTTTCGCCAGTTCCCGCGTGTGAGGTGCATTATGAAAATTAACATTCACGGGCAGCGCATAAACTTCGCGCAGCAATGCCTCCGCGCCGGCGGAATCCGTCAACTCCACCAGCTCGGGGACGGTGATATTGCTCACGCGAGTATTGCCATCATCCTCCGCCAGCTCACCGGCAAGATCCTCGTCATTGAGCAAACGCCCCAGTTCTTTGTCGTCATAGTGGTAGCCTTGAAAAAACCCGAGAGTGCTCATGGCCTTCGCCAGCGCCTGCTTCTTTGCATCGCCCGTCAAATCTGTGCCGTTCCTCACTGTATTCACGGCTGTAACCAAGGATCGGTATTCGCGAGCGGCCGCAAGCAACGCCGCAAGCTTTTCTTCTCCGCCGTAGGACGCCGCGAGCTTCGCACGATCCGGCGGTTGCAACGTCGCCAGCACCTCGCGAAACACCGCCAGCCGTTCCGCCGTCGAATCCGCCAGCCATTCGCCCAGTTGCTTGTTCATATTTTCCGCCGCATTCGCGAGTTGCCGCGACTGCCAAACCGGAAGAAGCGCCGGCTTCGTGTTGCGCAGGCCCTGCGTGAGGGCGACCAGTTCCACGCGCTCTTTTTGCAGGCGGCTCCGAATCGCGGGATCGGTGGCATTTAGCACCAGAGCCTCAATGCGGGCCATGCGTCGAAACAACTGCTCGATGGGATTGCGCGCAAACTCCGGCGCGGCCGCCACCCACGCATCAGCAAGAGTGACCGAAGCCATCCATTTTGTCGGATCACTTTTTACGGCAAATGCCGAGCCGTTTTCATAGGCGTTATAGTTTTCCTTCGCTGGCACCGACCAGCCGAGCGCTGCACGCAAGTCGGCCGGCACGTCGCTCTCACCATCCGTCGGCGTCGGCAGGTTTTCGGCCCGGCTCGCTACCAACAATCCAAAAAAGCCCACACCGACAAAACCAACGCGAAGAAGTTTTCGCGGAACCGACATGCAGGATGAAAACACAAGGACACTCATGGGGATAAACAAGGGGGAGGTGCTGACGCCAAAAATCGCCACCAGCCGAAACACAGCTCACCGGCTTAGCAACCCTGCATGTCCCGCATCATGGCTTTAAGTTGGCCGTTGCCTGCCCGTTATCCGAAATACGACTACCTGCCTGCGTTCACTTCGTCACCGCCGCCAGGAACCACTCGATCGAGTAGGTCGTGAGCTGGCCGGACGGGCCGTAGAGGTTATAATCGAACGCGTGCGTCGCCCACGGTAGCGAAACAAATGCGTTGCGCACACCCAGTCCGTCGAGCTTCGCGTGCATCCGTTCGCTCTGCTTGTGCCACACGAGAGCGTCGTTCGCCCCGTGCACCATCAGTGTCGGCGGTGAATCCTTAGTCGCGATCAGGTAAGCCGACGCCGAGGTGTAGGCCGCCGCCGCCGTCTCGGGTGTCCCGCCGAGGAACTGGCGAAGGAGTTTCGTGGCGTTGAGAATATCGTCCTCGCGCGAAAACTGCCATGCGAAGACTTGGTCCTGCGGACCGTAAAGCGAGATCGCCCCGCGCACCGCCGGATCAGGACGGCCATAGGCATAGGCCGTCGCTAGCTGCCCGCCCGCCGAGCGTCCCAGCAGCACAAAACACGTCGGATCAATGCCGAGCACGCCCGCCTGCTGCTTGAGAAATGCTATCGCCGCCCCGATGTCGTCGGCCTGCGCCGGCCAGACATTTTTTGGCGCCAGCCGGTAGGAAATCGCCGCCACCGCGTAGCCGCGCTGCGCCAGATAATGGTTCATCCCCGCGATCTGCGTGCGGTCGCCGTTGTCCCAGCCTCCGCCGTGAATCACCACCACGCACGGCGCAGGCGTGGTCCGTCCGGCGGCCGGATAAAAATCCAACGCCAGGGGCTCCTTCGAGTCCTCACATATACACTCCAAGCCACGCACCTTTACCTCCTCGGGCATGACATGCAGAAGCGTTGCGAACGAAAACGGCGCGCGCCTCAGCTCCACCGCGCCAAAAGCCTTCTCCAGTTGCGCGGGCAACTTCGGCCCCATGAAGGCCGCCTGCACCACGGGCCGGAGCAACAGCCCGATGGCCAACACACACAGAACCAAAATAGGCATTCCCAGTCGCCCGCCATGCGCCCACGCCAGCCAGATGAGCAGCAACGGAACCACCACCAGCAGGTGCCCGAACTCCCCCGCCAAGATGGAGACCTTCCACAAAAACAAGGTCGGTGCCTTTAAAACCGTGAGCAAAGCGGCCGCCGTCACCGACAGCGCCAAAAGAAAAAGAAGCCAACGAATCATGGAAGATATACGTTTATAGACCGCAAAAGAGCGCAAGGCTGCAAAAGATTTTGTGTTTTCGCCGCTTTTTGCGGCCACTGATTCGTCCCATCCCATGCGCCGCCTCGACCAACTCCTCGCCAACCTCGGCTACTGCTCCCGCCGCGAAGCCCGCGATTTCCTAAAAAAACACGCCGTCACCGTGAAGGGCCAAGCCGTCCGCGATCCCTCCGGCAAGGTCTCCGCCGCCGATGTGCGCATCGACGGCGAACCTCTCGACCATCCCGATGGCCTGCTCCTGCTGCTCAACAAACCCCTCGGCCTCGTCTGCTCGCACGAAGAACGCGAAGGCCCGCGCATCTACGACCTGCTCCCCGAACGCTGGCAGGCCCGCAATCCCCAGGTCACCAGCATCGGCCGCCTCGACAAGGACACCTCAGGCCTGATCCTCCTCACTGATCAGACAGAGTTCGTCCACAAATACACCTCGCCCAAGCACAAGGTCCCGAAGCTCTACCGCGCCACCACCGACCGCGACCTGTCGCCCGACCTGATCCCGCTCTTCGCCGCCGGCACACTTGTCCTAGACGGTGAAGACGATCCCTGCGCCCCAGCCGAACTCCGTCTCGACCCCTCCACGCCACGCACCGCCGACCTCGTCCTCACCGAGGGCAAATACCACCAGGTGCGCCGCATGTTCGCCGCCACCGGCGCGACTGTGCTCACGCTGCACCGCACCCGATTCGGCCGCCTCACCCTCGGCAAGCTCGCTCCGGGCGAGTTCCGGTCCGTGCATGAAGATGAAATCTAAACTCCCCCGTCTTTCGCTTGGCACACTCGTCTTGCTGACATGCCCGCTGGCCGCGCAGGAAGCACCATCCTCGCCGCCGCCGGTCATCGAGCTGCCCTCGATGGTCGTCACCGCCACGCGCACGCCGCAGGCTGCCGCCACCCTGCCCGTCACGGTGGACATCTTCACCGCCGACGATCTGCACAACTCCCCCGCCGCGACCATTGACGACACGCTGCGCCAGTCCGCCGCGTTCTCTCTTTTTCGCCGAAGCAGCAGCCTCATCGCCAACCCCACCGCCCAAGGCGTCTCGCTGCGCGGCCTCGGCCCGAGCGGAGCCAGCCGCTCGCTCGTGCTCCTCGATGGCGTGCCGCTCAACGATCCTTTCGGCGGCTGGGTCGCGTGGACCAAACTCCCCAAGCTCGCGCTCGACCGCGCCGAGATCGTGCGCGGCGGCGGCTCCACTCTCTGGGGCAACGCCGCCCTCGGCGGCACCGTGCAACTCTTCACCGCCCTGCCTGCCTCCAACCAAGGTGAAATCGAGGCAACCGCGGGTGATCGCGACACCTTCGGCGGCGAAACCGTCGTCACCCGCGCATCCGCCAGCGGCACGACCGCCGTCCGCGTGGACGCCGCCGCCTTTCACACCGGCGGCGCCGATCTCGTTGAAAACCCCGGACTCATCGACCGTCCCGCCGAACTCGATTACCAGCGCGCCCAGGCGACCTTCCTCGCCGCGCTCAACCCCACTACCACGCTCATCATAGACACCCGCGCCTACGCCGAGGATCGCGGCAACGGCACGCCCCTCCAGCGCAACGCCTCCCACGAAGCCTTCCTCTCCGCGAAACTCCTCGGCGAGCCCGACAACGACGCCGACGGCGTGAGCGCGTGGTCCGCCGTCATCTACGGCCAGACCCAGTCGTTTTCCTCCTTCTTCACCTCGGTCAACGCCGCCCGCACCGCCGAGACGCCCGCAAGCAACCAATACGACGTCCCCTCCACCGCCGCCGGCGCCGCGTTCACCGCCACCTGGGCGCACGACCCCGATGCCACCACCACCGCCGGCACCGACATCCGCTGGGTCGATGGCGAGACGCGCGAAGATTACCTCTGGAGCGTGCCGCTCAACCAGTTCACCCGCCGCCGCTATGCCGGCGGCGAGCAGACGTTCCTCGGCGTCTTCGCCACTCACGAACGCGTGCTCGCGCCCGACTGGCGCGGCTCGCTCGGCACTCGCCTCGACTACTGGCAAAACACCGACGGCCACCGCTACGAATTCTCCCCCTCGACCGGCATCGCCACCCGCGACGACCACTACGCCGACCACGACGGCTACGCCTTCAGCCCCAACGCCGGCCTCGTCTGGCAGGCCGCGCCCGGTATCCGCGCGCGCACCTCCGTTTACGAGGCCTTCCGCGTCCCCACACTCAACGAATACTACCGCCCCTTCCGAGTCGGCTCCGTCACGACCGACGCCAACCCGGATCTGAAGCCCGAGAAACTTACCGGCGGCGAAGTTGGCGTGGACTTCGGCAATCCGCACGCCGGCTTCACGCTCACCGGCTTCGCCAACGAAATCCGCAACGCCGTGGCCAACGTCACCATCGTCCCGCCCAACACCCGCCAGCGCCAGAACCTCGACCTCGTCCGCGTGATGGGCCTCGAAGCCGGCGCGCACTGGCAGGCGCTCCCCACGCTCCGCCTCGAAGCCGACACCCTCCTCTGCGACGCCCGCGTGATCGACGGCGGCGGAGCCGCCAGCAGCCTCGATGGCAAACGCCTCGCCCAAGTCCCGGTCAACACGCTCACCGCCGGCCTGCGCTGGTCCGCGCCCTGTAAAATTGATATCACCGCCAACCTCCGCTGGATCAGCGCCCAGTATGACGACGACGCCAACACCCTCCGCCTCGCGCCCGCGACCACCGTCGATCTCGGCGTCTCGCGCAAGTTCGCCCACGGCTGGGAAGTCTTCGCCGCCATCGACAACCTCTTCGCCGCCACCGTGGAAACCGGCCTCCCGTCCCCCGGCGTCGTCAACATCGCCCCCCCGCGAACAATCCGAGGCGGCGTGCGGTGGAGGTGGTGACCCCGCGCTCATTTTCTTTGCCACCGTCCGCCCGCCCGCGTTGCCTCGTCGCCACATGTATGACTTCCCCCTCACCGGCGCGCAGAAAACGTTTCTCCGCAGCCTCGGCCAGACGATGGAGCCCGCCCTCAAGGTCGGCAAAGGCGGCCTCACCGACGAATTTTTCAAGGAACTCCAGAACCACCTCAACGCCCGCGAGCTGGTGAAACTCCGCTTCCTCGGCGCCGACCGCCAGACACGCTCCGAACTCATCGCCCACATCGCCGACCAGGGCCGCTGCGTCCTCGCCGGCGCCGTCGGCATGACCGCTTTGTTTTACCGCCAGAATCCCGACAAGGCCCGCCGCGTCATCGACCTAGGTTGATCCGCACGGCGATGGCGGGGAGTTGCATGAAAGGAGGCGATCGTTTGTCATCGGCAGACACCGGCCCCGCCGCACGTTAATTATGACTCTCGCCGACCTCGGGTGGAACGACACCCTCATCCAAGCCTTCGCGCCGCACGCCGCCGCGGGTCTGGAGCCCGCCCGCGTGGTCTGCGAACTGCGGCGGAACTTCTACGCCGTCCACACCGCCGACGGCGAGGTGCTCGGCGAATGCGGCGGAAAATTCTTCCACAAAAACCTCACGCCCGACCAGTTCCCCGCCGTCGGCGATTGGGTCGCCGTGAAACGCCGCGCCGGCGAGCAGCGCGCCGACCTCCACTTCGTGCTTCCGCGCCGCACCAAGTTTTCCCGCCGCGCTTCCGGATCCGAGGAAATCGAGCAGATCATCGCCGCCAACATCGACACGGTGTTCCTCGTCAGCGGCCTCGACCGCAATTTCAACCCCAAGCGCATCCAGCGCTTCCTCGTCGCCGCCAAGGAAAGCGGCGCCGAGGCCATCGTCATCCTCAACAAGTCCGACGTCTGCGAGGACGCCGAGGAAGTGCGCGCCGACATCCAGACGCTCGTCCCCGGCGTGCCCGTGTTCATCACCAGCGCCCACACCCGCAAGGGCCTCAAGGCGCTCGCCGCCAACTACGCGCAGCCCGGCAAGACCCTCGCCTTCATCGGCTCCTCCGGCGTAGGCAAATCCAGCCTCATCAACGCCCTCACTCGCGACGACTCCATGCCCACCGCCGAGGTCCGCGAGAAGGACAGCAAAGGCCGCCACACCACCACCCGCCGCGAACTCGTGCTCACACCCTCCGGCGCGCTCGTGATCGACACGCCCGGCATGAGGGAGCTCCAGCTCTGGGGCGTTGAGGACGGCGTGGAAGAGGCGTTCAGCGATATCAAGGCGCTCGCGGCGACCTGCCGCTTCACCAACTGCGGCCACAGCAACGAGCCCGGTTGCGCCGTGCTCGCCGCTCTCAAGGACGGCACGCTTGCGCAGGAGCGGTGGAACAACTATGAAAAACTCCGCGCAGAAAAACTTTCTAAAGCAAAACCGCTCAGCAAGCTTCCTCCATCCGATAACCGCACCAAGTGGCGCAAAATAAACGCAGAGCGCGACGCCTGGAAAAAAAACGCCGGCCTCTGATCCTCTTCTCACTCTTTCAATGATTATCTCTCACCTGGCCGCCTGCACCCGCAACCCCTCCGTCCGTTTTGGGCGTTCGCTTGCGATGATGACCGGCTGCATCGGCTTGACCCTGTTGTCAGGCTGCGCGTCGGCTGGCATCGGTTCCGACCGCGTCCCAAACCAAATTAAAATCCTCAAGGAAACCCCCTCCCCGATCAAAATCGTGGTCCAGCCCGGCACACCCCCGCCCGTTGCCTCGGTGATCGAGGTGAACGGGGCAACCCCGGAACCCAAAGCGGAAGCGCCCGGCAAGTCGCCGGACCCGAAACTCGTCTGGCAGCCGGGCAGTTGGCGTTTTTACAGCAGTCGCTACGTGTGGGAAAAAGGCCGGTGGGTCGTGCCCCCCAAACCCAACGCCCTCTACACGCCGGCCAAATGGGAAATCGTCAACGGCAACCACATGTTCACCGAAGGCTACTGGCACTTCTGAGCGACTGCGGACGGCGGCAGACAACCCTAGGCTACACCACGCGATCCGCCATCGCCGATGCATCGTTTTCAAAGGCCGCGAGGTTCGCCAGAAAGTGTTTCACCAGCGCCGCGTCCTGGTCGCTGCGGCCACCCGCCGTGTGCGGGGTGATGAAACAGTTGGGCGCCGTCCAAAGCGGGTTCGATGGCGGCAACGGTTCCTCCGCAAAAACGTCCAGGTAGGCCGCGCCGAGCCTTCCGCTTTCGAGCGCCTTCACAAGCGCGCGCTCGTCCACCGTGGTGCCGCGACCGATGTTGTAGAAACGCGCGCCCGGCTTGCACGCATCGAGACGGCGGGCGTTGACGTAGTTGCGCGTCGCCTCGTTGTCCGGAAGCAGGTTCACGATGTGGTCGGCCTCGGCCAGCACCGCCGTGATACGATCCTCGGAAATGATGTGCACGCCGCGCTCGCTGCGGGCCTTGCGGCGCACCGCGTAGATTTTCACGCCGAAGGGCGCGAGCAGTTCGGTCAGCCGACGCGCGATCGTGCCGTAGCCGAGCATCAGCACGGTCTGGCCGTTGAGTAACACCGACGCCGACCGACGTTCGGAAAACTTCCACTGCCGCTCGCCGAGCTGCTCCGCGTGCGAGGCGAGCAACTGTCGGCCGAGCGCGAGCATCATCGCCATCACGTGCTGCGCGCACGGCTCGGCAAAGACCGTCGAACTCGTCGAGAACACCGCCTCGCGCGCGCGAAACGCTTCAAGAAAATCCGGCGTGTCGTAGCGCCCGTAACCGGCGCTCGTGACCGCCACCCACCTGATGCGCGTCAGCCGCAGACACTCGTGGGCAGCGGGCTGCCCGAAGACGACGTCGGCCTCCGCCATCGCGGGATCGGCCGGACCGGCGACCAGCACCGAGGCGGAGCGTTTCTCGGCGAAGACCAAGCGGTGCTTCGCAAGGCCGCCGACAAGTAGGCGCTCTGCGGGTTCAGCCAGCACGGCGTTGCACCAGATCGTGTGGCTCATTGGAAAAAAACCGCCGCCTCACTCCGTCTCGCTGAACTCACATAGCGCGTGGACGTTCAAGCCGGCCGCGCGCAGTTTCTTGGAGCCGCCGAGCTCCGGCAGGTCGATGATCGCCGCCACGCCGATGACCTCGGCACCGAGCGCACGGATGAGTTTAGTCGCGGCCAGCACGGTGCCGCCTGTGGCGATGAGGTCATCAACGATGAGCACGCGGTCGCCGGCCTTGCAGGCGTCGGCGTGGATCTCGATGGTGGCGCTGCCGTATTCGAGATCGTAGTCGGCGGCGACGGTGCGGAAGGGCAGCTTACCCTTCTTGCGCACGAGCATGAACGGCTGGTGCAGCTGGTAGGCGAGCGCGCCGGCGATGATGAAGCCGCGCGCATCCACCGCCGCGATGAGGTTGATTTTAAACCGGCGGCAATCGAACGCGAACGCCTCGACCGCCACGCGGAACGCCTCGGGATCCTGGAAGAGCGTCGTGACGTCGCGGAAGTTTATGCCCGGCTTGGGCCAGTCGCGCACGATGCGGATTTTGGACTTCAGGTAAGTGGCGTGGTCGGCGATAGGCATGGCAAAAAAAGCATCAGGAGGCCGCCCGGCGACGCAAGCGCTCGGCCCGGGCGTTGATCTGCGCAAAAAGCTCCGTGTGCTCGACCGCCTCGCGGTCGTCCACATGCACCAGACCCGCGCCAAACGGCGGCGTCTCGTCGGCCTCGTCCGCCCAGCGCGCCCACTCGTAGCCGACGACAGACGGATGCGCGCACGCGGCGGCGAGGGCATGGCGACCGTCGCGCAGCATGCGTTCGAGACGCGTGGGGCCGGATTGGATTTTGAAGGGCGCGGTGCGGAACCGTTCGTTCGAC
>JANXRL010000150.1 GCA_025352985.1 Verrucomicrobiota bacterium
GGCCAGGCGAAGACGTTTTTCGAGGTCGAGGGCTACCGCGTGAGCGTGGAGCGGCGCGGAACCGAGTCCGTTTCCGAGGCGACCGTGAAGCTCAAGGTCAACGGCCACTCGACGCACACCGTCGCCGAGTGCACCGGTCCCGTGGGCGCGCTCGACAAGGCCTTGCGCGTGGCGCTCGAATCCGTCTATCCCCAGCTCCAGACCGTGGATTTGCGCGACTACAAGGTGCGCATTCTCGACAGCCGTTCCGGCGCGAACGCCCGCACGCGCGTCTTCATAGAATCCGGCGACGGCCGCGAGGTCTGGGGGACGGTCGGCGTGAGCGACAACATCATCGACGCCTCGTGGGAGGCGCTGACCGACGCGGTCAACTACAAGCTGCTGCAAGGGTGAGCGGGCAGGGCGGGACCGCTGGGCCCGCCGGGATCGACGGACGTTTTTTTCGGAACGGACGGCCCGGCGGTCCGTCCCTACCTCACAGCAGCGGCGCGAGCAGGCGGCTGAGATCTTCGGCCAGATTGCCGACGAAGCGATAACGGCGTGGCTTTTCGGGCTTTGGCTCGACGCAATCGCGGATGAGTTCGCCCGCCCAGTGGCGCATGGCCAGCACCTCGGGCACGGAGTAGATCATCACGCCGATCTCGAAGTTGACGAAAAGACTGCGCAGATCGAAATTGGCCGAGCCCAGCAAGGCCATGCGGTCGTCCACGATGATGGCCTTGGAGTGCATCATGCCGCGGTTGTAGTGGAGAATGCGCGCGCCGGCCTTGCGAAGCTCGCGCACGTAGTGGCGACGGGCGTAGTCGGTGACGGGGTGGTTGGAGCGGGTGGGGATGATGAGCGTCACGTCCTTGCCGGCGCGGGCTTTGACTATGAGCGAGCGGAGCAGCACTTCGTCTGGGATGAAGTAGGGCGTGACGATCCAGATGCTTTGCTCGGCCTCCTGGATCATCGAGACGATGCCTTCGTAGAGCGGGTCGCCATTTACATCGGGGCCGCTGGCGATGATCTGCAGCTCGGCCTCGCCCTTGCCGCGCACGGCGGCCGGATCTAGTTCCTGGTGCAAGGTGTCGAGTGACTGGCCGCTGGCGAAGGCCCAGTCCGCCAGGAAAACCTCGTTAAGCAGGGCGGCGCCGGGGCCATCGATGACCGCGCCGAAATCGGCCCAGCGTTTTTTCCAGAACTGCGGGCCCATGTATTCGCGGGCGAGGTTGTGTCCGCCGATGATCGCGGTGTGTTGGTCGAAGATGGCGATTTTACGGTGATTGCGGAGGTTGGCCGAGCCGCGGCTGGACAGCGGGACCACCGGCATGAACCTGACGACCTCGCCGCCGGCCTTGCGGATCGGGTTCACGAAGCGACGGCTGGAAATGAGGCAACCGACCGCGTCGAGGAGGAGGCGCACCTTTACGCCTTCACGGGCGCGCTGGGCGAGGAGGTTCACGATGCGCCGGCCGGTTTCGTCGCGGCTCAGGATGAACGTGGTGATGTGAATCGAGTGGCGGGCGCTGCGGATGCATTCCTCCAGCTCGGCGAAGGCCTGCTCTCCCGTGGTGACGAGGCGCACGGCGTTGCCGCCGGCGGGGGGGCTTCCGCCCGTGCTGCAGATGGCGTGCACGGTGGGAAGGGAGGCGGTGTCCTCGCAGGCGGCGCGGACTCCGGGCAGGTGCGGGGCGAGGCGGCGCTTGCGGGCGGCGAGGCGGCGGAGCTTGCGCCCGCCGAAGATCAGGAAGAGCGGCACACCGACGTAGGGCACGAGCACGATGCCAAGCAGCCAGGCGAGGGTGTTGCTAGGCTGGCGTTTTTCACTGACGAGGCGCGCGATGGCGAAGACGGCCAGCATGAAACCACCCACCGTTAGCAGGTGGGAAAGGTAGCTGGTGCTGACAACTTCAGTGACTTCCTCGGTCATGGTGGAGGGTGAGCTTTACAGTGGTGCGGACAAGGCGTTAAGCAAGACGGACGGGGAAACGGAAATTCCCCAAATTGGGACTTGAACTAACCTGGGGGAAACGCCTTTTTGTCCCTTCTGTTTTGGTGGAATATCCAAGTGGCCAAAGGATGGGGACTGTAAATCCTCCCGCTCACGCGTTCGCTGGTTCGACTCCGGCTTCCACCACCAGTTTTTCTAAAAACCTCCCTATGACGGGGAGGTTTTTTGTGTCTGGAGGAGGCAACGCCACCAAGAGTCGCGTCTGTTTTTAAATAAGCCCGCCTTCGCGAAAGCTGTAGTAGCCGCGTCCGAGTGGATCGGCGACCGGGTTTCCCAGGATCACGTGGTCGAGCAGGTGGATGTCCACCGCCTGGCCGGCTTCGCGGAGCTGGCGGGTGATCTTGATATCGGCGGAACTGGGCGCAGGGTCTCCGGAAGGGTGGTTGTGGGCGCAGATCACGGCGGTGGCCGATTCGCGGATGGCTTCACGGAAAACCTCGCGCGGATGAGCCAGCGAACTGGTGGCGGTGCCCGAGCTGACCTCCACGCATTTGATGAGGCGGTTTTTACGGTTGAGGCAGAGCACCCAGAATTTTTCGACGTTCAGGCCGTGGGCGAGGGTGCGGAGGTAGTCGACGGCCGATTCGGCGTCGTTGATGATGGGGTCAGCCGATGCATCTTGGCTGAGCACGCGGCGGGCGATTTCCATGACGGTGATGAGTTGGAGCGCTTTCACGCGGCCGATGCCCTTGAGTTTTTTGAAGTCAGTCTCCTTCCACTTGATGAGACCGGAGAGGCTGCCGGCTTCGGATATGAGGCGGGAGGAGAGGGTGAGCACGTCGTGGCCACGGGTGCCGCTGCGCAGGAGCATGGCTAGGAGCTCGGTGTCGCTAAGGGCGGTGGCACCGTGGCGTTCGAGGCGTTCCTGCGGGCGTTCGGAGACAGCGGTAGTCCTGAGGCGGTTGTCGGGCAGATAGGGGGTGCTCATGGCGGGTGGCGCTTTTGTGAGCTAAGAGCACCTTGCATACCGGGGGAGACGACAAAAAAGGCCGGTCCTTGGCGGGGCCGGCCTGAAAATCATCCGAGGTTTGGCTACTCAGTAAATACGGATGTAGGCGTTGCGGCGGAGGCGTTCGAGCCATTTGTTTTCCGACTGCTGGGCCATTTGGTTGGCGAGGTTGTTCTCGATCTGGTCGCGGACGTCGGCAAGGGGTTGAACGCCGGCGAGTTTACGGTCTTCGACGTAGAGGATGTAGGCGGCTTCTGCGGTGATGATGGGCGTGGTGAGCTGGCCCTTTTCGAGCTTGAAGAGAGGGTCGCTGAACTCGGCCTTGAGGTCGGTCTTGCGCTGCCAGCCCCAGTCGCCGCCTTTGGTGCGCTTGGCGTCTTGGCTGACTTCGCGGGCGAGATCGTCGAATTTTTCGCCGGTTTTGAAACGGATCTCAATCTTGTCGGCCTTGGCGAGGAGTTGTTCGTCGGTTTCGCCTTCGGCACGGTTGAGGGCAATCATGCGCATGCGGACTTGGTCTTCCTGATAAAAGCGGTCCTTGTTCTCGTAATAGAAAGTTTCCACGCGCGCAGGGCTGACGACGGCCTGGTTGCGGTGCTGCTGGCCGCGCATGTAGTCGTAGATGATGTCGTCTTCCATCTTCTTGCGGTATTCGCGGAAGGTCATGCCGAGGGCGCGGAGGTAGGAGAGGAACTTGGAGCGGTCGCCATCGAAGCGGCGTATCTGCTCCTCGGCGATGGCGTTGTCGATGATGCTGTCGGGGATGTGGCGCTTCTCGTCCTTCTTGAAATCCTTCACGATGAGGACGCGGTCGATCATCTGTTGGATGATGTCGTCCTGAAGGGCTTCCATGCGGTCGTTGAAGTCCTTTTCGCTGGTGGCGGCGCGCTGGATGCTATTCGCGCGGGGGGCGATCTCGCGGCGGAGATCATCGACGGTGATGACTTTGTCTTCGGCGACGGCAACGATGCCGTTGGCGAAGCGCAGGTCGAGGTTGTCTGCGGGCGCTTTTTTTGCGGCTGCCTTGGGCGCATCCGGCGAGGCCGGAGGCGTCTGGGCAAACGCGGAAACGGGAATAAGGGCAATAAGGATGCCGAGGGACCTGAAACGACTCAACGTCATGGATTGGGCAGATTGTTCAGAAACGAGATAATCTCTTTCAACCGTAGAAGGGGCTTGGGGGTGGTCAACCTTGGAAACCGGGCGTTGATCATCACGAAGTCGTCGCGGCGTCCGCTGTTGCGAATGCACTTCAAACGGGAGGAGTCTGTTTCGACGGACACGATGCCCTTTTGTTCCGCGCGGATGCGGATATCGGTGACGAGCAGGAGGGCGCGGACTTCGTCGCCGAATTTGCCGAAGCGGTCGCGGAGGTCGCTTTCGATTTCCTTCAACTTGAGCGGGGTGTCGGCCATGGCGAGGCGTCGGTAGAGGTCGATGCGCAGGCGGGTCTCGGTGATGTAAGTCGCGGGGATGCGGGCTTGGATCTTGGCGACCTCGACGGCCCCGTCGGCGGCGTGTTCGGCGTCTTTAATGGCGAGGTAGGAGGACGAGGCTGACGAAACGGACCGGGAGGTCCGTTCTCCTTCCGAGGGGGATTCTCCGACGAAGACGAAATCTAGCTTCACGTTGGCGCGGATGGCGGAGGCTTGTTTTTCGCCTTTCAGGCGGGCGACGGACTGGCGGAGCAACTGGCAGTAGAGCTCGAAGCCGACGCCGATGATGTGGCCGCTTTGCTGGGAGCCGAGGAGGTTGCCGGCGCCGCGCAGCTCCAGGTCGCGCATGGCGATGCGGAAGCCGGCGCCGAGCTGGTTGTGCGTGCGGAGGGCGTTGAGGCGTTCGCGAGTGATCTCGACCAGGCGCGTGTGGCGGTGGAGCAGGAGGTAGGCGTAGGCCTGGTGCTTGAAACGGCCGACGCGCCCCCGGAGTTGGTAGAGTTGCGAGAGGCCGAAGCGGTCGGCGCCCTCGATGATGATGGTGTTGCAGTTGGGGATATCGAGGCCGGTCTCGATGATGGTGGTGCAGACGAGGACTTGGTATTTGCCGGCGACGAACTCGGTCATAACGCGTTCGAGGTCGTGTTCGTCCATCTGGCCGTGGCCGACGCCGATGGTGACATCGGGCAACAGCTCGGCAAGGCGGGCGGCGACGAGGTTGATCGTCTGCACGCAGTTGTGGAGGTAGAAGACCTGGCCGCCGCGGCGGAGTTCGTGGCGGATGGCGTCCACGACGATTTTGTCGTCGTAGGTTTTGACGATGGTCTGGATGGGGTGGCGGTTGACGGGGGCGGTCTCGATGACGCTCATGTCGCGCGCGCCGGTCATGGCCATGTAGAGGGTGCGCGGGATGGGCGTGGCGGACATTGAAAGGATATCCACGGTCGCGCGCAGGGATTTTAATTTCTCCTTATGTTTTACGCCGAAGCGTTGCTCTTCGTCCACGATGACGAGGCCGAGGTCTTTGAAGGCGACGGTGTCGGCGAGGAGTTTGTGCGTGCCGATGAGGATATCGACCTGGCCGGCGGCGGTGGCGAAAAGGATACGGGTGGTTTCGCCCTTGGTGCGGAAGCGGCTGACCATCTCGACGGCGATGGGGTAGCCGGCCATGCGTTCGCGAAAGGTGTTGAGGTGCTGCTGCGCGAGGATCGTGGTGGGCACGAGGATGGCGACCTGTTTGCCGCCTTGCACGGCTTTGAAGGCGGCGCGGATGGCGACCTCGGTCTTGCCGAAGCCGACGTCGCCGCAGATGAGGCGGTCCATGGGGCGGGTGCGCTCCATGTCGGCCTTGGTGGCCTCGATGGCGGTGAGCTGGTCTTTGGTTTCGGTGAAGGGGAACGAGCCTTCGAATTCTTTCTGCCAGGTGTTGTCGGGGTCGAAGGCGTGGCCGGGCTGGGCCTCGCGCATGGCGTGGATTTTTAAGAGCTCGGCGGCGAGGTCGATGGTGGCGCGCTCGGCGGCCTGGCGGGTTTTTTCCCATCGGCCGGAGCCGATCTTGCCGAGCTGGGGCTTGGTTTTTCCAAGGCCGACGTAGCGGCTGATGAGGTGCGATTCCTGGAGCGGGACGTGGAGGGTGACACCGTCGTCGAACTCGATGGAGATGACTTCGCGCAGGCCGTCGCGCGTATCGAGTTTGGTGAGACCGCGGTAGAGGGCGATGCCGTGCTGGAGGTGGACGACGAAATCGCCTTCGACCAGTTCGGAGAAGTCGAGGAGCTGGTCCACCTGCGCGCGTTGGACGAGGGCGCGCTGCGGGGTGGAAACGCGGCGGGTGCGCTGGCGCCCGAAGAGTTCGGTCTCGGTGACGAGGACGAGGCCGCCGATCTCGCCGAGCTTGCGCTTGGGAAGCGTGGACCAGAGGAGGCCGGCGTCGGCGCGGTAGGTGCAGCGGAAGCCTTCGTTGAGCGAGCCGCGCACCCAGAGCGGTTGCAGGCCTTTGAAGCGGGAATCTTCGGCGAGGATTTCTTTGACGCGTTGTTCCTCGCCTTCTTTGGAGACGACGAAGGCGAGGCCGTAGCCGTCTTTTTTCCAGGCGACGAGTTGGCCGAGGAAGGCGCGGCGGGCTTCTTCCTCGGCGGCGAGGCGTTCCTGGGCGACGAGTTCGTCGGACGGGTAGGTGCGGTGATGGTGGAGGCTCTCGGTGTCCCAAGTGGACTCGGTCACGTCTTCGCCGTCGAAGAGGGCGGAGGCTTCGTCGAGG
>JANXRL010000184.1 GCA_025352985.1 Verrucomicrobiota bacterium
GAAGAGAGCGGAGGAGTAGAGGTTGGTTACGGGCGGGCGTCCTTCGAGCCACATGCGGACGAGGATGCCCGCGGTGGTGGCGACCCAAGCGAGCAGCACGAGATAAAAGGCGGATTTCTGGAGGACATCGGGCCACTTGAGCCAAGAGAAGACAGCGAGCAGGAACGCGAGCACGTAAAGATACATGCTGTTGTAGAAAGGCGCGGCGGCGTTGAAGGCGGTTTCAACGTCGGTTTTTTTGAGAAGCGACGGGAAGGATTTATCGAGCTCGGAGCGGTAGAGGCTGAGGATGGTGTTGAACGGCCCGGAAGTTTGCTGTGTCCAGGCGTGGGCGAGTCCGGCGTAGGTGAGGGCGTAGGGGTTGACGCTGCCGGTCTGGAAAGTTTCCAGCAGGGACTGGCCGGTTTGCTGCCAGCCGGTCTTGCTGTCGCCGCCGTGCAACGGGGGAATCGGGAGCAGGTTGCCGATCTGGGCCATGCGCAGGAAGCTGGCGCCGACATCGAGCGCGAAGGCGGCAAGTTTTTCGTCGTAGGGTTTCTTGGCTTCGCGGGCGCGGATGGCGTCCTTGGCGGCGGCGGCGTGGTCTTGGAGGTAGGTGAGCGTGCCGAGGAAGTCGCTGCCGTCGGGCATCACCAGGCTGTGCTTCAACTGCTGGTAAAGGATGACGTGGTCGCGAAGGTTGAGCACGGCGCGCTGGTAGCTATTGCGCGTGGGAGCCTCGACGGACTCGGCGAGTGTGGCCTGACGATCGATTTCCTGGAGGTGGTCGATAAGCTGGTTATAGCAGAAACGTTTTTTGCCGGCGCCGTTCTCGGGCTTGAGGTTGAAGAGTTCGAGCAGGTCGGGGTGGACGATTTCAAAATGCTGGTAGGAGTCGGCGAGCTCGGGGCGGAAGAAAACGTCGAGCAGCCAGCGGGTGGGCGTGAGCGATTCGCCGGACGGGGTCTTGAAGCTCTGGCGTCCCTGCAGAAGGAGCAGGGAATTACGGGCGACGCTGTCGAGCGGTTTGATGCGTCCGTTGGTGAGAACGGGGAGGCATCCGAAGGCGTCGAGGTCGAAGGAGGACGGCGTTTTGTGCGGCAGGAGGGAGCCGCCGAGGAAGAGTGCGCCGAGGAGCAGGACGAGGAGGGGGATGAGGCGTTTCATGACGAGACAGCCGTGCGGCGTTTGACGAAGAAGCCGAAGAGGTGGATGCCGAACTGAACGAGCAGGCCGAGCCCCATCAGGATGCAGGCGACGTAGGGGAGCAGCCAGCTGGGGTTGCGCACGACTTGGAGGATGGAGGTGTTGTCGTTGTTGGCGAAGCTCTGCTGGTAAAACGTCATGCCGTCGTAGCGCAGCGGATTATTCATGGAGATGAGCACGTCGCGGTCGGTCTTGCCGTCGTCGGAGCGGACGTGGATTTTGCTGGAAAAATTTTTCGGGATGTCCGTCCCGAGGTAACGGTCGTGCGAGAACTTCAGCAGGGTGATGGCGTAGGGATGGTAGTTGCGCGCGAAGCGGAAGGACAGGCGCCAGGTTTTGCCGGCGTAGTCGAAGATCTGCGGTTCCATCAGCATGGTCGAGACGAGCCAGGTGCCGAGCGAACCCTCGGGGCCGAAGAGTTCGATGACGGCGGCGGGGAGGTTGCGATCATCCTGCTTGTAGGTGATAGCCATCGGAAAGAGCGCGAGCTTGGCGCCGATGTCGCGGGTCGCCGGTGCGGCGGGGGCGTTGGGCAGCTGGTCGCGCATCTGCACGGTTGCGTTGGTATAGTAGGAGCGGATGGCGACGCGGAACGGCAGCTTGGCAACCTGGATGGGTTCGCCGGAGGCCAAGCGTTTTTCGGGGATGGCGACGACCTCGTCCCACTTCGGATCGGAGGCGTCGGTGATCGCGAGTTCGTTGTCGCGGTAGCTTTCGGAGTAGCTGCGGGTCTGGCCTTGGTCCAGGCGGAGCTGGTATTCCTTTTGCCACAGGCCGGTAAAGAGTTCGCCGAGCAGGAGCAGCATGAGCCCCAAGTGGGTGAGGAAGATGCCGGATTTTTTCCAGGTCAGCTTGAAGCGGAAGGCGTGTGCGGAGACGAGGTTGATGAAGAGGAGTCCGCCGATGAAATAACCGCCGGGGAACACAGGGACGGGAAAGCCCTTGATGTTCCAGAGCACGAAGAGGGAGCGGAAATATTTTTCCTGCACGGCCCAGATGCCGAGGTTCACTTGGTCGAGCGTCGCGGCGAAGATCAGGATGATGGAGAGCGACAGCAGCACGACGGTGAGCTGCAGCGAGACGAAAAACTTTACAAAGGAGGACCAGATATCGCGCATGGCTCAGCGGGTTTTCACGGTCTTTAGGAAATCAATGAAGGCAGGGCGGGATTTTTCCGCGAACACATCCGGTCCCATCAGCTTGAAGAAGTAGGTCTCGTCGCTGAGAGCCAGGACCGCACCGATAATGCGGGTTGGACCGGCGGGGCCTTCGCCGACGAAGTCCACGACGGTGAACTTGAGGTTGCCGGAGGAAAGCTCGGCAGTCGCACCCGCAATTTGTTCGGCGGTGAGCGGCGGAAGCTTGAGCTGGCCGCGCCAGCGGTTGAGGTTTTCGACGAGTCCCCCGGCGAAACCAGGGAAGGAGATGATTGAGACGTCGGCTTCGGAGCCGTCGTCGCCACGGATGAGGAAGCTGCCTTTGCGCATCGTTCCCAGGGCCTTGGGCGTCCAAGTAGGGGGAGCCTGCCAAACGATCGGAATCGTCGTCGGGTCCGGCGTCAAAGAGGTTGCTTCGGCCGCCGGTGCGATCCCTGTCTCCTTGGCCGAAGGCGTTTCCCGTGGCACGCGATAGGTTGCGATTTTTGCATCACGGCAACCTGCGGCAAACAACAGAGTAACCGAGACGAAGATGAAAAGGGGAACACGCAAAAACATGGGTAGTTATAGTTCCGCAATAAGAACACGGACTGCAAATCAATCCCCCGGTTTTTGGGCAAAAAAAGGCCCGGCTAAGATTGACGGTTTGTATAGGGCAGACCGTTTCTCCAGCCGGGCTTAGGGAGTTACTTGATCGCTTCGAGTTCGGCTGCGTTCCAAGGGGTTTTGCGGTTGGCCTTGGTGCGGATGGCCGTCACTTGATCCTTGGTGATGGGGCCGGATTTATTGGTCCAAGCTTGGCGAACGTAGGTCAGCACGGCGGCAACCTTCTCGTCGGTCCAGTTGAAGCCTAGACCTTGGCCAAAGGCGGGCATGTTGCCGTTATAGACGACTTTGTTAACGGTTACCTTACCCGAAAGGCCGTGGAGGAGGATGCGGATGAGGTGTTCTTCGCTGCCGTTTACCACCTCGGAACCGGCGAGGGGTGGGAATACCGCAGGCACGCCCAAACCCGTGGCCTGGTGGCAGGCGACGCAGTTTGTGTAGAGGCTTTTACCTTTAGCGATTTGGGCGTCGGCGGCGGCATCCGCGCGGACGATCGGGGCGCTCACAAGAGTCAGCAGCGCGAGGATCAGGGAAAACGAACTGAGTATTTTCATGTTTTTGATGTGATCTGAAGATGGGTTTGGACAGCAGAGTGTTCGTCAAGAAACGAGAATTACAAGCGGTCCATTCGTTTTTAGAAAACGATCCATGCTTGAAGATAAAGGGTGTTGTTGTCGCTCGCGGATCGGCCGGTGCCGTCGATGTTGGAGGTCGATCCGTCGAAGCGGTTGTAGATCACATATTGGAGCGAGAGTTTAACGCTGCTCTTCGGCCAAAAGGACGGGCCGCCTTTTTTATTAAAGGGAAGGTAGTTTGCTTCCAGGATGAAGCCGTCGCTATTGGGCGAACCGGTGACGCTGCTGGAATACGTGAGGGCGTCGCCGTTTCCCCGGGTGGCGAAATACTGCACGGCGCCGCCGTAGGTTTTGTCCCAAAGATAGTCGACCGTGGCTTTGTATTCGATCAAGGAGTCCGAGGATTTTGTGGTGTTGCCGAGTGCTTGGCTCGCATCCCGGTTAGCGTGTTCGTAGATGACGCTCAAAAGGCCGGTGATGTCATGCACGCCGCTCGATTTTTGAATCTGAGAATCGATACCTGCATCGTTAATTTTGTCCGTTCCAGCGTTTGCATTTCTGCCGGGATAGGTGCTGGCACTCATGCCGAAGAGGCCCACTTCCCACGTGGCGCCGGCAACGGGGCGGGTGTAGGCAAGACGCCAGTAAGGGGCGAGGCCGGAGATTTCCGTCTCGCCCGTCGGGTCAACCCCCACGTTGTTTTGAAAGCGGGTGCCTAGCGTGCGGTATGCGCCTACATCAACGTAGAAGCTGCCGTCGAACATGGCATAAGCTCCCAGGCCGACGACCTGCCCGCCCAAACCGCCGTTGATGAGGGTGGCGGCGGTGGGGGTGGGGGCCAGCCCTGAGCCTGAAAAGGGAAATCCCCACACCGGCGTGGTATTCCAAGGGTCCTGCATGGTGGGGTTGTTGTTGAGATAGACGCCATAGGTGGTCGCGTGGCCGGCAATCGTGCCGGCGTCAGCATAGCGAATCTCCGTGTTGTCCCACGCCCATGTCTTGGCGACTCCATCATAGGTGGTCTGAGAAAAGATGCCGATTTTGTTCAGGAAGGAGGCGGTTTCTTCTCCAAACAACTTCGAGGCATACGGGCCAAAGAGTCGGCCTGCGTAGAAAAGGCTCACCTGACTCACCGCGAAATTGTCGTTGCTGTTGAAACTCGGGGCGGCACCGCCGGGCTGCTTCGCCTGCGTGTGGGTGTAGGAGGGCTGTAGCATGACTGCGATGGGCGGCAGTCCCGTCTGGCCGGCACTCATGTTGTAGCCGCTCAGCTTGAATTGACGGCCCATGTTGTTGAGCACCGGGAAGTCGGCGTGGCAGGCGCTGCATGACATGTCCATCTGACGGGCGAAACTGGGAAGCGCCCTGCTGGTCGACGGAAGGGCTAGTAAGAGGCTAAGGGCGATTGCCAAGGTTGATTGGCGAAGTTTTGAGGATGGGGGAATAGATTTTGGAGGGATCATCGAGAAGTTTAGGCGGGTTGGTTTAGTGGCACGAATGGACCAGCCCAAAGTAGGGCGTTATAGAATTTATCAGAATGCAAGGATGGTCCGCTGCGCATTGTTTGTTAAATTTGTCTGTTCCGGCGATTACCCGCGACGGGTCTTGAGCTATAGCGACCGATGCTTTCAAATAGATGCATGCAATTTACGCCCTTGGGTGACGGCGCCGTGCTGGTCGGCTTCAACGCGAAGACGGATATCGCCGCATTGGAAAAGACCACGGGCATCGCTCAGTCGCTTGCGGAAGCCTCTTTGCCGGGTGTGACCGACATCGTGCCTGCCTATGCCACGATCACGGTTCATTATGATCCGTTGTTTGTCGCTCCGGGCGCGGGATCGGCCGCTGATCGAATGATGGCGGCGATCGAGGCGGCGGCGGCGGTCGCCTCGAAGCGAAAAAACAAAGGCGGGCGCGAAGTGGAAATACCCGTTTGTTACGGCGGCGAGCACGGACCGGATCTGGCGGACGTGGCCAAACACGCGAAACTGAAGGAGGCGGAGGTGATCCGCTTGCACAGCACGGCGGTTTACCGTGTCGCGGCGCTGGGATTTTCCCCCGGATTTCCCTACTTGCTCGGATTGCCGCCCAAGCTGCACATGCCGAGAAAGTGGACGCCGCGCGTCGATGTGCCGGCGGGGAGCGTAGGCATCGGTTCGACGCAGACGGGCGTCTATCCGCTGGCCACGCCGGGCGGCTGGTCGTTGATCGGGCAAACATCGTTGCGGCTGTTTCGTCCGGAAGAGGCTTCGATGCCGACATTGCTGGCGGCGGGCGATACGGTGCGTTTCAAGCCGGTCACGGAAAAGGAGTGGGCGAAGGAAACGGTTTCGCCCAAGCGGGTGACGGTCCCAAAGCTGCCGAAGCAGTCGGGGGTGCTCGAGGTGATCAAGCCGGGTGTGTTGACGACGGTGCAGGATCTGGGACGCACGGGATGGCAGCATCTGGGCATTCCGGCGGGTGGCGCGATGGACCGGCGGTCGGCGCGGGTCGCGAATCTGTTGCTGGGCAATGCGGAGGGCGACCCGCTGCTGGAGGCTGCGTTGGTAGGCCCCGAGTTGAGTTTTTTGCGCGACACTTGGATCGCGGTGACTGGTGCGCACGTCGAGGGCGTCGAAGGGTGGCGTCCCGTCAAGGTGAAGGCCGGGCAGGCGATCTCGCTGGCGCGGATCGACCATGGGGCGCGTGTTTATCTGGCCGTGGCCGGCGGCTTTGAAATTCCCCGCGTGCTTGGCGGCACGGGAACGTTGGTGCGCGCCGGAATCGGAGGGCTGGGCGGGCGGGCGCTGCTGGCGGGCGATCGTCTCGCGGCGGGCGCAACCACGATGACGGACACTTCCGGCGGATGGAGCGCGGGCATGGAATTCCGGGTTGCAGGGAGCGAAGAGCTGACCGTGCGTTTTGTGCGCGGATTGCAGTGGGACTGGTTTTCTACGGCCAGCCGGCAGGCGTTCATGTCCAGGCCATTTGTGATCACGCCCAGGTCGGATCGTATGGGCATGAGGATGGAGGGACCGGCGTTGAAACTGAAGGAGGCGCGCGAGCTGGTGTCGCAGGGTGTCGGTTTCGGCTCCGTGCAGGTGCCGCCGGACGGGCAGCCCATCGTGCTGATGGCGGACCGGCAGACGTTGGGCGGGTATCCGAAGATCGCGCACGTGATCGCGGTGGACCTGCCGTTACTTGTCCAGGCGCGGGCGGGCGCGAAGGTGAGCTTTGCCGAGATTTCGCTGGCCGAGGCGCAGGAGCTTTACCTGAAGGAAGAGCGTTCGCTGGCGATATTCCGCTCGGCGGTGGAGGCGAAGTTGCGCCGTTGAAATGCGTCGCATCGACCTTAATTGCGATCTGGGCGAAGGAGCGGGGCGCGATGGCGAGCTGATGGCGTTGATCACGTCGGCCAGCATCGCTTGCGGAGGTCATGCCGGTGACGAGGCGACGATGCGGGCGACCGTGAGGCTGGCGTTGAGGCATGGCGTGGTCATTGGGGCGCATCCGGGCTTTGCGGATCGCGAGCACTTCGGTCGCCGCGAACTTGTGCTATCGGCAGGAGAAATCGCGGAGTTGGTGCAGACGCAGGTCAGGGCTCTACAAACAGTGGCCGCAGAGGAAGGTGCCGTGGTGCGTTACGTCAAACCGCACGGGGCGCTTTACAACATGGCGGCGCGGGCGCCTGCGGTGGCGGAGGCGATCGCGAGCGCGGTAGCCGGACTGGGCGGCGGGTTCGCGATCTACGCGTTGTCTGGCGGCGAACTGTTGCGGGCGGGGCGTGCCTGCGGGCTTGATGTAAAGGGGGAGGTGTTTGCCGACCGCACGTATCAACGCGACGGCTCGCTCACGCCGAGGGACCGGCCCGGGGCGTTGATCGAGGATGAGGCGCGTGCGGTTGACCAGGTGCTGGCGATGGTTATCGAAGGTCGTGTCAATACGGCGGAGGGCGGATTCGCACGCGTCAGCGCGGACACGCTTTGCCTGCATGGCGACGGGACGACTGCGGTGGCGTTTGCGCGCGGGGTGAACGCCGCGCTGAGACGCGAGGCGGTGGACGTGAGGGCGTGCGTCTAGGCGTCAGGTTTTTTCCGGATTTTGACGCGGCTTGCGCAGAATCAGCACGAGGCCCGCGACAATGAGGAATACCGAGTAAAAGGTGCCTCGGCTCAGGCCGAAGATGAGGTTTATGCCGATGTCCGGTTCGCGGAAAACTTCGCCGATAGCCCGCACCACGGCGTAGGCGACGAGGAATTCGCCAGCGAGGCGTCCGGGGTGGCGGCGGGTGACGTCTGTGCGCCAGAAACGCCATTGCATGAAGGCGAACAGCAGGAGTCCTTCGAGGGCCGCTTCGTAAAGCTGGGACGGATGCCGCGGAGGGATTTGTTCAACCGGTGTGCCGTCGGGGGCGCTGAGTGGGAAGACCACCGCCCAAGAGACGGCGGAAATTTTGCCCCAGAGTTCGCCGTTGATGAAGTTGGCGATGCGGCCGAAAAATAGACCGAGCGGAGCGACGGACACGATCAGGTCGCCGAGATGGAAAAAGGAAATGCTGCTCCTGCGACTAAACCAGACGAGGGCCAAGGCCACGCCGATAAAACCGCCGTGACTGGCCATTCCACCTTCCCAAACCCTGAAAATCCAAAAGGGGTCGTGAGTGAACCTTTCCCAGCCGTCATAGAGAAAAAACGATCCCAAGCGGCCGCCCACCATCACTCCGATGACGATCGCGATGATAAGGTCGGAGATTTGCCCGGCGGGCAGCAGGGACCGGCCGGCGCGGACGTAGGCGTGAAGAAACAACGCGGCGCCGATGAATCCCATCAGGTAGGCAACTCCATAGTAATGGATGCCGAAGTTTCCACTAATGTGGACCATCAGTGGATCGAGGTTGTTGACCCAAAAGGCGAGGAACATGGAAGGTGGTGGAAAGACTGAGAGCTTGGAGGCTGGAGCTAGGAGCCGGAGACCCGGAGGGGCGCGGCGCAATCAGTTCTTGGGCGGCTGGGGGAGAAACGGTGTGGCGGTGTCGTCGCTCGGGCGGCGCGGGCGGGCCTGTTTTTGCTGCTTGGCACGGGCGAGTTCGCGCATGTCCACGGCAACGTCGTCTTTTTCGAAAATCTCCCGGCCGAGGAGCTGCTCCATCACGTCCTCCATCGTGACCACGCCCGCTGTGAGCCCGAACTCGTCCACGACCACGAGAAGCTGCTGATGGGTTTTGAGGAAAACCTGGAGCGCGTTGGCCACGGTGACGGTTTCGGGAATAAAATGGATTTCCTGCATGAACTTCTCGATGGACTCGGGATCATGATTGCCGGCCTTCGCCTTCAGTAGGTCGCGGCGGCGCATAAGGCCGGTGATGTCGTCAAGGTTGCGGCCATAGACGGGCATGCGGGCAAACGGGACGTTGGGGAACTCGATGAACACTTCGCCCACGGTGGCCTGTTTGCGAAGCGCGGTGACGACGGAACGCGGGGTCATGATTTCGCTCACGCGCACATTGTCCAACGCCAGTGCGTTGGCGATGAGGGTGGATTCGTTTTTGGTGAGAGAGCCTTCCATGGCGCCACGCTCGGCGAGCAGGATGATTTCCTCGTCCGACGTGTGGTTCGACTCAGGTGTGCGAATGAACAGTCGCACGACTACGTTGCAAACATAGGTGATGGGACGAAGCGCGTTCCGCAGGAACGTCATCGGGTAGACGACATGGGGCTGTAGGGCGCGCCGGTAGGAGACCCCCAGATTTTTCGGCAGAACCTCCGCGAAAATCAGAATGGTTAGCGTGAGTATCCCGGAAACCAATCCGAGCGCCCCCTCGCCGAAGAGCTTGGTGGCAAGGCCACCGATGATGATGGAACCAAGGGTGATGGCGATCGTGTTGAGCGTGAGCACGGTCGAGATGGTTTCATCGAGGCCCACCTTTAGCTGTTCCAGCAACTCGCCGCGACGAGGACGGGATTTCTTGAGCGTTTCGATTTCAATGACCGATGTGCTCAGGATGAGGGCCTCCATGAGAGAGCAGACAAACGAGATGGTAAAGGTGAACGCGATGGCTACGACAAACCAGAACATAGAAGCCGAGTGTATGCCTTCCCCGAGGTTTACGAATCTAAAGTGAAACCGACATTCTGCTCTTATTGACCTTGACCGGCGGGATTGCTGAAAAATACTTTCAAACGTCCACCCCCGGACTTTATCCCTTTATGAAACTCCGACTGTTCGTTCCGGCTTTGATCGCCGGCCTTGTTCTTTCAATTGGTTCTGGTTGCGCGGTCATGAGCAAAGGCACCACTCAAATGGTGGTGGTCCGCTCGGCTCCCGAAGGCGCCTCGGGCTTGGTCAATGGCATTGAGGTCGGCAAGACTCCTTTTAAGATCAAACTAAAGCGAACCAGCTCGGCGACGATCGAGCTTCGCAAGGAGGGTTTTGAAAACGCCGCCATCGTCGTCATGCCGGTGGGTAACGAATTCGAGAAGCGCTATCTCCGCTGGGGACTCGACTATCGGTTGGGAGCGATGACCGATCTCACACCGAGCGACATCAAGGTGCCTCTGCATCCTGCTCTTGCCGCCGAAGACCGCGGCGATTCCTATCAGGAGATGAGCCTTCAGGTCCTCAAGGCCGACGCCATGCTGGCCGCGAAGGAAATCACCCCCGCTGACCACAAGTATATCGTCGATCATATCGTCAAGTTCTACACCAAGTAAGTGGTGTGGATGGCGATTTTAGACCCTGTGCGCGAAGGGGCTTGCGCACAGTGACCCGCCTTCGCGTAGTCTGGCGGCCATGAGCGCATTGCAACGCACGCCCCTCAGAGATTTTCACGCTGCCCACGGCGCCCGGCTGGTGGATTTCGCCGGTTGGGAAATGCCGGTTCAATACCGGTCCATTCTCGAGGAGCACAAGGCTGTAAGGCGTGCCGCCGGCCTGTTCGACGTGAGCCATATGGGCGAAGTGGACGTGCGCGGTCCCGAGGCCGGCAAGTTTCTAAATCACCTCGTCACGAACGACGTTTCCAAGCTCTTCCCGGGCCGGGTGCTTTATTCGCCGATGTGTTACCCGAATGGCGGCGTAGTGGACGATCTCCTCGTCTACATGCGCGGCCCCGAGGATTATTTTCTCTGCATCAACGCGGGCAATATTGCCAAGGATATCGCTTGGCTAAATGAGCAGGCTAAGGGCTTTGCTGCCACCGTTACGGACCGCTCTGAGGACTACGCGCTGCTTGCCATCCAAGGGCCTAAAGCCGCGGCCATCGTGCAATCCCTTACCGGCGCCAAGCTCGACCTCATCAAGTATTACCACTTTGCCGAGGGCACCGTGGCCGGCGTCCACTGCATCATCAGCCGCACCGGCTACACCGGCGAGGACGGCTTCGAACTTTACCACGCCAAGGGTGACGCCGTCGGCCTCGCCGAGGCGCTCCTGACCGCCGGCGCGCCTCACGGTCTTGAACTGGTGGGGCTCGGTGCCCGCGACAGCCTCCGCCTCGAAGCCGGCTATCCGCTTTACGGACACGAAATCACGGCCGATATCTCGCCGCTCACCGCCGGACTCGGCTGGACGGTCAAACTCGACAAGGCGGATTTCAACGGCCACGCCGCCCTCGTCGCCGAGAAGAAAAACCGTGCGCCAAATAAGGTCGTGTTCTTCAAGACCGGCGACCGCCGCATCGTGCGCGCCGAGACTCCCGTGCTCGACGCGTTGGGCACGCAGGTGGGCCGTGTGCTCTCCGGCACGTTGTCGCCCATCATCAACGAGGCGAT
>JANXRL010000033.1 GCA_025352985.1 Verrucomicrobiota bacterium
CGAGGGCGTTCTTCTTGCCCTTCTTGGAAGGACTCTGGGCGACGTCGACGAGGGCCGGCATGCCTTTGCCTTCAACATAGAGGCGGCGGACCATGTGGCCCGGGCCCTTGGGGGCGACCATGATGACGTCAACGTCGGCGGGAACCTTGATCAGGCCGAAGTGGATCGCGAGGCCGTGCGAGAAGACGAGGGTCTTGCCCTTCTTCAGGTTGGGGGCGATGTCGTTCGTGTAGACGTCGGCCTGCTTCATGTCGGGGAGTCCGACGAGGATGATGTCGGCCTGCTTCACCGCCTCGGCGGTGGAGACAACCGTGAAGCCGTGCTTCTCGGCGACGGGCTTCGACTTGGAACCTTCATAAAGGCCGATGATGACCTTTACGCCGGAGTCCTTGAGGTTGAGGGCGTGCGCGTGGCCTTGGGAGCCGTAGCCGAGCACGGCGATGGTCTTGTTCTTGAAGAGGCCGAGATCGGCATCCTTGTCGGTGTATACTTTGGCAGGCATGGTGTGGGAAAAGTTGAAAGTCGTTAGTTAAGAGTTGAGAGACTGAAAACTCAGCGCTTTTGCGCGAGGACGCCGGTGCGGGCGAGTTCAAGAATGCCGAAGGGTTCGACAAGACTCAGGAAGGCGCTGACTTTGCCGTCGTCGCCGGTCATCTCTATGATGACGGAGTCCTGCGAGACGTTGACGATCTTGGTGCGGAAGATATCGCTGATCTGCATGATCTCGGAACGGGTCTTGGTGTCGGCCTTGACCTTGATGAGCACCAGCTCGCGGACGACGGCCTGGCCCTCGGTGAAATCGACGACCTCGACGACGTTGACTAGCTTGCGGAGCTGTTTGATGCAGAGATCAAGCGAGGAATCGTCGCCCATGAGGACGGCGGTGATTCGCGAGAGCGCGGCGTCGTGCGTGGGGGCGACGTTGAGGGAATCAATGTTGAAGCCGCGGCCGGAGAACATGCCGGCCACGCGGGCTAAAACGCCGAACTTGTTCTCAACGAGGACGGAGATCGTGTGTCGCATGCGGGTTTTGGTGGTGAATGGATTATCTGGTGGACGCTGAGGGGCTCGAACCCCCGACCCTCTCGGTGTAAACGAGATGCTCTAACCAACTGAGCTAAGCGTCCGAGCCAAAGTTGAGAGATAAGCGGGCGGGGATGGGGGCTGACAAGGATTTATTACCCGAGTCAGCCCAATGGCGTTTATTAGACGGCTGCGAGCGCGGCCTTCGGTTTGAGGATATCCTCACGGATCATCAGCTCGGCGTTTTGGACGGCGTTGAGCGCGGCACCCTTCCAGAGGTTGTCGCCACTGACCCAGAACGAGAGGCCGTTTTCCCAAGCCGTGTCGATGCGCAGGCGGCCGACACCGCACTTCACCTTTTCGGCGAAATCGAGCGGCGTGGGATACTTGCGCGAGGAGGGATCGTCCACGAGTTCGGCGCCGGGGAACGCGGCGATGGCGGCGCGGGCCTTGGCGAGATCGACCGGACGCTCAAACTCGGCGCTGACCGAGATCGAGTGGGCGCGAACGACGGGCACGCGCACAGTGGTGGCGGAAACCTTCAGGTTCGGCAGGCCCATGATCTTGCGGCTTTCCTGGGCCATCTTCGTCTCTTCGCCGGTGTAGCCGTTCGCGTCGAACGAATCGATCTGCGGGATGCAGTTGAAGGCGATCTGGTAGGGATAGACCTTCTTGGCGATCGGGCGACCGGCAACATGGGACTGAATCTGTTCCTCAAGCTCGCGAACGGCTTCCGCACCCGTGCCGGAAACCGACTGATAGGTGGAAATGATGACGCGCTTCACCCCGAACGCCTGATGCAGCGGCCAGAGGCCCATGAGCATGATGGCGGTCGAGCAGTTGGGATTGGCGATGATGCCGTCGTGATTGCGGAGCTTCTCGGGATTGATCTCGGGGATGACGAGAGGGACGTTCGGCTCCATGCGGAGCGCGGAGCTTTTATCGATCACCAGACAGCCGGCCTTGACCGCGTCGGCAGCCAGGGCTCGCGTCACGGAGCCGCCAGCGGCGAAAAACGCCAAGTCAACGTCGGCGAAGACGCCGGGCTTGGCCTCCTCGATGACAAATTTCTTGCCGAAGCGCTCCACAGTCTTTCCCGCCGAGCGAGCCGAGGCGAAAAGCCGTAGCGCGCTCAAAGGAAAGTTGCGCTCGTGCATAAGACGCACGAGCTCTTGACCGACCGCACCGGTCGCGCCGACGATACCGACAACGTAGTTAGACTTGTTCACGATGAATTCTCCTTGGGAGTGGGTTAAACAAACATGCATCCGGCTCGGCATCAAGCCCGCAGACCGGATCCTTGTCGTGCGCATCGAAACGCAAACGCTACAGTTCTATCGGGCCGGGGAACTCGTCAAAAGCCACGTCATTTCAACGTCCAAACGCCCGCCCTCCAACGTGAAGGATTCGCTGGGCACTCCGCGCGGCCTGCACGTCATCGCCGAACGCATCGGCGCAGGCCAGCCGCCCGGCATGGTCTTCAAGGCTCGCGTGCCCACGGGAAAACATTTTTCGGAGCTACCCGACGCCGACCAGCACCCGAATCTCATCACCAGCCGCATCCTCTGGCTGCGAGGGCTGGAGCCTGGCTTAAACGCCGGGGCCAACGTGGACACCTATGATCGCTACATTTACATCCACGGCACCAATCACGAAGACCGCCTCGGCAAGCCTCAGAGCGCCGGCTGCGTGCTCATGAGCAACCGCGAAATCGTAGAACTCTACGAAGAAGTGCGCGCCGGCGACTTCGTGTGGATTGAGTAAGTCAGCAGCTACTGCACCACCCCGCTTTACTGGTTTTTGCCGAAAAGCAGCCGCAGCGAATTAAGACACACCACCACGGTGCTGCCTTCATGAGCGGCGACACCGACCGCCAGCGGGATGATTCCGAAGATGGCTGCAATCGCCATCAATACGACCACGCCGAGCGAGATGATGAGGTTTTGGAGAATGATCGCCTTGGCACGTTTGCTGAGCCTGAACGCCGAGAGAAAATTCTCGATGCGGTCGTGCATCAGGATGACCTCGGCCTGCTCCAGCGCCGCGTCGCTGCCGCGCGCCCCCATCGCCACACTCACGTCGGCGGCGGCCAGACACGGCGCGTCGTTCACGCCGTCGCCCACCATGGCGATTTTCTTCCCGTGTTTTTTAAACTCCTGGATCGCCTCGACCTTTTGCTCGGGCGTGAGTCCCGCCCTTACCTCGTCGAGCCCGAGTTCAACCGCGACCGATTCCGCTGTCTGGCGGCGGTCGCCCGTGAGCATGACCGTCGTGATTTTTAGCCGCTTGAGCTCGGCGAGCACCCGCTTGGACTCGGCGCGAATCTCGTCGCGCAGCAGCACGCGTCCGATCACGTCCTTGCTGACCACCCAAACTTCCGCCAGCTCGGCGGGAGCGGCTGGAAGTTTGCGCGCCCACTCGGCGAGCGGACCTTTTTCCAACAGCTCGCGACGACCCAGCATCACCTGCGCACCGCCTAGACGCCCGCTGATCCCCTGCCCCGTGATGGACTGAAATTCCTCCAGCCCCAGCTCCTTCACGTTCCTCGACTTCGCATCGCGCACGATGGCGCGTGCCAGCGGGTGCTGCGAATTCGCCTCCATCGCGTAGGCCAGCTCCATGATCTCGGTCTCCCGCCCTGGCGGAAAACTCTCGTAGCCCACAACGGCGAGTTCGCCGGTGGTGAGCGTGCCGGTCTTGTCCATTGCGACTACGTTGATGTCGGCCAGTTTCTCGATGGCCGCGCCACCTCGGAACAACACGCCGTGCTTGGCACCCCACGCGATGGCCGCGAGGATCGCCGAAGGAATCGACAGCACCAGTGCGCAAGGACTCGTCACCACAAGCAGGGTCATCGCTCGGTAGAACGCCGACTTCTCGCCACCCACGTTTTCAAACGGCGCCAACTTGAAGCCCAGCCACCACACAAAAAACATCAGAGCGCACGCCCCGAGAACCGCCAGCGTGTAGGTGCCGCCAAATTTGTCCGTGAACCGCTCGCTCGGCGCGCGCAGTTTTTGGGCGGTCTTGATGAGGCGGATGATTTTCTGGAGCGTGCTCTCGCCCGGCAGGCGCGTGACTTCAAACTCCACTGCGCCCCACAGGTTGATCGTGCCGCTGAACACCGCGTCGCCCACGCCCTTTTCGACGGGCACAGCTTCGCCAGTCAACGCCGATTCGTCGCTGGCGCTCTTGCCCTTGAACACATTTCCGTCGGCGGCGAAAGCCTCACCAGGCCGCACCAGCACGTGATCGCCGATGCCGATTTCCTCGACCGGCACCTCGCGCTCGCCGCCGCCCGGCACGAGCAACGTGGCTTTTTTCGGTGCGGACTTGAGCAGCGCATTCACCTCGCGGTTCGTGCGATCCAACGCAAATTCCTCCATGGCTCCCGACGAGGAAAACAAAAACAACAGCAGCACCGCCTCGGCCCACGCGCCGACCGCCACCGCGCCGACCGCCACGGCCAACATCAGAAAGTGAATGTCCACCTTCCGCTCCTTGATAATATTTTTCCAAGAATCGACGGCCGCATCCCAACCACCGGCAATTAGAGCAATCGCATACAGTCCCGTGTGCAGCCACGCCGGACCGACACTCATCTTATCCGCCGTAAAGCCCGCCAGACCGAAGACCGCGCATACCGAGGCGAAGACCGTCAGCTCCTTCCACTCCGACTCATCGCCATGCGAATCGACCGCCGGTTCGAGTTCCGGCCATTTCACATCGCGCCATTTCCAAAACGCAGGCGCCGTCTCGCAGCTCGGTGACGCCATCTCCGTGACCGCGCCCTCCTGTTTTAAGGTGAACCCGGCCTGCTTGCGCGCCTTCCGGCCCAGCGATTCCTCGACGGCCGCGAGAGTTTGCGCAAGCGCGGCCTCCAGTTGCCCGACATCGACGACGCCGAGCGTCGCCACCGAAACCGTTCGCGTCGTCGCGTTGATTCGCACCGCCTGCACGCCCGGCTGGGTGCGCAAAAAATGAGCGAGTTTCCCGGTCCAGTTGTCCGACTCCACGACGTTTGTCATACCGTTTCCAACGTCTTCCTTCTCGACTCGTTCGTAAATACATTTGCGCCTGAAAATCCGCATCCAATGGTTACCGGACTCAGTCTCAAATGATCGGTCTCAACGAACACCCAGATGCAACCCCGCTACCGCCGCCCTCGCGCGCGCCCGAGCTGACCGCAAAGCTGTTCGCCGCCGGAGGCTGGTTACAGACGAGTCTCGGACTCGAACACCGCCCCCAACAGGAAAAAATGGCCCGCGCCACCGCCACCGCGATGAAGGCCGACGAATCTCTTCTCTTCGAGGCGGGCACGGGCGTCGGCAAGTCTCTCGCCTACCTCCTGCCCGGCATCATCCACGCGATGGATCAGAGCCGCCAGATGATCGTCTCCACCCACACGATCGCGCTGCAGGAACAGCTCGACCAAAAAGACCTGCCGCTGTGCCGCCGCGTGTTCTCCGCGACCGAGGAAACCAAGCCCTACGCCGCCTTCAAATCCGCCGTGCTCGTGGGCAAGGGCAACTATCTGTGCACCACGCGCCTCGCCACCGCGCTCCGCGACAAAAACGAGCTCTTCGCCACACCCGAGCACGAGGAACTCCAGCGCATCGCCGCTTGGGCCGAGACGACCGCCGAAGGCCTCCGCCACGAACTGAACCCCGCCCCGCTCCACGAAGTCTGGGAGATGGTCAGCGCCGACTCCTCCGGCTGCGCCCGGAAATACTGCGATCCGGAAAAATGCCCCTACCAGCGCGCGCGCACCCGCATCCGCTCGGCGCACGTCATCATCGTCAACCACTCGCTCCTCTTCGCCCACATCAACGCCGGCGGCGCCGCCGAAAAAGGCGGTTCGCGCGGCGTCTTGTTTCCCGATGATTTCGTGGTGCTCGACGAGGCTCACACCGTGCCCGAAGTAGCCACCGATCACTGCGGCCTTCGCCTGAGCAGTTACGGCACGGATCGGATGCTGAAGTATCTCTACAATCCGAAGACCCGGCGTGGACTCCTCCAAAAACACGGCGACGCCGTGGACCGCCAGCTGGTCGTGGACGCCCTCGAAGCCGCGCACCAGTTCTTCGCCTTCATCGACGAACGTCTCCTCTCCAACCAAGCCATCGTCCGCGTCCGCTCCGAAGGCTTCGCCGAGCCTTGGCTCGATGGTCCGCTCGGCGCGATTCACAAGGCCGTGCGCACCCGCGCCGACCACATGGACGACGGCCGCGAACGCGACGAACTCCTCGAACAGGCCGGAAAACTCAAAACCTACCAGACGAGCCTGCGCCAATTTCTCGCCATCGCCGACGCGGACAAAACCGTTTACTGGGTCGAACGCTCCGGCAAACGCCAGACCATCGTGACGCTGCGCACCGCGCCCATTGATGTCGCGCCGTTCATCCGCGAAGAACTCCTCCGGCGCGAGACGTCCGTCCTGTTCACCAGCGCCACGCTCGCGATGGGCGGCCGCATCGAGCCGTTCCAAGCCCGCGTCGGCGCGGAAAACGTCAAGACCGCCGTCGAGCACTCGCCCTTTGATTTCGAGAAAAACATGCGCGTGTTCGTCGCCGCCGACGTGCCGCTACCCACTCCGAAAGAAGCCCGCCTCGCGCTCGACGTGCTGACCGACTACATCGATTTCTGCACGCGGCGGACCAAAGGCGGCACGCTCGTCCTCTTCACGAGCTACTTCGACATGAAGCGCGTCGCCGAGGCAATGGAACCCATCTACCTAGGCGCGCACCGCCCGTTCTTTATGCAAGGCCGCGATTTCTCGCGCACCGAGCTCGCCCGGCAGCTCCGCGAAGCCGGCAACGGCATTCTCTTCGGCACCGACAGCTTCTGGACGGGCATCGACGTGCCCGGCGACGCGCTCTCCCAAGTCATCATTACGCGCCTGCCCTTTGAGGTTCCGACCCATCCGATCCTGGAAGCGCGCACCGAGTGGATTCGCGAACGCGGCGGCAACCCCTTCAACGAACTCACGTTACCCGACGCCCTCATCAAGTTCCGCCAAGGCATCGGCCGCCTCATTCGCACCGCCAAAGATCGCGGCGTCATCACCCTCCTCGATTCCCGCATCACCCAAAAAGCCTACGGACGCCTCTTCCTTGAATGCCTGCCCAAGCAGAATCATGTGAAAATCAACCGCGAAAACCGCCTCGAACGATTTCAGCCTTTCGTTTGAGCAAGCAGCTTTTACGTTCATCGTTCTTCTGCCCATGAAACTCCGCTCCGCCGCCCTCACCGACATCGGCAAAGTCCGCTCCGAAAATGAAGACCGTTTCCTTTGTGAGGAAACTCTAGGTATTTACGGTATCGCCGACGGCATCGGCGGCCTGCCTGCCGGCGCGGAAGCATCTTCATGCGCAGTCGCCTTCATAAAGGCGGGCATCAAATCCGGCGTAACCGATTTGAACGCCCTCACTCTGGCGACAAGCGAAGCCGTGCTCGAACTTGGCCAGCAGTTGAACCCCAATTACGGCATCGGAACCACCCTCACCTTCGGCTTGTTCAAGGACGGTTGCGTGCACCTTTCCCATGTGGGGGATTCCCGCGCCTATCTTTTGCGCGGCGACTGTTTTCAGGCTCTCACCGAGGATCACAACGTCGAAACGGAAGCCCGCCATCTCCGTGCACGAGGGGAATCATCCACGAAGACAACGGGCTCCAACGGCCAGGCTCTCACCCGCTGCATCGGGCAGCCCGGGTTGCCCGCCGTGGACTTGAAAGTCATCCCTCTCTTGCCCGGCGACCGGTTTTTCTTCGCGACCGACGGCATCACTCGCTTGGTCACGGACGCAGAACTCACTCAGCTTCTCCATACCGAAGACGAACCGCAGAAAATCCTGCAAATAATCGTGCACCTCGCCTTGGAACGCGGTGGCTACGACAACGTCACAGGAGTCATCGTGATGGTTGACGAAATCTGATGACCCCATCCGCGCGCTCCGAACATTTTTTCGCCTTGGTAGCCCGGCAGCCGGACAACGAATTGTTCCGCTTCAGCCTCGCGCAAGCCCTCCTCGCCGAGACTCGCCAAGCCGACGCCGTCGAACACCTGCAGTTTTGCGCACAGAAAAAACCTGACTGGATGATGCCCCGCATCCTCCTAGCGAAAAGCTTGCTTCATTTGGGACGCCGCGACGAAGCCCGCCCTAGGCTGGAAGAAGCCCTCCGCCTCGCCATCGACCAAGACCACGAGGACCCCGAGGCAGAGTTGCGCGCACTGCTGGCCGGATTGTAAGCGACTCGCCTGATAGGATTGAGGCAGGATTAGAGAGATGGGCAGAATAAGGACCAGATCGATCCCTTCACGCTCCTTCACCCTCAAAACCGTGTTCAGCGTGCCCTCCTGTTCCGTTTTCCGTGACATCTACTTTTCTCGTCACCGGAACGTTACGCACCCGCGCTCGCTCCCAAACAGTTTTCCCGCAATATTCTACCATGCGCGTTATTCTAACTTCGCACGGCTCTACCGGTGACATCTATCCCGTGATCGCCCTCGCCGTCGCCCTCCAAAAAGCCGGCCACCAAGTCCGCTTTGCCACCATCCCGCATTATAAGGAAGACGTCGAGGCCGCCGGCATCGAGTTTTACCCGCTCTGCCCCAACTGGGAACAAGCCGACCTCAGCTACTGGATGGGCCGCCTCCAAAAAATCCGCACGCCCATCTACCAGCTCCGCGAACTCTACGTCGGCGCCAAGCAGCACATCCCCGAAATGCTGCGACGCATGGACGCCATCATGCCGGAGACCGACTTGCTCGTTTCGAGCTACCTCTTCCCCATGAACAAAGGTATCGCCGAAAAACACGGCGTGCCCTTTGCCACTTTTGCCTTTGCTCCGCATGTCATCCCCTCCGCTGACTACCCGCCGGAAAACTTTCCCTCGCCCCGCTGGCTGGGCGTCAACATCCGCCGCGCCTGGAACCGCTGGCTCTGGAAAACCGCCAACGCCGTCGTGGACCGTGTCATCAACAACGCCGTCTCCGGCGAACTCCGCGCCGCCGGCCTGCCCAAAGTGCGTAACTTTTTCTCCAAGCCCGCCGACCGCGTGCTCGCCGCCGTCTCCGAAAAACTCCTACGCCCACCCGGTGCCGAACTCGACGCCCGCTTCCGCTTCACCGGCTACTGCCGCTGGCAGTCACCCGAAAACGCCTCGCTCGAAACCGAGCTCAACGCCTTTACCGGCGGGCAACCCGTGCCCGTGCTCACCTTTGGCAGCATGGTTTACGACAACCCCGGCGCCTTGATGGAGCGCTTCGTCCATGCCTGGCCGAGAGACCGCAAGATCATCGTCCAGCGCGGCTGGGCGCAGTTCCCCCAGCTCGGCGACGAGACCCACATCAAAGTCATCGGCAAGGTCTCGCACGACCAGCTCTTCCGCCACGCCAGCGCGGTGATCCACCACGGTGGTGCCGGCACGACCGCCAGCGCGCTTTACTCGGGCAAGCCCCAGATCGTCGTCCCGCACATTGGCGACCAGACCTTCTTCGGCATGGAAGTGGAACGCCTCGGCTGCGGCTTCCGCCTGGGCAAAAAAGTCTGGCCTGAGCAACTAGCCGACGCGCTCACCCGCCTCGCCTCCAATCCGACGCACGCGCAGAAAGCTGCCGCCGCCCGCGCCCAGCTTCTCACCGAAAACGGTCCGGCCCGCGCAATCGAAGAACTCGAGCAGTTTGTATCCGAGCACAAAAAAGCCCCGGCGATGGCCAAGGCTTGGTTCTAAAAGTGGTGCCAGAGGGCGGGATTGAACCGCCGACCAACCCCGACTTTGTCGGGGCTGCTCTACCCGCCGGTTGTCAGCCAGACGATCGCCTTGCCGGGCTGTTTCCATGACTTGAGCCTGCGTTCAATCTCGGCCGCCTCCCATTTCGTCTCAAACGAACGGCTCGCAACCAGCTCTAACTCGCCGCCAAGCCGCTTTGTCGTGTGCGTGTGGCCCCGACGGTGCTGGGCCAATCTCGCATCCAAATCTGAGGTCATCCCGATGTAATGCCGCCCCGTCGCACCGCGCAAAATATAGACCGTAAACATGAAAGTGGTGCCAGAGGGCGGGATTGAACCGCCGACCAAGGGCTTATGAGTCCCCTGCTCTACCACTGAGCTACTCTGGCGTTTGTTTTGCCTTTTCCCTCGGCGGCTGAGCAACCCCACCTATGTCCGGGACTGCTCTACCGCTAAGCTACTCTGGTGAAAAGGAGCGTGAGCAAACTTGGCTGAACCCGCATGTCAAGAATCCGATTGGGCAGGGACCCTATTTACAGGGCGGACCTTACTCTTAAAAGGCCTGACTCTTGATATCAACACGCCGAGTAAACACCTGGGAGTTTTTCTCCACGAAGCTCCACCACCTTTCACCAGCAGGCAGGGATATGGTTCCCTTCTCGAGCAAATCCAGTTGTTTCACGCCGTCGTCAGTTAGGATGCGCACGAAGATTTCAGCGACTTCGGGAAACCCGTAGGTTATGCCAGTGACGGCTCCGCTGGTGGGTGTCGGCGGCGTTGCGGGGGGATTTGCGAGCGGAGTGGGAACAGCATCTTTGGTGGTAGCCGCATAGCCCAGATTGATGTTGGAGGTCGGGAATTGGATGACCAAGGTGCCAGCTGCGTTGCGCCCCCAGAAACGCACCCCGAAATCCACCACGTTGTTGCCGATGATCTGGGTGCGATCCGGGCGGCGGATGCCACCGGGTTCCGCATCACCCGAATTGGTCACGTTGGGATCGTTATAATTCACATTGGTGCCATCTGGCGCAATAAACAGATTATAGCCCTGGCCGAAAGTTGAACGTTTGGCTTTAGTCGGGTTATCAGAACTAGGCCGAACTTCTGATCGGAAAAGTAGATATCGATATTCTGCACTGTAGCCAGTGCTAGTGGAATTAGTCGGTAGACGAACGATTTGATAAGCGACGGCACGCGGTGCTGAAAGATTGATCGAGTAATCCTTGCCGCCGGGAAGGGTAATATCAGTAGCGGGTAGGTTGGTATCTGAAACTCCGGTAAAGAAGCGGAGCCATACCCCCCCCTGCCCAAAACGATAGGTGGTCAAATCGGGCGTCGGGGTAAGGATGGACGGGAAATAGAGGGATGTATACGGATCGGAAGCGACAGTCGCCGCGCCGGAGGGTTTTTTTTCGCCGGCAGGGTTCCAGAGGGCGCTGGTCACATTCGCGTCGCCTTTGCCGCCGTTGGCCGTGTCTTGATTTTGCTGGATGGTCGCCGCCAGCCAGACATTGCCGTCGCGCTTCAGGATGGCCCCATGCAAATCGGCCGTGAGCTGGGTTAAAATAGTCCGAGCCTGCCCGCCGGTGTTGAGCTTGCCGGACGATTTCGACCAGCCGCTCATGACATTGACGACGACCGTGAGCATCAGCGAGACTAACAGGGCGGTGATCGCCGTGGCGACCAGAAGCTCAATGATCGTAAAGCCACCGGCACGACGGCGAAAAGGGTTGGGCGCACAACGAGAAAATGGAAGGCGTGAAGAGGTGTTCATCGGGTAATAGCAGCCGGGAAGATCATCACACTCTTTTGCGCGTCCGGACACTTGATAGCATTGTTACTAGTGGCGCTGGGCAACCAAGCGGGCCAGCGAAGGCTGATGGTAAAGGCCAGATAACCTGAGTTGGCATCGGTAGCCACCGAGGGCGAAAGCGTCGTATTCCGCGTGAGAGCGATTTCAAAAAACTTATTTGGTTCCGTTAAAGCCGTGAAGCCGGTGGTCCAGGTCGAATCATCTTTGCCTAATTTATCACCGTTCCGACTGGCAACGTAGGTATAATTGCCCGTTAAGGCGGTTTGCACACCGGTGAACCCAAGTTGTTGGAGTTGTGCCTGAATAATGCTGACCACGCGTGAGGCGTCGTCAGCATCGCGCACGTCGTTGATCGACTTGCTGGTAGGGGCCAGCAACCCGATCACGCCAACGATCGAGATGGCGAAAATACCCACAGCGACCACCACTTCCACCAGAGAAAAGGCCTTATTGCGCATAAAAGTGTTCAGTCGAAACTCGCCCCCTCGTTCACCACCGTGGCGACGCCGTATTTACTCAGGTTGACGCCTCGGATCGCCTCGGCATTGGAAATGGAGATGGTGGAAGCATCGGTGCGCTGTCCGGCGGCGAGGATAATTTGTCCGGCGGTCGTCGTGCCAAACTGCGTGTAGGTTTTAAATCTTAGATATTTTGGCGTAACCCCTGAACCTAGCACCGGCAAACCGGTGATTGCCACTCCCGTGCTGTCTTGAAGAGAGGTCGATATTCGTTTGGCGGGCCATGCGCCGCCGGAATTCGTCAGTTTAACCGCGGTGGACAGCCCTGACGTATCTTTTGGCACCATATAGATACCCTGCGGCAATTTGACGATGTCCCCGGTGGTCTGCCACGTGCCTGGGGCGGTGGTGGATTCGGTGACAACCTGAAAAGCGCGAAGATAATTGTCGTTGGTCGAGTCGGTGACATCGACAATTAACATCGCGTTGGTCTGGTTCAAGGCGGCCTGTCCGCGGGCGTTGGCGAGCAGGCTCACCAGTGTGCTTTGCCCGGCCTGCAAGGCAGTGCCAGGGTTTCCGCCGCGCAGAGCCAGACCTATGATGCCAGCCAGCACGGCAATGATGCCGACGACGACCAGAAGCTCGATCAGGGTGAAGGCCGCCGTGCGGCGATGGGATGAGGAGATCACGGTGATGGAAAAGCGTAGGTTTTATTGCCAGCTATACACGATGTCGGTCTGCGCAGAGCCCTTACCGGCAGAATAAAAAATAGCTCCCGCACGAACACCCGTGCCAACAACAATATTGGTTGTAGTAGGCGTCCAAGTGGACCCCGTGTTTATGGATTTCACGCTCTGTAGTGACAAAGCGGGATTGTCGGAAGAATTAATGACACCATCCCCGTTGGTATCCACAAAAACAACTATATCGGTGTTTCCAAAAGCATCCTTGAGGTCACCGGTCGTGGCATCGCCGTTGGCGGTAGAAGTCACTTCGGAATCAGAAGCGGAGTAAAACGAGAGCTTCTTGGTATTTCCAGAAAGTTTGGTGGCAGTGCTACCATCATAATTTTTCCCCGTCATAGCACCGAAAAAGGCGACGGAATCGAGTTTGTTACCCGTGGCGATCGTCGGAAAGTAACCGTATTCCGTCTTGAACAACTGAAGGGCGACGGCCCATTGATTGAACTGCACCTTGGTCTTGGCTTTAAGCGCAGCAGTGCGCGCGGCGCCCACGGTGGGAATGAGGATGGCCGCCAGAATGCCGATGATGGCGATGACGGTCAGCAGCTCGATCAGGGTAAAGGCTTTGTTTGATTTATAGGACATGGGATCAGTTCTGGTTGGAGTAGAGGTTATCCAAATTGCTCGAATCGGAATAATCCACGATACCGGTTGATTTAGGTTTGGCACTGGGGGGCTCCGTCGTCGCGCTTGCAGTCGCTCCAATCGTGGGGCCGCAAGAATAAAGGACGTAAGTCGGAGCAGTCCAAGTGGCCGGGGAAGTCGCGTTCTTGTAATAATAAAGATACCGCCGCCCCCAAGGGTCCAGAAAGCAGTTGGCGACAACGGCGCCGGAAGTTGAAGGTTGGTTGGTATTCTCCAGCGTGAACTTGCCGAAATCGACAAAGACCTTCCCTCCGCTGTTCAGGGGCTGATTAGTCGGACCTATCGATCCGGTAAGCGCGCTGAAAAGATAGGCCTGGGCGTTGTTCGCGGCAATGGCACTGGAGGTGGATGCCGCCGCCTGCGTGAAGGCACCCGTCTGCGGATAATCCCCATATTGCCGTTTATACTCCTCCAAGGACTGGGCTAGCGAAGCGAGCTCGGCCTTGGCTTGGCCGATGGCGGCGCGCTCGTTGACTCCCTTGACAATACCGAAGGTGATGGCCGAGAGGATGCCGATGATGCCGATGACGGCGAGCAACTCGATGAGGGTAAACGCGCGGTGTGACTCATTTCTGAGACCGCGCACGAGGGGGCGTGCCAAGGGATAAAACATAGGGTAAAACTGCGCCCTTAATCAATCCACGCTTTCGGTTTCTTCAACGTAAAAGTAGGGGCGTCCCCAAATGAGAGACGCCCCGTGTATCCTACACCCCGGCACAGAAGTCCAGGAGGGTAGCATTAAACGTCCGCTCAAACTTCCGACTGGAGAGCGGCGATGACGGAGAAATCGTCGAGCGTGCTGGTGTCGCCCTTCACCTCGCGGCCGGCGGCGATTTCCTTAAGGATGCGGCGCATGATTTTCCCGGAGCGGGTCTTGGGCAGGCCGGCGGCGATGCGAACGGTGTCAGGCTTGGCATGGGCGCCGATCTCGCGGCCCACATGGGCTCGTAACTCGTCCTTGAGCTTGTCGCTGGAGGCGAGTCCGGTCTTAAGCGTGACAAACACTACCAGGGCCTGGCCCTTGAGTTCATCGGGGCGGCCCACGGCGGCGGCTTCCGCGACGGCGGGATGGGTCGCGAGGGCGGCCTCAACCTCGGCGGTGCCGATGCGGTGGCCGGAGATGTTGAGCACGTCATCCACGCGGCCGATGATCCAGAAGTAGCCGTCCTTGTCCTGCTTCGCGCCGTCGCCGGTGAAGTAGATGCCGGGGTAATCGCTGAAATAGGTTTTCTCGAAGCGCTCGTCGTCACCCCAGAGGGTGCGCAGCATGGAGGGCCAGGGCTTGGCGATGATGAGCTTGCCCTCGGTGCCGCGAGGAACCTCTTTGCCCTTCTCGTCCACGACCTTCGGCACGACGCCGAAAAACGGCAGCGAGGCGGAGCCGGGTTTCATGGGCGTGGAGCCGGGCAAAGGCACGATCATGATGGAGCCGGTCTCGGTCTGCCACCAGGTGTCCACGATCGGGCAGCGGCCTTTGCCGATGAGCTTGTGGAACCATTTCCATGCTTCAGGGCTGATGGGTTCGCCGACGGAGCCGAGCAGGCGCAGTGAGTCGAGGCGGTGGCGGAGGACGTAGTTGTCGCCCCAGCGCATGAACGCACGGATGGCGGTCGGCGCGGTGTAGAGTATGGTGATGCCGTGGCGGTCGATCATGTGCCAGAACCGGTCGGGCTCGGGCTGGTTGGGCGCGCCTTCGTAGAGGAACACGGTGGAACCGTTGGAGAGTAGTCCGTAAACAACGTAGCTATGGCCGGTGATCCAGCCGATGTCGGCGGAGCAGAAATAGCGGTCGGTTTCCTTGAGGTCGAAGACGTAGTGGCTGCTGAGCTTCGCACCTAGCAAGTAGCCCGCACTGGTGTGGAGCACCCCCTTGGGTTTGCCGGTGGAGCCGGAGGTGTAGAGGATGAAGAGCGGGTGCTCGGAGTCGAAGGCTTTGGCATCATGTTTGTTGGGCGCGCCGTCCCAAGCTTCCTTCCACCACATGTCGCGGCCCTCGACCATGTTGACGGGAGTGCCGGTGCGCTTGACGACGATGACGGACTGGACGCTCGGGGCGTCGTTAAGGGCTTTGTCCACGTTAGTCTTGAGCTCGATGACCTTGCCGCGACGCCAGCCGCCGTCAGCGGTGATGACGAGCTTGGCCTTGCAGTCGTTGAGGCGGTCCTTGATGGCCTCGGCGCTGAAGCCTCCGAAAATCACCGTGTGGACGGCGCCGACGCGGGCGCAGGCCAGCATGGCGATGACCGCCTCGGGAATCATGGGCAGGTAGATCGCGATACGGTCGCCGGCCACGATGCCCATGTTTTCAAAGATATGGGCCAGACGGCAGACGTGAAAATGCAGCTGCTTGTAAGTGATCGTGCGCACATCGCCCGGCTCGCCTTCGAAGATGAGGGCGGCCTTGTTTTCGCGGGCGGTGCCGAGGTGGCGGTCGAGGCAGTTCTCGGAGACGTTGAGCTTGCCGCCGGTGAACCACTTGGCATGGGGGGCGTCCCACTGGAGGACCTTTTTGAAAGGTTTGCGCCAGACGAGCTGTTCTTTGGCCTGCCGCTCCCAGAACTTTTCTGGGGTGTTGACAGATTCGTTATACAGCTTCTTATAAGCCGCATAACTTCCAAGGTTGGCTTGGCGTTGAAACTCCGCTGAAGGCTTAAAAACCTGTTTTTCGCGGGTTACTGAGGCAGTCTTTTTTTTCGTCACGTTAGGGGCTATTTTGGGTTGTTAGTAGCGCACGCAAATCGGGCGCCGCGACACTCTGGCTCTTATCCCGTCACGGATTTGCCGCGTCAAGCGTCCGCAACCGTATCTTTTCATTTTTATCAGTTTAATTCATCCATGGTTAACAACCCAGTCTCCACTCCGGCCAGCCCCGCTCCTGCGGAAACCGCTTCGACCTTCCCTTCCGCCAGCGCGCCTGCACCTGCCGTCCAGGCATACGAGCGTCCGCCCGAAAACCTGATTCAGGTGCAGGGCATCCTCGACATCGACGTCCAGCACGGCGGCAACGGCCAGCTCCTTGATGTCGCCCGCTACGGCAAACGCCGCCCCGCAGACACATTTGTGCCCAAGGAACTCATCCGCCGCTTCAAGCTCCGCGCCGGCAGCCACATCGTGGGCACCGCCTGGCCCGCCGAGGGACGCTTCCCCAACCCAAAGATGAAGTTCATCGAATCGGTTGACGGCCTCAGCATCGAGGACCGCAAAGCGAAGCCCGACTTCACCGCGCTCACCAGCATGTCGCCCGACAAACAGCTCAAAACGGAGCTCAAGGACGGCCGCATGACCACCCGCGCGGTCGATCTTTTCTGCCCCATCGGCAAAGGCACCCGCGGCCTCATCGTCGCCCCGCCTCGCACCGGAAAGACCACCCTGCTCCGCGACATGGCGCTCGGCGTCCTGCAAAACCATCCCGAGTGCCACGTCATGATCCTGCTCGTGGACGAACGCCCCGAGGAGGTCACCGACTTCCGCCGCAGCGTTCCGGCCGAAATCTGGGCCTCCTCCAACGACGAAAACGTGGACAGCCACGTGCGCATCGCCGACATGGCCATCGAACGCGCCCGCCGCCTCATCGAGGTCGGCAGGGACGTCGTGCTCTTCATCGACTCGATCACCCGCCTCGCCCGCGCCCACAACACCATGAAGAACTCCGGCCGCACCGGCTCCGGCGGCCTCGACGTGCGTGCCCTCGAAAAACCCCGCCAGCTCTTC
>JANXRL010000056.1 GCA_025352985.1 Verrucomicrobiota bacterium
GGTCCGATCGCCCTCCTCATCGAAAACGTGCTCGGCTTCCGTCCAAACGGCGTTCAAAGCCGCTTGGACTGGAATCTCGTGCGCCAAGACCGCCACGGCATTCGACGGCTCCGGTTTGGGAAGGTCACCGCAAGCGTCCTATACGACGGCCATGGCACGGTGAACGTTAGCTCCGATGCACCGTTCACGCTCGTCGTAAACGGCAAGCCGCATGACATCAGCATAGGCGAAACAAGCCTAGGCATTAACCCCATGGATCGCTGAGTGAGCTCCCGCCGCCAAGCTTGTCCGCGTGGCAGGCGCAGGATTTTAATTAATTAACTCTCTTCACCCGCGCACCAAAGCCTTGCCAGAAAACGCGTGACTCAATCCCCCCCACCTCAACGAAAGCCTGAAATGAAACCCCTCCCCATACTCCTCCTTACCGGCTTGGCGCTCCACGTGTTGACCGCCTTGCACGCCGCCGAACTCGCCCTTCCGCCTGTTTTTTCCGACCACATGGTCTTGCAGCGCGACATGGCCGCACCCCTTTGGGGAACCGCAAACCCCGGCGAAAAGGTCACCGTGAAATTCCGCGACCAGCAAAAATCGGCCACTGCAGATAAGGCGGGAAACTGGAGAGTTAAACTGGATCCGCTCACCGCCGGTGGACCCGGGATTTTGACCGTGACCGGATCGAAAACGATCACGCTGAACGATGTGCTCGTGGGAGAGGTCTGGGTCGGCTCAGGCCAATCGAACATGCAGATGCCGGGAAGCAACTACATCGCAGGCACCAAGAGCGGGGATCAGAATCTGAGCAAAACCCCGGGCGATGCCCATCTGCTGGCCGCCATCAAAGCCGGACCGTATCCGCAACTCCGCCTGATCACGAGCGGCGCGCCCGGCTGGCAGGAATCGACCCCGGAGAACCTGATGAAATTTTCCGCACAGCTCCAGTCCTTCGGCATACCCTTGCAGAAGAAATTGAACGTGCCGGTCGGATTGATGGTGGCGGCGGTGGGCGGAACTGCTTCGGGCCTGTGGCTCACCCCGGAAGCCTATGCGCAGGACGCGGCTTGCCAGCGGATCATTGCCAAGGCGAACGAAACGTTTTCGATGGAGGCTGAGCAAAAAAAATACCACGACGCGCTTCAGAAATTCGAGAGCGATCAGGTGGTCTGGAATCAACTCCCGGAGGATCAGAAAGTCGGCAAGAAGGCTCCCGGAAAACCCTATTCCGCCCCCGTCCATCCCGGTGAGATGCAACGGGGAGGGATCATCGGCGACCTTCATGAAAAGATTTTGAAACCTTTCATTGGTTACGGCATTCGCGGTGTCCTCTGGGACCAGGGTGAAAGCGGCACGGGGGTTACGTTCGTGGATCAATACACGATGATGGGCGCGTTGATCCATGGCTGGCGTCAAGAATGGGGCCAGGGCGACTTCCCGTTTCTTTACGTCCAGAAACCAAGCGGACGCGGGTGTGCGTTTGACTATCAAGACCCGGTCGTGGGCTGGGCATCCGACCCGTTTCTACCCTTGCCCGCCGCCGTGCCGAATGACGGCGCAGGCATGGAACAATATCTTCGTATCGCGACTTATCCCCAGACGTTCATGGTCCAAAGCACTGACCTCGGCGCCATGACGCATCCGTGGAATAAATCGGGTTATGGCGCTCGCGATGCGCGGGTGGCGCTGGGCGTGGTCTATGGCGAAAAAATCGAAACCAGCGGCCCGGTTTACGCCGGTCACACTATTGAAGGCGGCAAAGTCATCATCCGTTTCACCCATGCCGGGCAAGGTTTGGTTTTCCGCAACGGGGACAAGCTCCAGGGCTTCGCGCTCGCGGGCGCCGACAAGAAATTCGTATGGGCCGACGCGGCGATCGACGGTGCAACCGTGGTGCTATCCGCGCCGCAGGTCGCGCAGCCCGTTTTCGTGCGCTACGCGTGGGCGGACAACCGGGCCTGGGCCAATCTCTTCAACCAGGATGGTCTGCCCGCGCTGCCTTTCCACGCGGATGAGATAAAATGAAAATCGCGCCCTCTGCTCTTGGGCCCAAGAAGGATGGAGCTGAGGTTAATGCTACGTTAACTTACCCTCAAATCCTGCCCCACGCCGAAGATCCTAAAGGCTCAGGGCGAAGTTCATCAATTTTCTGCCCTGACTCCCAGTTTACTCCCAGTTTAGCACCAGCCGGGTAAAGTAGGTCGTGTCGAGGCGGTCCAGCCCAGTGCCAGGCTTGCTGTTGTAATCGTGGCTGATGCCGAGACGCAGCTTCCATTTATCGCGGTGCAGCGGGACTTCGTAGTAGGACTCGTGCTCGAAGTGGTAGTCGCTGAAATCGTGGATCGACGGCACGTAGGAAAGGTTGTTGATGAGCTTCGACTGGTTAAACGTGTATTCATGGTGCAGACCGAAGTCCAAGCCAAGGTCCTGCACGTCGCTGGTCGCGGGATTCCTGTAATTGTCGTAGCGGAACGCCAGACCGGCTCGGGCCGTGAGCAAATGGAGCTTTTCCTTCACGATGTCGTAACCCAGACCGATCGCGGAGGTGTTGTAGGTATCTATGTCTTTCACGTGGTCGTAGCCGCCTTCGTCGCGCACATACCAGGAGTGGCGGCCGGAGTAGTTGTCGGCGTAGTCGATGCCGGCCTTGAACTGGTCGGCGGAGATCGTGCCGTCGGTCCTCTGCCGGTTGTAGGCGGTGTAGAATTTCAACTTGTCATGCGGGCCGGTCTGCAGGGCGCGAAACGAGAAGGCGGTGCCGAGCTGCTCCTTGTTGCCGGACTTGCCGCTGACATCGATGGCGGCCTCGAAGGACCATTTGCGACGAAGCGCGACGGCGGCGGGGTCGGGTTCGCCAGGAGCCCAGACGGCGGTGATCTTGTCCACGGTGCCAGTGGTGGTGCCGCCGGAGTCCTTGATCTGGATATGACCGTCGGCGGCGGTCGCCACGGTGCCCTCGACGGCTTCGCCGGCGCCGAGGCGGACGAAGCGGGGCGCGTCCATCTGCAGGGCGGTCACCTCGCTTTGCTTGATAGTGAGGGTGCCCGCATAATCGGTGACCAGCGTTACGTTCACACCATCGATCTGGGTTATCTTCCCGGTGAGGCGCGCGCCGCCTTTGGTATCGACGACGTCGGCGTGCACGATCGCGGCGGCCGCCCACACCGCGTGCACGGCGAACACCCAAAAAAAGACTTTCTGCTTCATTCTGCCAGAGTGAGCTAAGAATCGCTCAGGCGGAGTCAAACCCGACGTAGCCCTCCACGGTCGGCGCTGCGACCGGCGAGGCCATGAAAGGCGCTCGACAGGGTGCGGGCAGGCGCGTTGCTTCGCCTCACGATGTCCGCCGCTTCCGTCCAACGCCCGTCCCTCATCCTCGCCGACCGGTGGAAGGACTACCAACTGCTCGACTGCGGCCACGGCATGAAGCAGGAGCGCTGGGGCGATTACGTCCTCGTGCGCCCTGATCCGCAGATCATCTGGCCAAAGCACTCCGGCCCCGAGTGGAAGGCGTGGGACGGTTACTATCACCGCAGCGAGCAGGGCGGCGGCCGCTGGGACTACCGCAAACCGCTCCCCGACTCGTGGCGCATCGGCTACCAATCCCTCGGGCTCACCTTCCGCATCCATCCCACCTCGTTTAAGCACACCGGTCTGTTTCCTGAGCAGGCGGTCAACTGGGAGTGGTTCAGCACCAAAATCAAGGCCGCCCGCGCTGCCGGCCGCGAGGTCAACGTCCTCAATCTCTTCGGCTACACCGGCGCCGCCACCTGCGCCGCCGCCAAGGCCGGCGCCAGCGTCACCCACATCGACGCCGCCGAGGGCATGGTCAAATGGTGCAAAGAAAACGCCGCCCTCTCCGGCCTCGCCGACGCGCCCATCCGCTTCATCACCGACGACTGCCTGAAATTCGTCCGCCGCGAACTCAAACGCGGCAAGAAATACGACGCCATCATCATGGACCCGCCCACATACGGGCGAGGCGCCACCGGCGAGATGTGGAAACTCGAGGACCACCTCTGGACGCTCATCCGCGAGTGCGGCGAACTCCTCGTCGAAAAACCCCTCTTCCTCCTCATCAACGCCTACACCGCCCGCCTCTCGCCCACCGTGGTGGTCAACCTCCTCGCCGAACTCATGCACGGTCGCGGCGGCACGCTCACCGGCGGTGAAGTTGGCCTCCCCATCCAAGCCGACAGCAAGGTTCTCCCCTGCGGCATCTACGGCCGCTGGGAGGCATAATCTCAACCGCGCACACCCATGAAAACCCGCCTCGTTTCCCTCCTCGTCCTGGCCGCGCTTCCGTTCTCCGCCCGCGCCGCGCAATCCGCCTCGCCCGTCAAGTCCGACGACGAACTCCACCTCGGTTCCCTCACGGTCTATTCGGAAAACGACAAATACTTCGCTGGCACCGACGAGCACTATACCAACGGCTTCAAGCTCTCCGCCCTCTCGACCGACCTGCGCACCTTCACCGGCGACTCCTCCCCCGCGCCCGTCCGCTGGGTCGCCCGCAACCTCGGCTCGCTCGTGGCCGATGGCCAGCCCTACAAACTCGGCTTTTCCCTCGGGCAAAACATCTACACGCCCACCGACATCTCGACGCCCGCGCCGAACCCCGCCGACCGCCCCTACGCCGCCTGGCTCTACCTCGGCATCGCCCTCCAAGTTTATCACCCGCCAGCCTGTGCCAACAGCCCCGCCAGCCTCGACATTTTTGAAATCAACGCCGGCATGGTCGGCCCCGACGCGCTCGGCCGCCAGATCCAGAACGGCGTCCACAGCATCCTCGGCATCGACCACGCCAAGGGCTGGAGCCACCAGATCAACAACGAGCCCGGCCTCAATCTCGTTTACGAACGCCAATACCGCCTCTCCACCGCACACGCGCGCGACGACTGGGGCGCCGACCTCATCCCGCACGCCGGCTTCAGCCTCGGCAACGTCTTCACCTACGCCAACGCCGGCGCCGAGATCCGCGCGGGCTGGCGCCTGCCCGACGATTTCGGCAGCAACCTCATCCGCGCCTCCGGCGATTCCAACGCCCTCAACCGTCAGCGCCTGAGCGTGTTTCTCTTCGCCGCGTGCGACGGCCGCGCCGTGGCCCGCGACGTCACCCTCGACGGCAACACCTTCGAGGACAGCCCCTCGGTGGACAAACGCCCCTTCGTCGCCGACCTCTACACCGGCCTCGGCGTGGGCGGCCGCTCCTGGCAGTTCACCTACGCGCAGGCCTATCGCACGAAGGAATTCTACGGCCAGGCCAACCGCTCCGTCTTCGGCTCCATCGCCGTCTCGTTCTTCTACTGAGTGTTCCCTGTTTCCTAATGTAGCGACGAGCACCAGCGAGCCGACGCATCCCACTTGCTGACGCTCGCGGCCACTACTCCCACCCTACGCCAGCTTCGGGCGTATCGACCCAAAAAACAGCAACGATCCGCTAACTGACTTGCTAGTTACCCATAAAACCATATACATGCCCATATGAAAACAACCCTGGACCTCGATGACACCCTGTTGATCGAAGCCAAAACTGTCGCCACGCGCCGCCGCACGACGCTTAAAGCTCTTGTGGAGCATGCGTTAAAGAGAGAAATTCACCCTTCGACCACCGGAACCACGCACTTGCCCGAAGACGCCTTGATCGAGATGGGCCCGCACGGTTTGCCGCGTCTCCGGCGCGCGAACACCACCGGCACACTGACCACGGAGCGCGTCCGGCAGCTGATGGACGAAGAAGGCGTTTAATCATTCTGACACCACTCCGCACCGGCCTTCATGCACCTCCTGGACGTAAACGCGCTGATCGCCCTGGCCGACCCTTTACACACGCATCACGAAACCGTAGCGCGATGGTTTGCCCGGACGCACC
>JANXRL010000114.1 GCA_025352985.1 Verrucomicrobiota bacterium
GTGCCGATCTGGTTGACCTTGATCAGGATCGCGTTGGCCGAGCCGCGCTCGATCCCCAGGCGAAGGCGTTCCGGGTTGGTGACGAAGAGATCGTCGCCGACGAGCTGGACCTTGTCGCCGAGGGTGTCGGTGAGCTTTTTCCAGGTGGACCAGTCGTTTTCGGCGCAGCCGTCTTCGATTGAGACGATGGGATATTTGGCGACAAGGTCCTTGTAGTAGGAGACGAATTCGTCGCCGGTGAACTGGCGGCCGTCGGACTTCTTGAAGACGTATTTGTTGGTCTTCTTGTCGTAGAATTCGGAGGCGGCGACATCGAGGGCGAAGAAGATGTCTTTGCCGAGCTTGTAGCCGGCGGCCTTGATGGCCTCGGAGATGGCGTCGAGGGCGTCGGTGGTGGAGGCGAGCTTGGGGGCGAAACCGCCCTCGTCGCCGACGGCGGTGGCGAGGCCCTTGGCCTTGAGAACCTTCTTGAGGGCGTGGAACACCTCGGCGCCGGCGCGGAGGGCTTCGCTGAAGGTGTCAAAGTTCTTGGGGACGATCATGAACTCCTGGAAGTCGATGGGGGCGTCCGAGTGGGCGCCGCCGTTCATGATGTTCATGAGGGGCACGGGAAGGACCTTGGCGTTCGGGCCGCCGAGGTATTTGTAGAGGGGCTGGTCGAGGGCGTTGGCGGCGGCGTGCGCGGTGGCGAGGGAGACGCCGAGGATGGCGTTGGCGCCGAGCTTCGACTTGGTCTTGGTGCCATCGAGCTTGATCATGGCGTGGTCGATGCCGACTTGGTCAACGGCGTCGAAGCCGATGAGGGCCGGGGCGATCACGTTCTTGACGTTGCCGACGGCGGCGAGAACGCCTTTGCCGAGGTAACGGGTCTTGCCGTTGACGCCCTTGGGGAGCGACTTGGCGGTGACATCGCTGTCGCGAAGCTCGTGGGCCTCGTGTTCGCCGGTGGATGCACCGGAGGGAACGGCGGCGCGGCCATAGGCGCCGGAGGCGAGTTTGACGTCAACTTCGACGGTAGGATTGCCGCGCGAGTCGATAATCTCGCGGGCGGTGATGGCGGTGATCGTGGTATTGCTCATGAGGGAAATGAACTTGCAGTGAAGCAAACGCCGCGCCGGTGGGAAGCAGAATCACTGCGCAAGGCTTGGCGAAGGCTGCGCAATGGCGGCCCGGCCGGCCCGGCCCCGATTCATCGGGGTGAACCAATCCGTGGCCACCACATCAAAAAGCGGGGCGGGAAAGCCCCAGCTTGATCAGCAGCTGCCTGAACGCACCGGGCGGTCTTGGACGGAACTGCACGGGGATTTGTTCTTCGTGGCCAGAGCCGAGCGAGGCCATGATCGGGGTGCCACCCTCATAGTTGCGCACGGCCAGAAGTTCAGCGGTCAGAAGAGTGCGGGGAATCTGATTGAGGTGGCCTTCGCAAGCGGCGGCGTGAAGGGGGGTGTCACCGTGGTCGTTGCGGGTGCGCAGCAGATCAGAGGTAAGCTGGGCCGGAGGGATTTTGTCGAGCTGGCCGGTCTCGGCGGCGGCGTGAATCACGGTGTAGCCGTTTTTGCTGGGAATGATGAGATTCTCGTGAATCAGCAGCTCTGCGGGAATCTGGTCCAGATGGCCGGCGATGGCGGCGGCGTGCAGGACGGTGTCGCCGGTCTTAGTCTTGATCAGAAGATTTTGAGCGGTGAGCAAACCGGCGGGGACCTGATCGAGATGACCGTTTAGCGCGGCGACGTGCAGGACGGTTTCACCGCTGAGATTGCGGGAGGAAAGCAGAGTCTCGGTGAGAAATTTTTGGGGCAGCCGGTTCAAGGCGCCGTTCTCCGCCGCCTCGTGAAAGAGGGTGTTGCCCATGTCGGTGCGCAGGAGCAGGAGGTCCGCGTCGAGCAGGCCGTCAGGCAACTGGTCTAGGGTGCCGGAGGAGGCGGCGATGTGCAGGACGGTGTAGCCGGAGTTACTGCGGGCCAGGAGATTCTCGCGCGCGAGCAGGTGCGATGGCAACTGGCGCAAGTGTCCGCTGTAGGCGGCTTGATGAAGCGGGGTGTAGCCGGAATCGTTGCGGAGCAGGAAATAGTCTACTTTGGCCAGATCGAGGGTCAGGTCGCGGAGGCGTCCGTATTTGGCGGCGGCATGGAGGGCGGTGGTGCCGGCGGCATTGCGCGCGGTGAGTTGCTCGAGTGACAGGGACTGGGCGGTGTCACGCGTGAGAGTGCCGTCACGTATCGAGGCGAGCAGCGCGTCGGTTTCCATGCGATGCATGATCAAACGGGCGTCGGCAGGGAGGCGCAAAACTAAAAAAGGAAATTATGTCCGATGGCTTTGGGTTTGCCTTGAGGGATGCTCCACTCAATCTAATAGCCGATCTTATGAGCGACGTTGTGGAATCCCCTGCCGCTGTCCCTGCGGTTTCCCGTGATGAAATTCTGGTTGTGGACGACGAGAGTTCGCTACTCGCCGTTTTTGCGGAGGCGCTATCCACGCGATTCAATGTGACCACGGCGACATCGGCCCGCGAGGCCGAGTTCATCCTGCGTAAAAAGGAATTCAAAGTGGTGGTGACCGACCATCTCATGCCCGGCGGCAACGGCATGAGTTTTCTGGTGCGCGCCCGCGAGGAGTTTCCCCACATGCAGCGCATTCTGGTGACGGGCTACATGAAGCCCGAGATGTTGCTGCGCAGCGTGAATGAGGCGGCGCTTTTCCGTTACCTGCTCAAGCCGGTTTCAATGGTTGAACTTGTCGGCACGGTGCAGGAAGCGGTCAAGTTGCATGATTTCTCGGTATCGGCGGGCTAATCATGACCGATATATCACCAGCGCCGTCGCCGACAAAGTCCGTGGTTTTGATCGTGGACGACGAGCAGCCTTTTCTGGACATGTTGGAAGAGGCGTTTGCCGATGAGTTTGAGCTGATCACGCTGGCTTCGGCCGAGGAGGCGGAACAAATGATGGCAATGCGCCGGTTCGACGTCGTGGTGTGCGATCATCTGATGCCGGGTGAAACGGGACTGGAATTTCTCACGCGTTGCTGTGTGCGCTGGCCGCAGACGAGGCGGATTCTACTGACGGGTTACATCAACCCGGAATTGCTTTCCCGCAGCATCGCCATAGCCGATCTCGCGGAGTGCCTGCTAAAACCCGTGCGGCCGGCGGAGCTGGCCACGGTCATCCGTTCGGCGCTCAAGGCCGGGTAGGCGTCAGGGTTTTATTTTGGCGCGGAGATACGGTGCTGTCGGGCTGTTCTTAGTCTTCAGCAAACCGGCGAGCGGGCCTTGAAAAAGTAATTTGCCGCCGCCGGGGCCTCCGTCGGGGCCGAGTTCGATGATATAGTCCGCCTCGGCGAGGAGATCGAGATGGTGTTCTATCACGACCACGGTGTGGCCCTGCTCCACGAGCGAGTGGAGAACGTGGATGAGTTTCTCGCAGTCG
>JANXRL010000118.1 GCA_025352985.1 Verrucomicrobiota bacterium
CGACGACCGCCTCCAGTTCCGCCTCACGGAGCAGATGTTCAGATCGTTTTATGGCGAGCAGTTCGCGCTCGACTGGTCCGCCACTTACGAGGACGGCTTGCCCAAGCTTCTTTCGGGTAACTATGCGGCCTGCCTGCTCGATTACCAACTGGGGCCTCGCGACGGGTTAAAGCTTATTGCCGAGGCCATCGCGGCGGATTGCGCCACGCCGATTATCTTTTTAACTGCCGAGACTTCGGCCAATGTCGATACCGCCGCCATGCGGGCCGGAGCGCTCGATTATCTTGTGAAGGGTGAAATCACGCCGGGCAGCCTTGAGCGGTCTTTACGTTATGCGCTTCAGCTCAGTGATACGTTGAGACAACTCAAGTTGCTCGCCACGCGAGACGAACTCACGGGCCTTATCAACCGACGAGAATTCGACCGCGTGCTGGCGGAGGAGACGGAGCGTGCGCGCCGTTTCAAACGTCCGCTGGCGCTGATCATGGGCGACCTCGACCACTTTAAGAATGTCAACGACACGCATGGGCATCCTGCGGGTGACGCCGTCCTGAAGGCGGCTGCCGCCGTGCTGCTCGCCGGCGTGCGCACAATCGACCGCGTGGCGCGCGTCGGCGGCGAAGAGTTTGCGATCCTGCTCATGGAGACGGATCGCGCCGAGGCGCTCATCGCAGCCGAGCGCATGGTCGCCACCATGCGCGCCAAAAAAATCTCCCTGCCGGATGGAAAGGCGCTCAGCGTCACCCTGAGCGCTGGAGTGGCGATGTTTCCCTTGCAGGCGAACGATTCGAAGACATTGGTCAAAGCCGCCGACGAGGCCCTCTACGTGGCCAAACGTGCGGGGCGTGATCGCGCGGTGCCGGCCTGAACGGGGTGCGATGGAGCGGGGCTTGCGCCCGGGGTCCGATCCGGCGAACCTGCGGACATGGCGTTCAACGACTCTTCGACGACCGTGGCCGAGATCAAAGCCCGCGTGCTGGCCTTCGCCCGCGAACGTGACTGGGAGCAATTCCACGCCCCCAAAAACCTGAGCATGGCCCTTGCCGCCGAGGCCGGCGAGCTGATGGAGCATTTCCTTTGGGCTACCCCCGAGGCGTCGCGCACCATCGTTCAGGACGCCCTCAAGCGCCGCAAGATCGAGGAGGAGCTGGCCGACGTTGTCATTTACGCATTGGAATTCGCCAACATGACCGGAATCGATGTGGCCGCCGTCATAGAAACTAAAATGGCGGCCAATGCCGCCAAGTATCCCGTCGAGAAAGCCAAGGGGCGCTCGGAGAAATACACCGAGCTGTAAGCGCGGTGTGGTGTGCTCAGGCCTTGCCGCCGTAGCTGATGTAGTCGTCGAAATCGAGCAGGTCGGCGAACGAGCGGATGTCGTCGCGTTCGGACTTGTTGCCCTTGATGACGGATGCTGCCCACTCGTGGCCATCCGCGCCGCCGGGGCCGTTTTGCTCGAGCCAGGCGGACCAGGCTGCGACTTCCCATGGCTGACGTTTGGAGGCGGTGACCACCCACTCGAGAATCTGCACGTCGGTCTTGCCGGTCTTGATTTCGGCGAGCATCGCGTCGGGTGAAATGCCGGTGAATGCGAACAGGCGTTCGTCAAGCGGGCAGTTGTAGTGGTAGTCGCCGCCCTTGCCGGCGATGACCGCGCGGGCCTTGTCGAGCAGGCGAGGGAGGTGCGCGTAGCCGCCGAGGCGGACGCGGACGCTGCGCGGTGGATGCTGGGTGAGGTCGGGAGCGGAATAGTTAATCATGAGAGAGTTATTTTTCGTTCCAATTGGGATTAAAAGCAAACGGCAGCGAACGATTTCGGGCGGAAGTTTGACAGTCGTGCTGAGTTCGCTGAAGCACGGGTGTCCTCTGTCCTGCAATGAATAAAAGTTCCGTGCTTAAAAACTACTATGTCCTGCCGTGCTGCCTGCTGCTGTTGAACGTCATCAACAACGTGGTTGCCTACAAATCAGGGGAGATTGGCGATCCACTTTTGCGCACGGCGGCAGTCATGCTGCTCGTGCTGGTGGGGTCGGCACTGGTCGCGTTCGTTTTCGCGCCGGCGGTCGTGCGGGTCGTGCAATCCCTGCATGCCAGCAGCAGGCGGGGAGCCGGGGAACTGGGCGAGATCGTCTTCCTCGTTTCGCTCGGCGCGGCAGTCTTCTGGATATACTACCGCATGACCATCCACGGCGTCGCCTCGATCCTTCCGCCGGGCTGGCGGTAAGCCGGGGCGTTCTTAGCGAGGCGATAGGCGTAATCAGAGGGTCTTCTTTTCGACCTTCACCGGCAGGGCGCGTGTGTTAATCTCTGTGACGAGACGCGCGAGGTAGTCGGCGAAGGGCAGGGTGCCTTCGTCGCCCTTGGCGCGACTGCGAACGCTGACCGACTTCGTCTCGGCTTCCTTGGCTCCGAGGACGAGCATGTAGGGGATTTTTTCGAGTTCGGCGCGGCGCAGTTTGGCGCCGAGCTTCTCGTTGCGGTCGTCGAGCGTGGCGCGCACGCCGGCTTCGCGGAGTTGTTTGAGCAACTCGGGTCCGTAGTCGCCGATCTTGTCGTTGATGGGCACGAGGCGCACCTGCTCGGGCGCGAGCCACACGGGGAAGTCGCCGGCGAAGTGTTCGATGAGCACGCCGCAGAAACGCTCCATCGAGCCGAAGGGCGCGCGGTGGATCATCACGGGGCGGTGTTTTTCGTTGTCGGCGCCGATGTAGTGCAGGTCGAAACGCACGGGGAGAACGTAGTCCACCTGCACGGTGCCGAGCTGCCACTCGCGGCCGATCACGTCTTTGATGACGAAGTCGATCTTCGGTCCGTAGAAAGCGGCCTCGCCGGGCTCCTCGGTGAAAGGAACGCCAAGCGTGGACGCGGCATTGCGGCACGCTGCTTCGGCGAGATCCCATTGCTCGGGGTTGCCGGCGAATTTCTTGCCGTCCGGATCGCGCAGGCCGACGCGCACGCGGTAGTCGGACATGCCGAGCGTGGTCAGCACGGTTTTTACCAGCGAGAGACAGCCCTGGACCTCGGCGGCTACCTGCTCCTGCGTGCAAAAGAGGTGTGCGTCGTCCTGGGTGAATCCGCGCACGCGGGTCATGCCGTTGAGTTCGCCGGACTGCTCCCAGCGGTAAACGGTGCCGAACTCTGCGAGGCGCACGGGCAGGTCGCGGTAGGAGTGTGGTTGCGAGGCGAAGATCTTGATGTGGTGCGGGCAGTTCATCGGCTTCAGCATGAAGCCGTCGAGGAGCTTGGTCGGATCCATCACGCGGTCCTGGCCGATGACTTCTGTGCCGGCGCGCTCATTGATGCCGGCCGCGAAGTGGGCGGACACGGCTTCGAGGCGGGCGGTCATCTCTGCGCAGCCGCAGCCTTCGGAGGAAATCTGCGCGAGCTGGTCGGGCTCGGGAATGGCGGGGAACTGCGACTCCTTGTAGTAGGGGAAGTGGCCGGAGGTCTTGTAGAGGGCGAGCTTGCCGATGTGCGGCGTGAAGACCTGCGAGTAACCCTGCTTGCGCAACTCACCACCGATGAAGTCCTGCAACTCCTGGCGGATGATCGCGCCGTTGGGCGTCCAGAGGATGAGACCTTGGCCGACGTCCTCGTCGATGTGGAAAAGCTGGAGATCCTTGCCGAGCTTGCGGTGGTCGCGGGCTTTGGCCTGTTCTTGGCGTTCGAGGTATTGAGCGAGTTCCTCCTTCGAGGGGAAGGCGGTGCCGTAGATGCGCTGGAGCTGCTTGTTCTTTTCGTCGCCGCGGTGGTAGGCGCCCGCGATGGAGAGGAGCTTGAAGGCTTTGAACTTGGACGAGTAGCGCAGGTGGGTGCCGGCACACAGATCCATGAACTCGCCGTTCTGGTAGAAGGATATTTTTTCGCCCTCGGGGATGTCGGCGAGACGGCCGAGTTTGTAGCGTTCCTGTCCGCGGGACTTGATGATTTCGATGGCTTCCTCGCGGGAGACTTCCGTGCGGATGAAGGCCTGGTTTTCCTCGGCGACCTTCTTCATCTCGGCCTCGAGGGCAGGGAGGTCTTCGAGGGTGAGTTTCTTGTCGAGGTCGATGTCGTAGTAGAACCCGGTGTCGGTGGGCGGACCGATGTCGAGCTTGGCATCGGGATAGATGCGAAGGATGGCGGTCGCGAGGATGTGCGAGCCGGAGTGACGGAGTTCTTCGAGCGGGGACATAACGTGGGACATGGTCGGAAAGGGAGTTGGAAATTATTTCTTAACAGGTTCGAGAGAGTAGCCGTCCTTGCGGTCGAGCATCGACCAGCCGGCGGCGGTGAGTTCCTTGCGCAGGGCGTCGGCGGCGGCAAAATCCTTGGCCTGCTTCGCGGCCCAGCGCTTTTCGGCGAGGGCGGCGATGTCGGCGGGGATGTCGGCTTTGGGCGCGGCGACTTCAGTGAGATCAAGGCCGAGGGCGTAGAGCACGCGGTCAAACGCTACGGCGCTAATGTTGGCGGCACCTTTGTTTACGATGGTAAAGAGAGCGCCGAAAGTGCCGGCAGTATTCAGGTCGTCGTTGAGAGCCGTGAAAATGGGCGCAAACGGATCGTCCGTTCCGGCGGGCGTGAGCTGGGAGCGGAAGGCGCGGAGCGTTTTGAGTGCGCTTTCGGCCGCGTGCAGCGAATCGAGCGTAAAGTTGAGTTGCTTACGCGGGTGGCCGGCGAGGAGGGCGTAGCGCAGCGCGGCGGGGCTGAAGCCTTTGGCCTTGAGGTCGTCGAGTGTGTAGAGGTTGCCGAGCGACTTGCTCATTTTCTTGCCGTCCACGAGCAGGTGTTCGCTGTGATACCAATGACGTGAGAACTGCGTGCCGTTGCAGCACTGGCTTTGGGCGATCTCGTTTTCGTGATGAGGGAATAACAAGTCCACGCCGCCGGTGTGGAGGTCGATGGTGTCGCCGAGGTGTTTCTTGCTCATCGCGCTGCACTCGATGTGCCAGCCCGGACGGCCCTGTCCCCACGGACTCGGCCAGAAGACGTCGCCGTCGTCGGGTTTGTGGCCCTTCCAGAGGGCGAAGTCGCTGCCGTCTTCTTTTTCGTCGGCGTCGTGGGTCTGGGGTTTTGCGGAGAGGGCGGAACCGACCTTGAGTTCGCGTTCCTTCACGCGGGAGAGGCTGCCGTAGCCGTCGTAAGAGGAGACTTTGAAATACACGGAGCCGTCCTCGGTGCGGTAGGCGTGGCCCTTTTTTTCGAGGATCGAGATCATGTCGATCTGCTCGGGGATGTGGGTTGTGGCGGCGGGTTCGACGTGGGGCGGCAGACAGTTGAGGGCGGCGCAGTCTGCGTGAAATTTATCAGTCCACTGCTTGGTTACATCGCCGAGCGGACGGTGCTCTTCGCGGGAGCGGCGGATGGTTTTGTCGTCCACGTCGGTGAGGTTGCGGACGTGCTTCACCTTGCCGGGGAACTCGAGTTCTAGGAGGCGGCGAAGGAGGTCGTTGACCACGAAGGTGCGGAAGTTGCCGATGTGCGCGGCGGCATAGACGGTCGGTCCGCAGTTGTAGAAGCGGAAGACGCCGTCGGGTTGCGCGGGGTGGAGTTCGCGGGTCTCGCGTGTGAGCGAGTCGTGGAGCTTGATGGCCATGAAAGAGGGAAGGGTAAGGCGTAGCAGGGTTTCCGGCTGGGCGGAAAGGTGTTTTTTGGATTGGGGCGCGGGCCTGGGCGTGTTTGGCTGCCAGCCATTCTCTTCATGAGCGCTCCCTTCAAGCTTGATCTGACCCACCGCCCTCGCCGGCTTCGGCGCACGGCCAACGTTCGTTCGCTGGTCGAGGAGACGGTGCTGACGCCGGCGGATTTCATCGCGCCGCTCTTCGTGGTGGACGGCAAGGGTGCGCCCGAGCCGATCGCCTCGATGCCCGGGGTGTTTCGCCGCAACATCGCCGACTTGGTTAAGGAATGCCGTGTGCTGGCCAAATTAGGCGTGCCGGCGGTGGCGCTTTTTCCCAAGCTAGACAAGAAATTCAAAGATGAGATGGGCACGGCTGCGTTGGCGGAGGATGCGTTGATCCTGAGGGCGGTGCGGGCCGTTAAAAAAGCAGTGCCCGACCTCGTGGTGATGACGGATATCGCGCTCGATCCTTACACGGCGCATGGCCACGACGGCATGCTGACCAGCGACGGACGGGATGTAGCCAACGACGCCACGGTTGAGATTTTGGTGAAGATGGCGGTGTTGCACGCGCGGGCGGGCGTGGATTTCGTGGCGCCGTCGGACATGATGGACGGACGCATCGGTGTGATCCGCAAGGCATTGGATGCGGCGGGTTGCACGGAGACGGCCATCATGGGCTATTCGGCGAAATTTGCCTCGGCTTACTATGGGCCATTCCGCGATGCCGTGGGCAGCGCCTCGTCGGCCGGCACGCACTACCTCGACAAACGCACCTACCAGCTCAATCCGGCCAACCGCCGCGAGGCGCTGATTGAGATCGCCCTGGACGAGGCCGAAGGCGCCGACATTCTCATGGTGAAGCCGGCGGGGGCCTACCTCGACATCATCCGCGAAGTGCGCAACGCCACCCGTAAGCCGGTCGCCGCCTATCAGGTGTCCGGCGAATATGCGCAGATTCAGGCGGCGGCCCAGATGGGCTGGCTCGACTTGGAGCGCACGCGGCACGAGTCATTGCTTTCGATCAAGCGTGCGGGAGCGGACATGATCCTGACCTATTTCGCCAAGGAGATGGCGGCCGTTCTCAAGAAGTAAAGCAGGCCGTCAGGGAATGAAAAAGGGCGGCTTAGCAGCCGCCCTTTTTTTTGGAATATTTGTCGAGCCGCTCAGCGCTTCTTCTTGGCGGTCTTCTTGGGCTTCTCGTCGTCATCATCGTCGGACGATGCCTTGGACTTTGGGCTGTCGTCGTCCTCATCTTCCTCATCGTCTGACTTTGGCTTTTTCTCGCCGTCTTCGTCGTCGGACTCCTCGTCGTCGTCCCACTTGAGAGATTCGTCGTTCTTGAGTTTTTCTTCCTCGTCGGCGTCGAGCTCGGGCAGATCTTCGTCATCAATGTCTTCGCCGTCGCCGGACTTGCCTGCTTCTTCGCCTTCCTCAGTTTCCCAACCGGCGGGGACGTAATCAAGGATGGCGCATAGTTCCTCAAAGGTGTGGATGGCCTTGCCCTCGATGAAGCTGGCGTTCTGGTCCTCGCGTATCTCGTCTTCGACTTCGTCAACAGTGAGCTTGGACTCGAACTTAAAAATATCGTTGAGCATCTTCACGCGGCAGCGGGTGAGATGGTCGAGAAGATCGGCGTAGGGGCCGTTTTCCTCGTCAAGGATGTCGGCTAGGGCGAAGAGTTTTTCTTCGGATTCGAAGAACGAGTCTTTCACGCGCTTAAGGCGCACGCGCTGGGCGCCGGCTTCTTTTTCGATGCGGAAGGGGATGAAGGCGGCCTCCATCACATCTTGATTCAGACCGTAGTCGCGCAGAGGCTCTACGAGCTCGATGAGATGGGACATCTGGCGCGGGTCGATAATGCTGAGGCCATCGACGTCCCAGCGCACGGGATCGCTGACTTCGTCGACCCACCAGTTGTGGTCTTCGCCTAGACGAACAATGCACCAATCAAGAGTTGCGGAGGATTTTGCCATGGAGGTTTTTTGTAAATTGAGTCGCAGCAAAGAGCGGCGCCGGCGGCGGAGTCAAACCGCGAAAGTAACTTTCTGAAAACTTTCTTTGGGAGCGTAGCCGTCTGCTATCAGCGACCTGAAATTTTGCGCGCAGCGTGCGGCGGGTCGTTTGAAAAACAAGCACAAAAAAATCCCTGCAAAACCCGCAGGACGACTACGGCGGGAGCGGAATGCGCGTGCCTTGTTCTGGTCGGACCTCCTTGTTTATTTTTTCAAGCGCGGGCGGTGTCACAAAATGATGGCCTAGGTCGCGATTTGGCTCATAGCTTCTTTGCGGTTACCCCCGACCGCCGACCAGCATTCGCATGCTCCATTATGAATCGCCGTAAATTCATCCAATCCGCCACTATGGCAGCCGCCGTATCGCCACTGCTTTCAAATTTGACCCGTGCGGCAGATGCGCCGCCTTCCGTTAAACTCAAGGGCAACATCAAACACAGCGCATGCCGTTGGTGTTATGGGAAAATCAAATTGGACGACCTGTGCGCCGCCGGCAAAGAAATGGGGTTGGTTGCCATCGATCTCGTGAACCCGCCCGACTTCGACACGTTGAAAAAATACGACCTTGTCGGTTCAATGGTCAGTTTCCCCACGATTGATGGCTTGGGTGGTATCGGCAAGGCGTTCAACCGCGTGGAGCATCACGACAAGCTGGTGCAGGCCTACGAGCAACGGCTCAAGGAGACGGCGGAGGCGGGCTTTGAACGGCTGATCTGTTTCTCGGGAAACCGCGCAGGTCTCGATGACACCCAAGGTTTGGAGAATTGCGCCATTGGCTTGAAGCGCCTTCTACCTTTGGCGGAAAAATTGAAGGTCACCCTTTGTATGGAGCTGCTCAACAGCAAGCGTAACCACAAGGACTACCAGTGCGACCATGTGGCATGGGGCGTGGAGCTGGTGAAGCGCATCGGATCCGAGAACTTCAAGCTGCTCTACGACATCTACCATATGCAGATCATGGACGGCGACGTGTGCGACACCATCAGGGAGAACCACCAGTATTTCGGGCATTACCACACGGGCGGCGTGCCGGGTCGCGGTGAAATCGACGAGACTCAGGAACTGAACTACCCACGCATTATGCAGGCGATCGTGGCTACGGGGTTCAAAGGCTACGTTGCCCAGGAGTTCAGCCCGAAACGTCCCGACCCGCTGGCCTCCCTTCGACAGGCGATCAAAATCTGTGACGTGTGATTTTACACCGCCGCTAACGGACCATTTTCAACCCAATACCCCCTCATGAATCGCAGAAATTTTATAAGGTCCGCCACTCTTGCAGTCGCCGCGCCGCTGATCGTGACCCAGTTCAAACTGTTTGGCGCCGATGTGCCGAGCAACAAGCTCAACCTGGCGCTCATAGGCTCATGGGGGCGCGGAGAGGCGCACTTCGATTCGCTCGCTACCCAGAACGTGGTCGCGCTGTGCGATGTGAACGAGGACCACTTGGCGTTTGGTCTGAAAAAATTCCCTACCGCGAAAACCTATGTGGACTGGAGAAAGCTGCTTGACGATCACCAATCGCTCGGTCTCGACGGCATCGTCATCTGCACTCCGGATCATACCCATGCCTTCATCTCGAACTGGGCGCTGAACAGGGGACTGCATGTGTATTGTGAAAAGCCGCTGGCCAACACGGTTGAAGAGGCGCGCATCGTGCGGGCCAATTTTATCAAGAACAGGGGCAAGCTCGCCACTCAAGTGGGCACGCAGCGTCACGCGTTTGCCAATTTCAACCGACTGCGCGAACTGGTTCACGACGGTGCGATTGGCGATTTGAAGGCGACCTACGCGTGGGGCAACCGGCAGCTTCGCCGCCCCGGCTATCTACCGGCGGCGGGCAATCCGCCAGACTCCCTGCATTACGATCTCTGGCTCGGCCCGGCGCCGTTTCATCCCTACAATCCCGGATACTTTTCCGGCGGCCCCGGCATGAATTGCCTCCAGTGGAATATGTATTGGGACTTCGGCAACGGTCAGATCGGCGATATGGGCAGCCATACTATGGATCTCGTCTGGAACGTGATTGATGCCGATTCGCCCATCAGCGCCGAGGCGAAGGGCGAGGAGTTCAATCCCGAGGTCAGTCCGGTGACGATGGAATCCCACTTTGAAAACCCTGCTAACGGCTGGCGCGGACCTGTCCGCGTAAGCTGGTATCAGGGCGGTGCGCTGCCACCCTCGCCAAAGGAATTCATCGACCTGAGCAAGATCGGCCACGGTGCGATGTTCAAGGGCTCCAAGGGGTTTATCGTAGCCGATTTCACCTCGCGGATGATCCTGCCCTTTGGCGATCAGGCGGACATGACCTACTACAAGCCGAGGGCGAAGGAGGATGTGCTCCCGCCGATCAGCCAGTTCCAGAAGGAGTGGTTCGACGCCTGCAAGGGAAACCTGAAAACCTCCTGCGACTTCGACTACTCAAGCCGCATGATAGAGCAGATGCTCCTTGGGTTAGTAGCCTACCGTGTCGGTAAAAAAATCGAATACGACGGCGTCTCCGGACGTGTGACCAACTCGCCCGAGGCAAACGCCTACCTGAGCCACCAATACCGCGAAGGCTGGACGCTGAATGGCTGACGAGGCGCTGCCGGTTGCGTGTTCGCGCGCGGGCACTTGATTTTTTTCGGGCCGCCCGCAGTGTCGCTCGACATGGGATTCATTTACGAAGAAGTGGTGCGTCGTGGTTTGTTCGAGCTCGATTGCGAGTTCGCGCACGAACTGGGGGTTGATGCCATGCGGCGTCTTGGGCAAATCACGCCTTTGTGCCGACTGCTTGAGGTCGCTAACCGGCTGCCTGCGTCACTCTATCGGCCCATTGAGGCGTTTGGGTTGAAATTCCCCAACGCTATCGGTCTGGCCGCCGGCTTCGACAAGAACGCGCAGGCCTGGCCAGCGGCGGCCGCGCTGGGATTCGGCCACGTGGAGATCGGCACGGTCACGGCGCTGGCGCAGCCGGGCAACCCGAAGCCGCGCATGTTCCGCTATCCTTCACAGGAGGCGGTGATCAACCGCATGGGTTTTAACAACGAGGGTTCTGAAGCGGTTGCCGCACGTCTTTCCGCACAACCTAGACCGGGGAAACGCCGCATTCCACTGGGGATCAACCTCGGTAAGTCCAAGGTTGCGTCTTTGGAGGAGGCGGTGGCCGACTATCTGGCGAGTTTTTCACGGCTGGCCGAACACGCCGATTACTTGGTGCTCAATGTCTCTAGCCCGAACACGCCGGGCCTGCGCCAGCTTCAGGATGTGAAACCGCTTCGCGAATTACTGGGCGCGATCATGGGTGCCAACCGCGAACGCGCGGCGAAGAAAAACACGGCGCTGCTGCCGGTTCTGCTCAAGATTGCTCCCGATCTCACGTTTCCTCAGATCGACGGTGCCCTGGGGGTGATCGCTGAGTTTGGTCTCGCGGGAATCATCGCCACGAACACGACGCTGGCGCGGCCGGGATATTTTGAGGCCGTGGGGCAGGCGGGCGGTTTGAGTGGGGCGCCGTTGCGCGCGCGTTCGACCGACATCATCAGCTATATTTCAAAGACCACGCATGGTCGTCTGCCGATCATCGGAGTGGGCGGCATCATGGACGAGACGAGTGCCGGCGAAAAGATGGATGCCGGCGCGACGCTATTGCAGGTTTACACGGGAATGATCTACCGCGGTCCGTTTTTTGCTCGCGATCTGTCGCGAGCGGTGGCGGCGCGTCAGCGGCGCTTTTAACGCGTCGCCGACGTGGTGGATCGTCAGATCGACCAGTCCCACGCCTGCAGCTCGGCCTTGTCGCGGCACTCGACGGCCTGCTCCTTTTTACGACGGGAGCGGATGACAAGATTCTCGTTCTTATAGTAAGCGATGCTGCCGGAAGGCACAGGTTCGAGAATCCAGACGTTGGCGCCGATGATCGAGTGCGCGCCGATCTTGGTGTCACCGCCGAGAATGGTCGCGTGCGCGTAAATGGTGACATGATCGTCGATGTCGGGGTGGCGTTTCACGCCTTTGATCGGGTTGCCGTCGTTGTCCACCTCGAAGGATTTCGCGCCGAGCGTCACGCCTTGGTATATCTTGACGTGGTTGCCGATGCGCGCGGTTTCGCCAATCACGACACCGGTGCAGTGGTCGATGAAGAAGTGAGTGCCGATCTGTGCGCCGGGATGGATGTCGGTGCCGGTGCGTTCATGGGCATACTCCGTGATCATGCGTGGCAGAATGGGCACGCCGAGCTTGTAGAGGACGTGGGCAATACGCTGCAGTGAGATCACGAGCACGCACGGGTAGGCTAGGATGATTTCCTCGGTGCTGCGGGCGGCGGGATCGCCGCTGTAGGCGGCTTGGACGTCGGTCTGCACGATCCGGCGGACCTGCGGCATGAAGGCGAGCATTTCCATGGCCATGCGCGCGGCGTTTGTGGACGGATCAGGGTTTTTGGCGAAGCGCAGGGCCTTCTCAATGTCGGAGGCGAGACGGAGATTGATGGCTTCGAGGCGGCGGCGGGTGAGCTCGGGCACTTCCTTTTTAGTGAGAATGGACTGCTCGAAGAACCCCGGGAAAAGCAGGTGCATGAAGTCGGAGGCCAGCCGATTAACGGACTCCTCGGAAGGCAGGTTGCTGCCGTCGAAGTGGTTGATGCCGCCTTCGGTTTCGTAGGAGGCGAGCAGTGCGCTCTTGATTTCGTCCAACGTCATGGGATGTGGGAGACTCCACGTCGATTAGTCTGGGGTCAAATCCAGATGCGGTATTCTGGTTTCAATGCCGGAAGGCTTCTTTGGGTCAAAAGCACAAAAGCCGCGCTGGCAGCGCGGCTTAAAATGGTGCTCGGGAAGGGACTCGAACCCTTACGCCTTTCGGCACACGCCCCTCAAACGTGTGTGTCTACCAATTCCACCACCCGAGCATTTCTAACGAAGGAAAGGCGGACTAAGATAAATGTTCGGAACCGTGTAAAGCCTCGAAATGCATTTTTCCTCGGTCTGGAAACTGCTTGCTACTCCCTAGTCTGCGTGGACAGTCGGGCTGCGCATTCGCGCTTCACAGACAGCCCTTCCGACAAAACACTTACGTGGGATTATTCCCGCCCCGCCTTCGCATGGACGAGACGCCTTCAAACGATAAACCGGCCAAAGATTTCAACAAGATCGATCTGGCACAGCTTCAAAGCTTCAGCTTTGGAACCCAGTGGACCCAGGACAAGGCTTCGCCCGCAGGCAAATCCGACGGAGGTCGCGAGCCTCGTCGTGACGACCGTCCCCGCCGCGACGGCTCAGGTGGAGGCCCCGCCGGTGCGCCGCGCGACCGTCGTGGTTTCCGCAAGCCCGCCGGTCCCGGCGGAGAAGGTAATGCTCCCGCTTCACCTGCTTCGTCCGGTGCGCCGCGCGAAGCTCAGGGTGGTGGCGAGTTTCGTGGTCCCCGTCGTGATGACCAGCCACGAGGTGAATTTCGCGGTGGCGGTCCCCGTCGCGATGGCCCTGGCGGCGGCGGCCAGCGTTTCGGTGGTCCCCGTGAGGGCGGCGGTTTCCCTGTGCGCGATCAGGGCCCCTACATTAGCCCGTTTTTCAACGTCGTTTTTTATCCCGAGGACACCGGGTTCGCCGCGCTGGCCAAAGCCATCCGCACCTCGTGCCGCACCTACGAACTTTTTGAGATCGCCCGCGTGATCATCGGAAAGCACGACCGCTATGTTGCGGTTATCCAGCACAAGATTCCCGAGGGCGCGCCTGCCGACGCTCCGAAGCCCGCGCCGTTTGCCGTAGCCGTGCCGGACGGCGTGCCGTTTGAGAATGAGTCTGCCGCCATCGCCTATGTCCTGGACAAACATCTCGGCCAGTTCTTCGACGTCGCCGAGGTCGAGGTCGAAGCCCCCAAGGGCAACTTTCAGGTGGTGAACAAGTGCATGGTCACGGGCGAACTGCTCGGGCCGCCCAATTACCACCGATACACCCAGATCGTGCAGCAGCACCATGCGGCGCACATTAAGATTTCGTTCGAGGCCTACCGTGGCCGCATAGAGTCCGTCCGCGAGCCCGAGGCGATCGCCCAGTGGCTTGAGAAGATGAAAAAGACCACGCGTTACACGTGGAAGGTTGCTGCTCCCGCCGCCGCGCCTGCGGCCCTCGCCGAGGGCGAGATCGCTCCCGAGCCGGTTCCAGCCCCGTCGTTTGATACGGTTGAGGAAGCCAAAAACTTCCTGCTCTCGCAGGCTCGCGACAAGGTCGTGCGCGCCACCGAGGCGGTTCGCTTCCACGGCAAGAACATCGAGACGCTGCCGCAGGGCGAGCTTCGCCGTTCATTGGAAGGGGCGCTGGAACGCCAGCGCCGTTTCCCGCTCGACACCGCCAACGCGTTGCGCGGGCGTCTGCGTCGAGAAGGCTTCACGATCTTCAAGAAGGGTTCCAAGGGCATCAGCTATGTTTGCGCGGTTAAGCGTAAGTTTCGTATCCCGGGCCAGGTGTTCGCCGACTCCATTGGCGCGCTCATCGCCTTCATCGAGTCTCACCCGATGATCAAGGCCAGCGAGCTGGCTGATAGGTTCCTCGGCTATTCGGCACCCGTCGCCCCCAAGCCGGTCGAGGCCGCCGCCGCGCCTGAGGAAGGCGCAACTGTGGAAGAAGCGGCTGCGTCAGAGCCTGCGGCCGCTCCGGTTGTGTCGCTCACGGTCGAGCAGATGTCCAAGCTGAATCGGCTGAATGGCGATCTTCGCTGGCTCGTGTCCGAAGGCTACGTCACCGAGTTTATCGACGGGCGTCTTTTTGCTCCCCCGGCCGTCGTCGAGGCGCGCAAGAAGGAGATCGAGGGTGCCGAGCATGACCCGGAGAACTTCCCCGAGGTGCCTGTGTCTGAGACTTCTGCCGCCGCCGCACCAGAGGCGCCGTCAGCTGAGGCGGCTCCCAAGCCGGCCGCACCGGAACCGGAAACTCCGTCAAGCTGATTTGCGAAGGCCGTCCTCAACCGGACGGCCTTTTTTATGCAGTGCGGTAGGGACGGATCGCCGGGCCGTCCGGTTGGATATGCGGATGAAATCAGTGCTTCTCATTCTCGGCGGTCCCTGCGGTCCCGCCCTACCTTACAATCTCATGCGGATGGTGTGTCGTTCGTCGGGCGTGATGCCGAGGTCGAGATGGAGGGCGTTGGAGGGGATCCAGTCGGGGATTTTTTCGGGCCATTCCACGGCGAGGCACCACGGGCTCACGAGGAAATCGTCGAGCATAAGCGCGTCGATCTGATGCGCGTTTTCGAGTCGGTAGGCGTCGAGGTGGATGAGGATGTGCCTCGCGCCTCGATGCAGGTTGAAGATGGTAAAGGTCGGGCTCGTTACCGTCTCGGTAACACCAAGGCCGCGCGCGAGACCTTGCACAAACGTCGTTTTTCCCACGCCCAGGTCGCCATGCAGGGCGAGAGTCGTGTCGGGGGGTAAGGCTGCGGCTAGCTCGCGTGCGAGTCCGTGGGTCTCTTCGGCCGAGGCGGTGACGACGCCTTCACGGAGTTTAGCGAAGATGCTCATAACCGTGGATGGCGTGGAGGTTGAGATGCCCGGGGAAGCTTGCGCTCGCAAAACGGCCGAGACGGCTCAGGCGTGTTGAGGGGAACTTTCGTTTCCACGCGGATTCGAAGGCGGCCTGATCCGTGCGGGCGGCAAGGGTGAAGAGGAGTTCGTAATCTTCGCCGTCGGCGAGGGCGTGGTGCAGGGCGGTTTTGCCGCTGGCGCGGGCGAGACGGACGGCGGCTGCGCTGACGGGGATAGCGGCGGCGGCGAGGGCAGGAACCGATCCTTTTGGCGTGAGCGCGGCGAGGTCTTTGGCGAGGCCGTCGCTGAGGTCCATCATGGAGCGGACCTCGTGGCGGGCGGCGAGCCAGCGGCCTTCGTCGAGGCGCGGCGTGAATCTATGATGGTGGCCGAGGATGCTGCCGCCGAGTGCGCCGGTGACGTAAATCCAGTCGCCATTTTTTGCTCCTTTGCGTGTAAGCACGCGGTTGCCGTAAACTTCGCCTATTAGGGTGAGGGTTGCGGCAAAGCCGTCCGTTTGGTGCGAGACGTCACCGCCGACGATGGGCACGCGGTAGCGGCGTGAGGTCGAGGCGAGTCCGCGATAAAAGGCGGCGAGCCAGCGTGTGCTGATGCTGGCGTCGAGGGCGAGGGCGACTACGGCGGCGCGGGGGCGTCCGCCCATGGCGGCGATGTCGCTGAGGTTGCGCTTAAGAAGTTTTTCTCCGACGGCGCGAGGAGATGCGGAATCGTCGAAGTGTTTTCCGTAGATCACCGGGTCGACGGTCACCAGTTGACGGCGAGGCGAGGCAGGTAGAACTGCGCAATCATCACCGATGCCGAACGGAGTAGCGGGCGAGGCACTGCCGAGCCAGCGACGAATGGCGGCGATAAGTTTCAGCTCGCCGAGCGAGGAGACGGTTTCTGACGGTTTGGCGGTGAACAGGCTCACTGCGGGTAGCTTAACTGGTCACGCCCGCCATGATAAGCAGGATCGTGTGGAGGTTGAAAAGACCGTGGGCCATGATCGACACGGAAATGCGTCCGGTGCGCTCGTAGGCGAGGGAGAAAAGAGTGCCGAGTGCGAATAAGGGAACAAAGGCGACCGCGTTGCTATGCAGCAGGGCAAACACGGCGGACGGAGCAAGCAGCGCGATCCAGCGCGGAACTCGGGTGCGCAGATAACGAAACAGGCCGACGCGAAAAATGATTTCTTCGGTGAGCGGTGCCACAACCACGGCGAGTCCGACCAAGAGAATAATTTTTTCGGGTGAGTCGGCTTGGCGAAAGATATCCACCATCTGTTGCTCGGGGGTTTCAAGTCCGCAGAGCTGCAGGATGCTTTTCCAAGCGTAGCCAAGCAGCGTGATGACCGGGAGGGCGATGAGGCAGGTCGCCACCGCGGCCAGAAACGGATGAAGGCAGCGAGGCGAGGGAGGAGGCGGCTCTGGTAACGTCTCCATTGAACGAGGCAGGGCACAGGCCACAGCCACGCCAGCCAGGAGACCGAGTTGGAGAGAGACGCCGACAACGAGTTGCCAAAGATCGCCGTCTACCGCCGCCTCGCCGAGGGTGCGGTTGCTGAGATGGGAGACGATGAACTGCGCGCCCCATGCTGCCGCGACGACGCAAAAGGCCATCCGGAAAAAATGCGTGTGCGTAATCACCCAAGGTGCGAGCGGCGAGGGGGCGTTCCGACGGGCTCGGGCTGCGGCGCTAAATTGAACATGCCAGAGCACGAGCGCGCCCACGGCCCATAGGCTGTATTCGACCGCGGTGATGATCGTGTCGGCTGACGTAATCGGGTCGGACATGCTTGGAGCCGGAAATCATCCCGGTGGCGTGCGTGTTTTCAGCTGACGAACTTGCCGCCGGAGAAGACCACGCGTCCGTCCACGATGGTGGTTTTCACGCGGCCGCGGAGGGTTTGGGCGTGCCAGGGACTGTTGCTGGATTTACTGAAACCGGCCTTGGCATCGTAAATCCACTTTTCGTCGGGATCGAAAAGGCAGACGTCAGCCGGAGCGCCGTCGGCGAGCGTGCCGGCGGCAAGTTTGACGATCTTGGCGGGGCGGCGGGTGAGGAGGTCGACGACAAAGGGGAGCTTGAACTTGTTCTGGCGCACGAGGACGTCGAGCGAGACGGAGAGGGCGGTTTCGAGGCCGAGGATGCCGTTGGGGGCATAGTCGAACTCCTTATCTTTCTCGTAGTCAGTGTGTGGGGCGTGGTCGGTCGCGATGATGTCGAGCGTGCCGTCGCGGAGTCCCTCGATAATGGCGATGCGGTCCTCCTCGGTGCGGAGCGGAGGGTTCATCTTGAAGTGGGTGTCGTAGGTGCTCAGGGCGTCTTCGGTGAGCGCGATGTGATGCGGGGTGGCCTCGGCGGTGACGTTGACGCCGCGGGTCTTGGCACGGCGGAGAATCTCGACGGAGTTCTTCGACGAGATGTGTTGCATGTGGATGTGCGCGCCGGTGTAGGTGGCGAGGATGACGTTGCGTGCAACGATGATGTCTTCGGCGGCGTGGGGCCAGCCGCGCAGACCGAGACGGGTCGAGACGACGCCCTCGTTCATGACGGCGCCGACCGTCATGGAGTGGTCCTGGCAGTGATCCATGATCGGGAGGTCGAACATCTTGGCGTATTCGCAGGCGCGGCGCATGAGTTCGTTGGACTGGACGCAGTCACCGTCGTCGGTGATGGCGATGACGCCGGCGCGTTTGAGCGAGCCGATGGGGGCGAGGGCTTGGCCCTTCATGCCGACGGTGATGCAGCCGGTCGGGTAAACTTTGATGCAGGCGGTGCGGAGGATGGAGTCCTTGATCTGCTGGATGGTTCCGGCGGTGTCGGCCACGGGGGCGGTATTGGGCATGCAGACGACCGAGGTGAAACCGCCGGCGGCGGCGGCGCGGGAGCCGGTCTCGATGGTTTCCTTGTGGCCCTGGCCGGGCTCGCGGAAGTGGACGTGGATGTCCACTAGGCCGGGGCAGGCGACGAGGCCTTGGGCGTCGATTTTTTTGGCCTTTTTTTTGTCGGCGGCGGAGAGGTCGCCGACGATCACACTGTCTTTGATGAAGAGGTCGCCGAGGGCGTCGCGCCTAGAGGCGGGATCAATGATGCGGGCGTGAGAAATCCAGAGGGAAGGCATGGCGCTAAAAATTATGCTTGGGGGATGACTTGTTCGGGCTGGCCACCGGAGCAGAGGTAGAGGACGGCCATGCGGACGGCGATGCCGTTGGTCACTTGCTGCAGAATGACGCTATTGGCGCCGTCGGCTAATTCGCTGTCGATTTCGACGCCGCGGTTGATCGGGCCAGGGTGCATGATGAGAGCCTTCGGGTTGAGCCAGCCGGCGCGGGTTTTGTTGAGGCCGAAGAGATTGGTGTATTCGCCGATGGAGGGGAACATGCCGCTCGTCTGCCGCTCGTGCTGGATGCGGAGGAGCATGACTACTTCGGCGTCGGCAAGAGCGCTGCGAAGATCGTGGGAGACGGTCACGCCGAGGGGTTTGAACCACGCGGGAACGAGAGTGGAGGGGCCGACGATGGTGACGTTGGCGCCGAGCTTGGTGAGGGCGTGGATGTTGGAGCGGGCGACGCGGCTGAAGAGGATGTCGCCGAGGATGACGACTTTGCGGCCTTGAAGGGAGCCGAGGTGCTCGCGCATGGTGAAGGTGTCGAGCAGGCCCTGCGTGGGGTGCTCGTGGGCGCCGTCACCGGCGTTGATCACCGGGATGCCGAGGATTTTTGAGAGGTAGAGTGGGGAGCCGGCGGCGGCGTGGCGGATGACGATCATGTCGGCCTGCAGGGCCTCGATGTTTTGCGCGGTGTCGCGGAGGGTCTCTCCTTTGGTGGTCGAGGAGCTGGAGCCGTCCATCGAGATGACGTCCGCGCTGAGGCGCTTGGCGGCCATGTCGAAGGCCATGCGTGTGCGTGTGCTGGGCTCGAGGAAGAGATTGACGATGGTCTTACCGCGGAGGGCAGGGACTTTTTTCACGCTGCGCCCAAGGATTTTTTTAAACGCGGTGGCGGTGGCGTGAATCTGGTCGATCTCGTGCAGGGAGAGTTCTTCGAGGGTGAGGAGATGGCGGCGGGTCCAGGGCATCTTGGAAATTTGGGATTTGTGATACCGGATTTCGGAAAGGTTTAGGCTTTGGAGGGCACGACGGTGATGGTGTCGGCGGCGTGTGTGGCGGGGTCGAGCTTCACGACTACCTTTGCGGTTTCCAAAGCGTCGAGCGTGAGGCCAGTGTAGTTGGCGGCGACGGGGAGTTTGCGGAAGCCGCGATCAACAAGGATGGCGAGCTCCACCTTTTCCGGGCGGCCGTGGTCGAAAAGTTCGTTGAGGGCGGCCTTCACGGTGCGGCCGGAGAAGAGGACGTCGTCAACGAGGATGACGGCTGCGCCCGTCACATCAGCGGGGATGAGTGTGGGCGCGTATTCCTTGGGGATGGGGTGGCGGCCGATGTCGTCGCGGTGGAAGGAGATGTCGAGGGTGCCGGATTTGGCCGAGAGCTGAGAGTCTGGAGCGGAGAGCCGGGCGGCCAGACGGTGGGCGAGGGTAACGCCGCCGTTGGCGATGCCAAGCAAGAGGATTTTTCCCTTGGGGCCGTGGCGCTTGGCAATTGCTTGGGCGATCCGCCCGATAGCGGCGTGAATCTCGGTGGCGGGAATGCTTTGTGAGGCGGACACGAGGCTTTGTTGTGCCGAGCGGGTGACATACGGACAAGCGGGAAATCCCGCAGTGATGGAGTATCCTGCGAAGCGTTGATCGTGACGCTGTAAGGAGCTTGAAAATTTATGCCTACAAACAAACGCGTTGTCTTGTCTGCATGAGAGTGGGAAAAACTCGGATGGAAACTAAATCCGTGGCATGGCAGGAGCGCTTTGGTCTTACGACTTGCTCAGCTTTAAATATCGAAAAAACACTTCCTGAAGCTGCGGTGGGCGTGGCGGTGATTTACAAAGGAACCAACGAAGAGCAGGAAATTTTCCTCGTGATCGAATCGCGCGCGGGAAGTTTGCTCAGTCAGTGCTTGCGGCGTTTGAAAACGGCGAAGCTTCCGCCGGACGCTTCTCTGATGATTTCCTTCAAGGCTGAAATTTTACCGGATTCTTCGCCTGAGTCGGTAAGCGCAGCCTGCCGTCAACAAGTGGTTTTTGCCGGAGAATTACGTCGCGAAGTAAGGCCAGCCATGCGCTGACGATGTGCAAAATCGAGTTGCATGAGAGCCCTGCCTTACAGAGCGGTCCACCGCACAAACAGATTTACCATTGAATCGTAAGAGCGCCGGAAACGAAAACTGGAATTGCTGGACGGCTCTACTGCGATGTCAGTTGAATCCTCATCCGAAGTTGACGAGCGACGACGACGAACACGGTAACGGCTAACCTGAGAATCAACAGTGTGGGATACCTTCAGTTTGCTAATTATTTCGTTTGTTAAACCTTTGTTAGCCTTTACGATATGTGCTACACGAGCTCGAATGTAGTAAACTCTTGCGAGCGATTCTTCGCCGTTCGCGTCGCACAAAGCCTTTCCGTAAAGACCTCGATCATAGGTTTGCAGATTTAGCTCGTCGACTGCCTGCGCATAAATAGGTAATATGGATTCTTTCATGAGGGGTAGGGGGTATTACTTATACATCACCATCGATTGTTAAAATCAAGCGTCATGAATCTCCGGTCTGTAAAAAGATGTAAAAATATAATGCCAGTTCATTGATGTTCTTGCGTTATACTCAGCCTTCTTAGTTGGCACCAAGATATGCGTTTATAGGTTTTTAACCACGACCTTGGGGTTGCGTCCGCTTTCTTCGTAGGACTTTAGCCGCGCCTCGGGGAGAGCAGTCTTTTCGGTTTCCTCGAAGCCGAGCGCGGTGATGAAGAAGGAGTAGCTTTGCGTGGAGAGGGCCAGGATCGTGCTCACGCCCTTTTCCTTGGCGCGCATGCAGGCGAAATCGACCATCTTCCGGCCGACGCCTCTGTTGTGATAAAAGGGCAGCACGTAGAGCGACCCGATTTCGGCGAGATGCGGTTTGTCCGGGTAGAAGTAGAGCGTGACACAGGCGATGATGTTCTCATCGATCTCGAAGACATAGAACTGGTCGATGTTTTTCTCGATGGCCTGCTGGGTGCGGTGGAGCAGTTCCTCGCGCTTCACGGCGTTGCGCGTGAGGTTGTATAGGAATCGCACGTCTCGCTTGGTGGCCTTGCGGATCTGCTGGTAGTCGTTCGCGTAAATGAGCGAGCCGACGCCTTCGCTTGAGAAGATTTCGTTGATGAGGCCGTCGAAGGTGCGTCCGTCGACGATGTGAACGCGGGGCACGCCGGTTTCGATTGCGCGGACGGCGTGGACAGCCTTGCTGTGCGAGAGTTCGTTGAGCTGCTCGGGATGGTCTTTCAGGATGGCGCGGAGTGCGTCCACGGCGATGTCGTGCTTGATCTCGCCGTTGATTTCCAGGCCGGCCTGCGGGGTGAGGTAGATGATCTTGGACGCGCCGAGCGCTTCGGCCACTTCGGCGGCGAGAAGGTCGGAGTTGATCCGCAGCGAGCGCCCGTCGGGCCCGTAGCCGATGGGCTGGACGATGGGAATGATGCCGGCCTCGACGAGGTGGGCGATGAAGTCCTTGTCGATCCGGTCCACTTTGCCGGTGAACTGCTGGTCCACGCCTTTGATGATGCCGATGGAGAGCGCGCGCACGGCGTTCGTGATGGCGCACTTCAACGTGTTTTGCGTGAGGCCTTCGAGAATGAGATGGGAAACCCGCGAGGAGGCGCGGATGGCGAGATCGAGCGTGGCGGCGTCGGTCACGCCGGTGCCGTCGGCATTGGTGATGGCGATTTTGCGGGAGCTGGAGAGTTCGACGATCTGCTCGCCGATGCCGTGGACGAGCACAACTTTGATGCCGAGGCTGCGGAGCACGGCGATGTCAACGAGGAGATTTCCGAAATTTTCGTCGGCCACGATGGCGCCGTCGATGGCGAGGACGAAGATCTGACCTTGGAAACGCGGGACGTATTTCAAAATACCCCGGAGATCGGTGGGTTTGATCGTCGGGGTGGAGGCCGCTGAGGGGGAACCGTTGCCGTTGCTCATTGAATGTGGTTAATCTTAATTGGCGAAGCAGGGGGGGCGCGTCAATAGTCGTGCGTCAGGCGGGAGCTCAACCGGACGGCATAGCGGTCTGTCCCTGCCCTTTTAACACACTCCCTTCACGGGAGAGGGCCTTGGCGCTGCGCCATTTTTCGGCTGGCAGGTTGGCGAGGGCAATGAGGGCGAGCTGTGACACGACAAAGGCGATGAGCCACCAGAAGGCGGCGTCCATGAAACCATAGCTGTGCAGGCCGACGCCGAGCATGTTCACGCCGAACCAGCTCCAGCTTGTGACGATGTTGCCAGAGATCGCGAGGGCCATGAGGCCGCGCTGGCGGACGAGGCCGCCCCAGCGGGCGTGGAGGATGATGGCGTTCCAGATGACGATGATGAGCGCGCCGTTTTCCTTGGGGTCCCAGCCCCAGAAGCGGCCCCATGACTGGTCGGCCCAGATGCCGCCGAGAATCGTGCCGACGAGGCTGAAGAGCGTCGCGAAGCACACGATGCCGTAGACCATGCGGGTGAGGGCGTCGGCGGTGGTCTTGTCGAGCGAGCGGGTAAACACGCCGCGCGCGACATAGATGATGGCAAGGAAACCGGAGAGGAAGGTCGCGGCGTAGCCGATGGTCACGACGACGACATGCGTCGCCAGCCAGAAGTTGGAATCGAGCAC
>JANXRL010000123.1 GCA_025352985.1 Verrucomicrobiota bacterium
CCTCGAAGAATCTGAGTTTCTACTCAGACAAATTGGAGCAAAACCAGATCACCGACTATCTGAACCGCGTCGTGCAGCCGCAGCTTTCCTCCATCAAAGGCGTGCAACGTGCCGATATCCTGGGCGGTCGCATCTTCGCGATGCGCATCTGGCTGAAGCCCGACGAACTCGCCGCTCATGGCCTCACGCCCTCCGATGTGCGCCGCGCCTTGGCCAGCAACAACGCGCTGTCCGCCGTCGGCACTACCAAGGGCTCGATGATTCAGGTCAACCTCGTCGCCAACACTGATCTGAAAAATGTCGATGAGTTCAAAAAGCTCGTGGTCTCCGAAAGCAAGGGGTCGATCATCCGCCTTTCCGATGTCGCGACCATCGATCTGGGGGCGGAAAGCTATGACGACGAGGTGCGCTTCGGCGGACAAAAAGCCACCTTCATGGGCATCTGGGTGCTACCCACGGATTCGACGGTTGAGGTCATCAAGCGCGTGCGCGCCGCCTTTCCCGATATACAGGCCCGCCTGCCTTCGGGGCTTCATGCGAAGATCGCTTACGACGCCACCAAATACATTGAGGATGCGATCCACGAGATCACCCGCACGCTCATCGAGACGCTCATGATCGTGACGGTCGTAATCTTCCTTTTCATGGGGTCGCTGCGGTCGGTTTTTATTCCTCTCATCGCGATGCCGCTGTCGCTCATCGGCGCTATCTTTATAATGATGGTCGCCGGATTCACGATCAACCTCCTCACCCTGTTGGCTATCGTGTTGGCGGTCGGTATCGTGGTGGACGATGCCATCGTGGTTGTTGAAAATGTTGAGCGTCACATCCGCGAAGGTAAGAGCCCGTTTGATGCGGCCATCCTGGGGGCGCGCGAACTGGTGGGGCCGGTTATCTCCATGACGATAACACTGGCCGCAGTTTACGCGCCCATCGGCGTGCAGGGCGGTCTTACCGGCGCGCTCTTCCGCGAGTTTGCCTTCACGCTGGCGGGTGCGGTGGCGGTGTCCGGCTTCGTGGCACTGACGCTTTCGCCGATGATGAGCGCCTATCTGCTCAAGGATCACGATCACGAGGATGAGGGGCTTTCAGGGCGCATCAACCGCACGTTCGACCGCCTGCGCGACCGTTACGAGAGCGTGCTGGGCCGCAGCCTCACTTGGGTGCCGGTCACGATCACGGCGGCGTTTTTGCTCACGTTGCTGATCGGTCCGTTCGTGATGTTTGCGCAGCGCGAGCTGGCTCCGCAGGAAGATCAGGGCGTGGTGTTTAGCATCCTCTTGCCTTCCCCCAACGGAACGATCGATCAAAACCTGCTTTTTTCCCAGCAGGTTCAGACAATGTTTGAGTCGTTTCCCGAATACTCGAATTCCTTCCAAATCACCTCAACGAGTTTCGGATTTGGTGGGGCGATTCTCAAACCTTGGTCCGAGCGCAAGCGCACCGCCTTGGAAATACAAACTTCGTTGCAGGCTCAGGCGTCCAAGATCGCCGGCCTCAACGTCGTGATGAAGACCCCCGATCCCCTTCCTTCCGGCGGGCAGTTCCCCATCGAATTCGTCATCCGCTCCACGGCCGATCACAAACAGATGTTTGAGTTTGCCCAGCAGCTCATGATCTACGCCAACACCGAAGCCAACGCGCCGGGCGGGGCTCCGACCTTTTACTTTGCCGACAGTGACCTTAAGTTTGACGTGCCGCAGGTCGAAATCGACATCGACAAGGACAAAGTCGCGGCGATGGGTCTGAGTCTGAGTAGCGTGGCCGACGACCTCGGTTCGATGTTGGGCGGTGGCTACGTCAACCGCTTCGTCAACGATGGTCGCAGCTACCGGGTTATCCCGCAGGTCGAGCGCGGCCAGCGCCTCAACGCCGACCAGGTGCTCGACTATCATGTGCGCGGACCCAACGGCCAGCTCGTCTCGCTATCCACCATCGCCAGCATCAAGGAAACGGTGGAGCCGCGCACGTTAAACCGCTTTCAGCAATTGAACGCGGTCAAGATCATCGGCGTGGGCCCCTCGATCGACGCCGCCCTCACGAAACTGGAGGCCAAGGCCAAGGAAATCCTCCCGCCCGACTACTCCGTCGATTTCGGCGGCCAGTCCCGCCAGTTGCGCAACGAGGGCGGCGCGCTCTGGAAGGCATTCGTGCTCGCCCTGCTGCTCATCTTCCTCGTGCTTGCGGCCCAGTTTAACAGCTTCCGTGATCCCTTCATCATCCTGCTCGGCTCGGTGCCGCTCGCCCTAGTGGGAGCCATGGTGCCGATCTTCCTTTGGGAAACATCGCTCAACATCTATTCGCAGATCGGCCTGATCACCCTCGTCGGCCTCATCGCCAAGAACGGCATCCTGATCGTCGAGTTCGCCAACAAGCTCCAGGACGAAGGCGTGGCCAAGGTCGATGCCATCCGCCGCGCCGCCGCCACCCGCCTTCGCCCCGTGCTGATGACCTCCGCCGCCACCGTGTTCGGACACCTCATGCTCATCTTCGTGACTGGCCCCGGCGCCGCCGCGCGAAACAGCATCGGCTGGGTGCTCGTGATCGGCATGGCCATCGGCAGCGTGTTCACATTGTTTGTGGTGCCCGCCTTCTACATGCTGATTTCCAAAGACCACTCGCTCACTCGGACCAAGGACGGTGCTTCCGGCCCGGAAGTTCATGGGCAACCGGTCGTATAATCATTAACAATTCGTATCATCCCTCTGTGATTTTAAGCGTATGAAACCATCGATTCTCTCCCGTTTTATCCGCCCGGTCGGTCTCTTGGCTGCGGTTTTTATCGCACTCTCCGCGTCGGCGGCGCCCCGGTCGGCCGGTTACGCTCCGGCGGCGTTGCCCAACCCTCTTGATTTGAAGTCAGCCGTTTCCTACGCGCTCGATCACAATTACAGCATCCGCCTCGCCCGTGAGACCATCCGCGAGCAGGAGGGGCTTATCGTCGAAGTGAAGGCCCGGATTCTGCCGCGGGTGGCCGCCACCGCCAGCTACACCCGCAAGGACGATAGTTTGGTGCAAGGCCCTGTGGGCGGGGACCAGGATTGGATGATTCTGCTGGAGGCGAGGCAGTCGATTTACGCCGGCGGCGGAATCCGGGCGGCCATCGACGCGCAAGGTTTGGTGCGCGATGCCTCGCTGCAAAACCTCAAGGCCACGATCAACAACGCGCTTCTCGATGTGCGCACGAAGTTCTTCAACATCCTCCTCGCCCGCGATCAGATCAAGGTGCAGGAGGAAAACATCGCCCTCCTCACCGAGCAGTTGCGCAACGTCACCAATCGCTACCAGGCGGGCACGGTTTCCAACTTCGATGTCCTTCAGGCCGAGGTGCAGCTCGCCAACGCACAGCCCACGCTCATCACCGCCCGAAACACCTACCGCACGTCCATCGACCAGCTTCGCCAGTCCCTAGGAGCCCCGGCGAGCCTCACGGACGATTCCAGCAAGACCCTCGATGTCGTCGGCACGCTGGAGTTTGCCCCCGTCAAATACGACCTGAAGGACGCTCTTGAGTCCGCCCGTGCCAACCGCCCCGAACTGCTCTCCCTCTCCAAGACCGAGCAGGCCAACCAGCGAAACATCCGTCTGCAGCAGTCCGGCTACCTTCCCAGCGTTGATCTCGTGGGCGGCTACGAGTGGATCAAGAATTCCAAATCAAACCGCTTCCGCGACACCCTCGACGGCTGGCTGGTAGGGGCCGAGGCCAGCTGGGCGATCTTTGATGGCCGCGCAACGGCCGGCAAAGTCATGCAGGCCCGCTCCCAATACGAAAAGGCCCGCCTCAACACCGAGTCCCAAACCCTCTCAATCGATGTCGAAGTGCGGCAAGCCTACTCCTCACTTCAAGAGGCCGACGAACTCGTGCAGGCCACCCTCAAGACCGTCGGCCAGGCCCGCGAAAGCCTGCGACTCGCGACCGCCCGCTTCAACGCCGGCACCGCGACCCAGCTCGACGTTCTCACCTCCCAAGTCGCGCTCAGCCAAGCCCGCCTCAACGAGCTTCAGGCCAACTATAATTACAACGTAGCCCTCGCCACTCTTCGCAAGGCCATCGGTCAGGGCGACGTGTATGCTCCTATAAACTGACGCCAATCCAGCAACGCGAAGAACGTGACGGGAAACATACCGGCGCAGGGTGGGATCCGGACTCAAAAAGTTAGACTCATGATGATTACTGGCTGACCTGTCCGTTATTCAGTCATGAAGTGGTAAGTATCCTGTAATGGATGAAACTCGCCCCGCCCCCTATTTGTTTGGAGTGAGTTTTAATATCATGCCATCGACCCGCGAGCAGGCTCCTACGTCGGAGCTAGGAGGGGAGGGCTCTCACCGGGATGGTTTGCACTACATGGATATCAAAAAGCCGCAGCGGTTGGGCTGCGGCTTTTGAATTTTAGCTAAGCGGGGACTTAGGCGACGGGGGCTTCGGCGGGCTGGCCGTTTTGGGACTCGAGTTCCTTCATCGCAGCTTTGCGGGAGAGGCGGACTTTGCCGCTCTTCTCGTCAATGCCGATGCACTTCACGGTGATGCTGTCGCCCATCTTCACGACATCTTCGGTGCGGCGGACGCGGAAGTCGGCCAGTTCGCTGATGTGGCAGAGACCTTCCTTGCCGGGGAGACATTCGACGAAGGCGCCGAAGTCCTTCACGCCGGTGACGCGGCCGGTGTAGATCTTGCCGGCTTCGATGGGGGGACCGCTGTCGCGGCCGCCACCACCCGAGCCGCCGCCGCAGAGTCCGTCGATCTCCTGGATGGCGCGGGCCATGGCCTCGCCATTGTTGGAGTAGATGAAGATCTTGCCTGAGTCGTCGTCGGAGATGTCGATCTGCGCGCCCGTCGTCTCGACGATGCGGCGGATGGTCTTGCCGCCGGGCCCGATGAGCAGGCCGATCTTTTCGGGATCGATCTGGATCGTCTGGATGCGGGGGGCGTATTGGCTGAGGTCCTTGCGGGGAGCAGGGAGGGAGCCGAGCATGACCTTGAGGATCTCAACGCGGGCCTCGCGGGCCTGGTGGATGGCGACCTTGGCGATCTCGAAGGGAAGACCGTTGATCTTCAGATCGAGCTGGAAGCCGGTGATGCCCTTGGTGGTGCCGGCGACCTTGAAGTCCATGTCACCGAAATGGTCTTCCTCACCGATGATGTCGGTGATGGTGGTCCATTTGGCGATGCTGCCGTCGGTGGCGCTTTCGGTCATGAGGCCGACGGAGATGCCGGCGACGGGGGCGATGATGGGCACACCGGCGTCCATGAGGGACAAGCAGCCGCCGCAGATCGAGGCCATCGAGGTCGAGCCGTTGGAGGCCATGATCTCGGAGACGACGCGGATGGAGTAGGGGAACACGTCCTCGGGAGGGAGAACGGGAACGAGGGAGCGTTCGGCGAGGGCGCCGTGGCCGATCTCGCGGCGACCGGGGGAGCCGAAGCGGCCGGTCTCACCCACGGAGAAGGGGGGGAAGTTGTAGTGAAGGATGAACGATTTCGACTTCACGCCGCCGGTGAGGGCGTCGAGGGACTGGGCTTCCTTGGTCGGCCCGAGGGTCGTGATGACGAGGCCCTGGGTGTCGCCGCGCTGGAAGAGGGCGGAACCGTGGACACGGGGGAGAACGCCGACCTCGGATGAGATCTTGCGGAGGGAGAGGGCGGTGCGGCCGTCGGCGCGGACGCCGCGGGCGAGGACGGTCTGGCGGTAGGCCTTGTATTGGAGGTCTTCGAAGACGACGTTGAGGTCGACGTCGGTGAACTTGCCTTCGCCGAGCTCGGCGACGAGGGCGGTCTTGGCCTCGGTCTTGAGGGCTTTGACGTTGGCGGAGCGGATCGCTTTCTCGTGGCCGAAGATCGCGGCGGAGATGCGGTCGGCGGGGACAACACGCTCGATGATGGCGCGGGCCTCGGCGGTGGCGCCGACGAGGGCGAAGTGGGCCTTGGGCTTGCCGCAGAGGGCGACGAGTTCCTTGATAGCGCGGATGATCGGCTGGATAGAGGCGTGGGCGAAGGCGAGGGCCTCAATGAAGCGGTCTTCGGGGATCTGGTCGGCGGAACCCTCGATCATGAGCATGTCCTTCTCGTTGCCCACGTAGATGAGGTCGAGGGAGCTGCTGAACATCTGTTCGATGGTCGGGTTGGCGACGAACACGCCGTCGATTTCGGCGACGCGGACGGCGGCGATCGGGCCGTTCCAAGGAATCTCGGAAATGGCGAGGGCGGCGGAGGCGCCGTTGACCATGGGGATGTCGGCCTCGTTGATCTGGTCGGCGGAGAGGAGCTGGCCGACGATCTGGACCTCATTCAGGAAACCCTCGGGGAAGAGGGGGCGGCAAGGACGGTCGCAGAGGCGGGAGGTGAGGATTTCCTTCTCGGAGGGGCGGCCCTCGCGCTTGAAGTAACCGCCGGGGAAGCGGCCGGCGGCGGCGTATTTCTCGCGGTAATCGACAGTGAGGGGGAAGAAGTCCTGGCCGGGCTTCATGGTCTGGGCGACGGAGGCGGCGACGAAGACGTTGGTCTCGCCGACGGCGACATTGACGGCGCCAGAGGCGAGGAGGGCGATGGAGCCGGTGGAGAACGTGATCCCGAGTTCGGGAACCGTGACGGTGTATTTCTGATTCATTAGCTTATTTCTTTCGGATGCGCGTGTCGCGGATAGGAAGAGCGGTCGGCGACACGCGGCCGAGGACTCAGGGGTTTAGACGGCAGACCTGCCAGAGTGGCGGGTGGGGCCGCGCACAGGGCGCGGGTCGTCTGAAATGGATTTAGGGCTGACTCTGACAGTGAACGGGTGACCCGTTTCGCAATCTTCGTCTTGGACGAGAGATTCCCGTTTGGCTTCGCGGTTTGATAAAACCTGAAGGCAGACGGAAATGTCTCGGTCGTCGTCGAGTGTCGTTAAAGACAACAGGCGACCCCCGGATGGGGTCGCCTGTGTTGCAAAGCAAGGTTACTTGCGGAGGCTCAACTTCTGCAGAAGTTCGTTATACTTCGGCAGGTTGTGGCGCTTGAGATAGTCGAGGAGCTTGCGGCGGCGGGAGGCCATCTGGAGGAGGCCGCGACGGCTGTGGAAATCCTTACGGTGCGTGCGCAAGTGCTCGGTCAAGTGATTGATGCGAGCGGTCAGCAGCGCGACTTGGACCTCGGACGAACCGGTGTCTGTGTCGTGGATTTTGTATTCTGAGATGATTTCGGGTTTGGCGATCGTTGACATGGTTTTATGGATGAGTTGCACGACTATAGGGACCCTTTGCAGGCTCCATGCCACCCGCTCGCGACGTGGGGTAAACCACACCGTTTGCCGATCGCACCGTTATAATCCGGCGGAATGCCAGACTAGTCATGGTGGAACCCCGTAACCGACGGAGTTTCACTAACGCAAGGGGCTAGAGTCCAGAATCGGCGGGCGGCGCGCAAGTGTTTTTTTCGAGGGGCGGGGAGTTGACGGAACAACCACTCGCTGGCGCTCGCGGCTACGTTAAGGCGGAAGGGTTCACCCGGCGCGGACATTGATCTCGCGGACTTGGGAACAGCCGGGGAGTTTCTGGATGCGCGCGACGATGGTCTTACGGTGCATGAACAGCTCGTTGCGGACGACGGAGTGGCCGGCGAGGACGGCGAGGCGGCCGCGGGGATCGATCTGCGCGGCGTGGGAATAGTGGGCGTTGGCGGGGCCGACGACTTCGGCCCAGTGGTCGCGGATGGTCTGCTCGGGCGAGGCGCGGCCGACCTGGTATTTCATCATCAGCTCCTCGACAAGGTCGCCGAGTTCCTTGGTCGGGCGCTTTTTCATGCGCGCCGGCGTGGTGTCGGGCAGGCGGCGGAGGGCGTTGATGAGTTTCGCCGCCTGAAAGGAAAATGGCTCGGGATCGGTCGCCATAGCGTGATGGGAAACGCGCGAAAACTCAGGATGTCCCCTGGCGATCGTAGAGCGTCTTGTAGAGACCGTTGCGCCCGTAGAGGGCGGTGTGGTCGCCGGAGTCGATGATCTCGCCGCGTTCGAACACGAGGATCATGGAGGCGTCGCGGATGGTGCTGAAACGATGCGCGATGATGAGCACGGTCTTGCCAACGACGAGTTTCTTGAGGGCGAGCTGGATGGCAGCCTCGCTGTCGCCGTCGAGCGCGCTGGTGGCTTCGTCGAGGACGAGGACGGGGGCATTGCGCAAGAAGGCGCGGGCGAGGGCGACGCGCTGGCGTTGTCCTCCGGAGAGGGAGGCGCCGCGTTCGCCGACCATCGTATCGTAGCCTTGCGGCAGCGAGAGGATGAAGTCGTGAGCGAAGGCATCCTGCGCGGCCTGCTCGACCTCGGCGCGGGTGGCGTCCTGGCGGCCGAGGAGGAGGTTGTTGTAGATGGTGTCGTTGAAGAGGACGGGGTCCTGGGAAACGAGGGCGATGTTGCGGCGCAGGTCGGCGAGGCGCATGGCCCTCACGTCGATGCCGTCGATAGTGACGCGACCGGCGGTGGCGTCGTAGAAACGCAGGACGAGATTGGCAAAGGTGGTCTTGCCCGCGCCGCTGGGGCCGACGAGTGCGCAGGTGGTGCCGGCGGGAATCTTTACGGAGACGTCACGAAGGGCGGGCGTGTCACCCTTGTAGGTGAAGGAGAGATTGTCGAAGGCGAGATCGCCGCGGAGACGGCCGACATCGACGGGGTTCACCGGATCGGTGAGGAGAAGGGGTTCGTTTAGGACATACTCCAGGCGCTCGAGGGCGGCGGCGCCACGCTTGGTGTCGTTGCTCAGCGCGCCGAGTTTTTTGATCGGCTCATAGCAGACGTAGAGGGCGGTGATAATGGAGATGAAATTGGCCTCCGACAGGCTGACGTGGTAGGCGTAGATGAAGGTGGCGGCCAGGCCGAAGGCGCTGATGATCTCGATGGCCGGGGTGATGGCCTTGGTGTATTTCACCACCTTCATCTGCAATGAGAGCAGGATGTGAGTGGTTTTGCCGAAGCGGACGGTTTCGCGTTCCTCGAGGCAGAAGGCGCGGACCTCGCGGGCGGAGGCGAGGTTTTCGCTGAAGCGGCCGGTAAGGGAGCCGAGTTCGCTCTGAAGATCCATCGCCCGGCGCCGGATGCGGTTGCCGGCGTAGCGGATGGGCAGCACGCAGAGCGGCACGCTCGCGAGGCAGACGAGGACGAGGCCGACGCCGCTTTGGTGGTAGGCGAGCCAGGTCAGGTAAACGAGAGCCGCCACGAGGGTGCCCGGTTGCTTGACGAGATCGTTGGCGAGATTGCTGAGGGTGGTCTGGAGCTGGTTGGTATCGGCCACGCCGCGGGAGATCAGGTCGCCGGTTGAGTTTTTCTGAAGGAAGGAGAGGGGGAGAAACTGGAGTTTGCGGAAGTAATCGAGCCGGAGATGCTCGAGAATCTTGGTGCCTGCGTATTGCGTGAGGTAGGTGTTAAGATAACCGGCGATGCCGCGGATGGTCAGAACGGCCGGAAGCCAGGCGGCGATGAGGGCGATTTCAAGCGGGGTGAGGCGGACGGCACCGGGGGCAAAGACCTTGGGGAAAATGTATTTCACCATGTAGGGCATGCCAAACCCGCTAGCTGCACCGTAGATCAGCCCGCAAAGCAATCCGAGGGCGAGCGGCCAGCGGACGGGTTTGACGTAGGAAAAATAGGGGAGGAAACGACGCATGGAAAGCGGCACTTAACGGGGCGGAAGCAGGACACTCCACCTCAATCTTTGGCGGAGCGGACGTCGAGCGCGTCGCGCAGGCCGTCGCCCAGGAAGTTGAGTGAGAAGAGGGTGAGCGAAAAGACGGTGCCGGGAAAGATGAGCAGCCACGGATACTCTTCCATTTTTTCGGCGCCGTCCTTGATGAGCACGCCCCACGAGCTCATCGGCGCCTGCACTCCAAGGCCGAGGAAACTGAGGAACGCTTCCAGCATCATGACGCCGGGAATGGTAAGCGTGGTGTAAACGATGACCGGGCCGAGGATGTTTGGGATCATGTGGCGGAAGATGATCCGGCGCGTGCCGAAGCCGAGCGAGCGGGCGGCCTCGACGTATTCCATTTTTTTCAACGACATGATCTGGCTGCGGACGATGCGCGCCAAGGTGAGCCACTCGACTGCGCCGATGGCTACGAAGAGCAGGAAGATGTTTCGCCCGAAAAACACCATCAGCAGGATGACGAAGATCGTGAAGGGTAGGGCGTAAAGGATGTCCACGATGCGCATCATGAACGCATCGAGCTTGCCGCCGAAAAAGCCGGCGACCGCGCCGTAGCTCACGCCGATGGTGAGGGCGACAAAGGTGGCGACGAGGCCGACGGTGATAGAGATGCGTCCGCCGTAGAGCAGGCGAGTGAACAGGTCGCGACCGAGCTGGTCGGTGCCCATCCAGTGGTTGAGACCCGGTTTGGCAAAAGTGTTGTCGAGGTTGGTCTGCTGATAACCGTAAGGACTAAGGAACGGGCCGAGGCCGCAGGCGAGTATGAGCGCGATGAGCGTGATGCCGCCGAAAACGGCGAGCTTGTTGCGCTTGAGCCGGTGCCACGCGTCTAGCCACGGGGAGACGCCCTGCTCCAGTTGCGCGGACGCCAGATCGGCGGACGGAAGTTTTTTGTCGGAGGGCGAAAGGGAAAGCATGGCGGGCGCGGCTTACTCGAACTTCAGCTTGGGGTTGAGCCATACCTGCACCACGTCCACGACGAGGTTGAGGCCGATGATGAGGACCGCGTAGAGCATAACGGTGCCGAGGACGAGGGTGCGATCGCGGTTGAAGGCGCTGTTGACGAACTCACGGCCGAGGCCGGGAATCTGGAAGATCGTCTCGATGACAAACGAGCCGGTGAGGATGCCGGCGATCGCGGGGCCGAGAAAGGAGACGACGGGGAGCAGGCCGCCGCGCAGGGCGTGTTTGAAAATGACGCGGAACTCGCCGGCGCCTTTCGCGCGGGCGGTGCGGATGTAGTCTTGGTTGAGAATTTCCAACATGCCGCCGCGCGTGAGGCGCGCGATGTAGGCGGCGTAGACGCAGCCGAGGACGAGGCAGGGGAGAATGCGGTCGGCGGGGCCATACCAGCCGGAGGCGTTGAGCCATTGGAAGTGGATGGCGAAGGTGAGAATGAGGAGAGGGCCGAGGACGAAGGTGGGCACGCCGATACCGAGCATCGCGAAGGAGGAGCAGAGGTAGTCGAC
>JANXRL010000128.1 GCA_025352985.1 Verrucomicrobiota bacterium
GTGGGAACGGTCACCATCAGCAGTGGTTCCATCAACGGTGCGGCGAACACGCTTACCGGCTCTTCCTACGCACTTCAAGGAGGCACCGTGAATGCCAAGCTGGGCACAGGCGCGATTACTGTGAGCACTGGCACCACCACTCTAGGTTCTGCGGGCCGCTTAAACTCGGCTTCCAGTCTGTCGGTCAACGGTGGCCAGCTTACCCTTGCGGGTGCTGAGACGGTGGCGAGCTATGCACAGAGCGGCGGCACATTGGGAGGCAGCGGGCAGACGTTGACAGCGGCTTCATACGCGCTCACCGGCGGCACGGTGACGGCAAATCTTGGAACGGGAACGTTGAATGCCAACAGTGGCACAACCGCCCTGAACGGAACGTCCGCAGCAACGACGGTGGGCATTGGCGGCGGCACAGTTAATTTGGGATCAGCCGGACGCCTCGCTTCCGGCGCGGCAGTGACGCTGTCCAGCGGCCAGCTTACCCTTGCGGGTGCTGAGACGGTGGCGAGCTACATCCAAACTGGCGGACTACTCGCGGGAATTGGTAATACCCTGACCAGCGCCGCGACTTATGACATGCGGGCCGGCAGTGTCAGCGCAAACCTCGGCGGTAGCGGCATCGCCCTAAACAAGACCACCGGCGGCACGGTCATACTCTCCGGTAGCAATACCTACACTGGCGTTACGACGATCTCGGCGGGCACGCTGCAACTCGGCGCGGCCAATGCGATCAATAACAGCGCGACGAACACTATCGTGCTGTCCGGCGGCACGCTCCAGTCGTCATTCAGCCAGAACTTGAATCTCGCTACGCTCAGCCTTACGGGCAGCAGCACGCTGGATCTGTCCACGGGCGGCATCTTTGCCTTCGCGGATAGCTCGGCTTTGGCCTCTTCTTGGACGGGCACCCTGAGCATCGTCGGCAGCTTTACCGATAGTATGTCCGTCCGGTTCGGGAGCAATAGCTCCGGGCTGACCAGCCCTCAGCTAGTCCAGATCACGATCAACGGCGGAGCGGCCAGCATCGATACCAGCGGTTATCTTATCGCTGCCGCCATTCCCGAGCCCTCCACCTACGCCGCTCTGGCGGGTGCGCTGGCCTTGGTCGGTGCGATCGCCTATCGCCGCCGCCGCTCGTAAGCAGGCATAGAAACCCCCAAACTGATTTGTCGGCCACCAAGGGGTTGGTAGGCATCGCTAGGGGTAAACTCAAAGCCGTATCCGCCATAAGCGGGTGCGGCTTTGTTCTGTTATAAACGAACGGGTAGGGGATATTCATTCGCAAAATTCGCGGATTAACGCGGATTTTCAGAAGACAGGGATCGTATTCTGCAAATCCTGTTAAGCCGGTCTATTATCTGTATCAGAACTCAGAAAGGCAGGATAAGGAGTTTTTGACAGGAAGGACGGGATGAAAGGTGGAATGGGGTAGAAAGCGGGGGGGGGGGGGCTACAGCTGGCGCTCGATCAAAACTTGCGGTGGTCCAAGTAAGCCAGCCAAGGGCGGCCGCTCAAAAGCGCGGTCATGACCCACCAGGATATGTCCGCCGGCGACGGCAAGCGGGGCGGCCTGCCATGCGTCGTTTTCCCCCATGCGCTGGGCTGCGCGGGATTGGTTGATGGCACAGCGGCGTGCCGCCTGCCAACCGATGGTCGCGGCGTGGTATTCGGCAAGCGCCCGTTCGGCTGCAACCGCATCCACCGCGCCTTCCAAAAGCTCGGCGATGGTGACCGGTATCAACGCCCGCGTAAAACTGACCCACTAACGTCCGTTAAGAACTGCCCCTCCTCTAGGTGAGTGTCTTCCTGCGCACCCGATTCATCATTTATCAGCAAGCATGCTGGGTTGCCGGTCCTCACTCAACCGGAGGCTCTATGCTTAATTTGGATCAGTTTAAGAACATTCGTTTTCTTCAAAAGCAGGGCTACTCGGTGCGGCAGATCGCGCGTATGATCGGCCACTCCCGCAACACCGTGCGCAAGCTCCTAGGTGCTAAAACTGCGCCGACTCCGAAGCCCCGCGTGCGCGGCAGCAAACTCGACCTTCACCAGCGACTACCTCACCGAGCGCTGGCAAGCCCACCGCCTGACGGCGGTGCGGCTGCTTGCCGAGATCCAGCCGCGCGGCTTCACCGGTTCGGTCAAAATCGTGCGCCGGCTCCAGGCGCAACTCCAGGCGGCTCATTGCACCGACCCGCGTCTGACCGTGCGCTTCGAGCCCCCGCCCGGCGAACAGGCCCAGTGCGACTGGGCCGAGGTCGGCCGCTATCCTCAACCCGACGGGACGACCATCAAGGTCTACGCCTTCGTCATGGTGCTCGGCTAACGGGGTATCACGCCCTTAGCGCGCCGGTGGTCGGGCTGCCCGAAGATGACGAGCACGCGGGTGGTTTCCGAGGAGCTCGGGGCGGCGGCCTTGCGCCGCCTGGCCACGCGCATCGACAATCCCGAGGAGGCGCGCCGCTCGATTTTGTTGCCTACGGAGTTTGTCGAAGGCGAGACGACCTGAGGCAGACGGTGAGCAGTGGGGGAAGGGGGTGAACTTTCGGCTTCCGTTTTGCGGGTGGAGTTCTACGTTTTCGCCTTCATGCGCCGGAGAGGTGGCAGAGTGGTCTAACGCGCCGCACTCGAAATGCGGTGAGCCGAAAGGTTCCGGGGGTTCGAATCCCTCCCTCTCCGCCATTTTAACATTTGGCCCTTGTTGGACAGGTGCAGTCAAAAGTGGCTTTTCTCCTCTCAGAACGGAGATTTTTTCAACCACGGTCGAAATTTCGCTTTGGCCAACTTTTCCCGAATTTAGACAGGTTTTATCAGATTTAGGGGAAGCTATAGGGGAAGGTAGTTTTTTGATTTCTTGGAAGATCGGCAGCCGTGTCGTGTCGGTGTAGGTTTTGGCGGAAAGCCTCATGTCGCTATGCCGCATCAAATCCATGACGGCACGCGGAGACACACCGGCAATCTGCAGGTTCGTGTCGAAGGTATGCCGCAGAGCGTGGAAATCGACATGGCGGCCCAGCTCATCCATGTAGGGGATGCCGCAGGCCTTGAGGTCTTTTTTCATCGTGAAGGGCTTGGGGATGCCCCGACGAAACACCTTGCCGGTCGCGGTTCGCTGTTGGGCGCGGAAGTCCCGCAACGCTTGCGCAAGCTCCGGCATTAGCGGAATCGTCGCCGTCTTTTTGTTCTTCGTCGTCGATGCACGCGCCTCAATGAACGGCTCGGCAACATCGAGGTGGAGATCGGCCCAAAGCAGCGCGACCATTTCCCCGCGTCGCAGGCCGGTGCAGGCCGCAAAATGATAAATCAAACCTCGCCGACCACTCGAAGAAATGAGCCGCGAGAGTTCGTCATCGGTTAAGGAGCGACGCTTGCACCTCTCCTGCCCTCGCGTCTCCACCTTGGAAACCGACTTGAGCGGATGATGCGACAGATGCCCCTTGCGGCCCAGCCATGTCAAAAAGGCCGACATGTGCCCGAGGTATTCGTTGAGGGTTTTGGGCGAGAGCGTGACACCTTGGGCGGCACGCCACTTCATAAATCCGTCGGCTGTGATGTCGCGAAGAAGTTTCCAGCCGCATTGCTGGCAAAGGCGCGTGATACGGTTGCGGGTAAAAGCGACGTGCTTGGTCGAGCGTTTCAACGCGGTCAAATCCGCCAAATGATCGGCCAGATGCGCAGCAATAGGCTTGAGCGCGGCATCCCGTGCCGACTTGGGCGCAATCAGCCCCGCAAGCTCATCCTCTTTCTCGCGAACAAGGGCTGTGAGTTTTGCCTCCGCCACATGACGAAATGGGGTTTTGAGGGCCACGTCGTAAACTTTCGGACTGTTGCCCAACTTGTAACGACCACGCCAGACACGACTGCCCTTCTGCTTGAAGATTCGTTTATACATGGACGCCTCCCGATGGGTTGAGCTTTTGGAGGTAGGCTTTGAAGTCGCGGCGAGAGACGACGCGAAGCCCGCCCATTTTCACCGACTTGATTTCTTCGCTCTCGATTCGGCGGCGCACCGTCTTATCCGATACGCCCAGCCATGTCGCGATGGTCTTGATGCGCAGGGGTTGATCGTCCTCCGGCAATGTTAGCGCGTTCATTGGATTAAATCGTTTTTCCGCCCTCAGGGTCTGCTGCGGTCAAGCGCTGGGCTGGGTCTTGTTTGCTCAGGTAATGATCGATCATGTGCTGAGGGCAGCCCAAGGCCGAAAGCTCGGCGGTGGACAACTCGGTGAGACGGGCGTCTTCGGAAACGTAAAGTCGCCGGAGATGCACAGCACTTATCTCGATGCCAAATTTTTCAAGCCACGCCTCAAGCTGACGCCAGCTATAGCCCTTCTCTCGCATGAGGTAGATTGAGGTAAAATAGGCCGCGATATTGAAAATGCTAGGAGCTGTTTCTGCCGCAGCCAGCAACTCGGCAGGGGCAGCAATGGGGCGGGTGGATTGGGATTTCTTAGATTTCGATTGGGCGCGTGAGGTCATTTCCGACTGTGTTTTATCGTAACTTTACGTGTCAATAAAAACCTTTTTGAATCAAAACGCCAGTGACACATAGAACGCAACAGCCGTAAGAATTGCCCTGGCGACCGCCTAGTCTCCCTTTCCGATTTCCACGACCTGCTGGTCCGGCCAGTAAGGGAAAAATTGTGTTCCGGACTTCCATAACATGAGAGCTCCCGGAAGGACACTTATACTTCCCATCTTAACTGGCGTGACAAGTTCCTGACTTACCAAGGGAATTTCTCAACGAGAAAGCATAGCGTTTTGCCGTAGATAACAGCCACCTGAGCCGCCGTGTCGCGAGTAATCGCGATATCGCATGCCGTTTCTGGAATCTCCTTTGGCAGGTGAAACTTATCTTTCGCTGCGTGTGCTTTGGTTGGATAAAAGTTTAAGGGCCAAGCATCGACGTAACC
>JANXRL010000133.1 GCA_025352985.1 Verrucomicrobiota bacterium
TCCTACTTGTGGTCGGATTTTTGGTAGCGACGTTGGCAGCGGGAAAAGTTAAATCGAACTCGGCCAGCACGTCATCGAACAGCCTCCCATCGGTTGATTTGAACACCCACCGAGCAGATACAACCGGCAGCGAATGTCATGCACCTTTCGTGCGACCGTCAGCGCGAGCCGTGACGTCGTTTGCGTTCCCTCTCACGTTTCTCGCGGTCTTTGTCTTGGCGAATCTGAGCACGTAGCTTGGCAATCTTGGCCTGCGATTTTTCTATCTGGTCACGGTCGTTTCTCATTCTCAGGTCCGACACGTTGCTCTCCAGCATGTCCTCACGGTGTTGCCGGAGAATCGAAGCGGCTTCATCAACAAGCGCGGCGAGTTGATCGAGTAGGTCTGTGGGATGCGGTGAGGTCATGGCCATAAATATGGCCGACCCCGCGTTTTCGTTCAGGGAACGAGCGAGAACCAAGCGATTGCGTCCTCCTTGCTGGTCACATTTCGGTAGTGCGAATGCAGCATTCCCAACCCACCTGCGTGGCCAAGATAATCCGATACCATAGCTGCACCCCATGATGGATGTTTCACACCGTAGCTCGCGAAAGAGTGGCGGAGACAGTTCCTCGTGTAATTGACAGATGCCTTGGCAATCAGCCTGCGGTTTCTGGCCTCCCATTTTTTACTGGCGAGACATCCGGCACGATAGCTCGGAGGAACCAAACTCAACCACTCAAGAGCGTTGGCTGGAATACCGTTTTCACGAAAAGCGGCCTTTTTAGCGATAGAATCCGGCACGAGCACCATCTCTCTTTTAAAATCCAAATTTGACCAATCCAGTTTGGTGGCCTCCTCCATTCTGATTCCACAGAAACCAACCAACACAAACAGGCCGAGTTGCTCCCATGCCTTGTTAGCCACACAATAAACCAGAAGCGTTTTCCCCTCTTCCACGGTCAAGATTTTGGGCTTCTTATAGACTACCGTCGGCCGGTCGATTTGTTTGACCGGATTCAGACCCAACAGGCCATCCTTGATGCAAGAATTAAAGAAAACCGATAGATTTGTGAGCACACCTGTGCGAGTTTTTGCATTCACGGCTCCCTTAAAATCGAAGACGTAGGCTTCGATTTTTTCTTTGGTGATGTCCCCGATCTTCGTCTTGCTATCAATGAACCGACCGAACGAATCCAAGGATTTTTTGATCTGTTTCGTGTAGCGGTCGCGTCGGCCAACTCGTTGTTTTTTCCTGATGAACAGAGCAACGGCTTCGTCGTAAGTGGGGTTGGCTTTTCGAGCACCGTGTTGGATGTAAAAATCTACAGCTGTGAGCACCGATACTCCAAGCGGAGCGAGACGGTTGATGCAGACCTCAAGCTCGGCACGGTTGGCGAACAGCTTGTCCATCGTGGCACCGGTCTTGTCGTTCTCTTTGATGAACCGTTCGGCATCCTCATGTTTTTTGAAGTATTTCCGGATGAGTTTGCCATCAATCTGGCCTCCGATGACGGCCAAGAATCCATTGGGAACTCCATTGCGTTTAGATACTTGGATTGAGGCCATGTGATGGACTGGTGACGACCTACCGAGGCAACTCAAGGGAAAATACAAACAAACATGCAGACATTTCCTCTTTTTTTAAAAGAATTCCCCTTAAAAAAACCTGTCATTTCTACACTAAAAAACATCCTAATCAACTGATGATAGGAGGTTTAAAAATTATCTGGTGCCCAGAGTGGGGGTCGAACCCACAAGACTTTCGTCGGTAGATTTTGAGTCTACTGCGTCTGCCAATTCCGCCATCTGGGCGCACTTAAACAAACCGTAAAGCTACGTCCGCTCGCGGGCTTGTAAACCGAAAACTCCATCGCTCCACTCGCCGCCATGTCCGACTTCCGCGTTTTCGCCCCCACGCCCGTTCAAGGCGTCATCTCCCTGCCCTGCGGCGAATCGCACCATCTCGTCACCGTCAACCGCGCCCGCACCGGCGACACCGTCGTCGCTTTCGACGGTCGAGGCACCGAGTGGACGTGCGAGTTGACCGACGCCCGCAAATCCGGCGCGACCCTCCGTGTGCGCGAGACGCACACCCGCGCTCCCCTGCCCTGCGCGATCACGCTCGCGCAGGCCTTGCCCAAGGGCGGCGTGATGGACGACATCATCCGCCACGCCACCGAGCTCGGCGCCACCCGCATCGTGCCGCTCGCCACCGAGCGCACCCAAGTCCACCTAGCCGGTGACCGCTCCGAAAAAAAGGCCGAAAAATGGCGCACCGCCGCGCTCGAAGCCGCCAAGCAATGCGGCAACCCGTTTCTGCCGGATATCGGGGCGCTCCAACCGCTCGCCTCTTTTCTTGCGGACGATGCGACCGGGCGCGTGCAACTCAAGTTGGTTGCCAGCCTGGACCCCGGTGCGCAGTCGCTTCGCGCGGTGCTGGCGGCGTTTCGCGCGCAGCATGGTCGCGCTCCGACCAGCGTCGTGTGGATAGTCGGCCCTGAAGGGGATTTCTCGGCCCCCGAAATAGCGTCGATGCAGGCCGCAGGATTCCATCCCGTGACCCTCGGGCCACTGGTCTTGCGCTGCGACACGGCGGCGACCGCCGCGCTTAGCGTGCTGATTTACGAGACACAGGCTTGAACGCGCCCGTCTTCACCAAACGAGAAGACCGCCGGCAAACGTCAGCCCGGCGCCGACGGAGCAGAAGATAATCTTGTCGCCGCTTTTGAAGATGCCCTCTTCCGCCGCCCAACCGAGCGCCATCGAGACGGACGCGCCGGATGTGTTGCCGTATTTGGCGATGGTCACGACGAACTTTTCAAAGGGAATGCCCACGCGTTTGCCGACGGCCTTGAGAATGCGCTCGTTGGCCTGGTGTGGGACGATCCAAGAGATGTCGGCCGGCGTGAGGTTATGGCGCTTCATCGCGTCCTCGATCTCGTTGGCGAAGGCGATGACGGCGCTCTTGAAAACCGCGCCGCCGTCCATCTGGAGATAAAAATCTTCGCGATCACTGCCGTCGGCGCTGGGCACAAGCTGGCGCGCGCCGCCGCCCGGCCGTTGAATCGCCTCGAAGACCGTGGCGTCGCCCGAAAGCGCCATGCGATACAGGCGATGGCCTCCAGTTGAATCGGTAAGGATGGCCGCGCCCGCGCCGTCGCCGAAGAGGAAGGCGGTTTCGTTGTCGTTGGGGTTGGTGATGCGGGAGAGCAGCTCGGCGGTGACGACGATGACGTTTTTGGCGGTGCCGCCGCGGATGAAGGCGCGGCCGACTTCGAGGGCGTAGAGCCAGCCGGAACAGGCCGCGTTGACGTCAAAGGCGAGAGCCTTCGGGCAACCTAGGAGCCTGGCCAGACCGCTGGCCATCGAGGGCACGGGCTGGTCAGGGATGATCGTGGCGAGCACGATGCCGTCGATCTGCGAGGCGGTCATGCCTGCCTGCGCCAGCGCGTGCTTCACGGCGGTCGCGGCAAGGCTCGTGGCGGATTCGTCGGCATCGGCGTAGCGGCGCTCCTTAATGCCGGTGAGCTTGATCATCTCGGCCTCGGTGCGCCCGGGAAAGGCTTTGAGGATGTCGGCGGTGGCGCGGATGTTCTTGGGAACGGCGTAACCGATACCGGCGATGCAGACGGTTTCGGCGGACACCGAAACGGGAGAAGAGAGCCTGGAACCGGAGGGAGCAGGATTCGCGGCAATGAAACACGTAATGTCATCGCCGGAGACGCGGCCGCCGGGGCCGGTGGCTTCGATGCCGGTAATCGTGGCGGGATCGAGGCCGGCATCCTGCGCGAGCTTGGCGGCGCGAGGCGTCCACTGGAGACCGGACGGGGCGGCAGCAGGTTTGGCGGCCTGCGGGTGGAGCGTGTTGTCCCCAGCACGCTGACTCGAAACGGGCGTCGGAAGCGCGTTAGAGACAACGCGCTCCACCTCGCTTTTGACCTGAAGATTTTTAAGGGAAATATCCGCAGTGCTGATGCGCATGAACGGGGAACCGCTGGGCAGGATGTCGCCGGCGCGGGCCTGGATGGAGGCCACCACACCGTCACAGGGGGCTTCAAACTCGAAAACCGACTTGTCGCTCTCCAACTCGGCGATCTTTTCGCCCTTGGTGACACGCGCGCCGGGGGCGATCTTGATGTCGATGACGGTGAGTTCGCTGACGGTCGCCCCCATGGATGGGATCGGCACGTCGATGAGGAAGGTTTCCATCAGGGTTGGGTTTGAACAGTTATGTTGAGACAGGCGAGGGAACCGTCAATCGCGAGAAAAGCCATCCGGTAGCGTTCAAGCGCGGGCCAGTTTCCAGAAGGCGAGGCACTTCGCGAGGAGCGCCTCCAGCTGGTCAAGCGGCACCATGTTGGGACCGTCGGAAAGCGCGTTGTCGGGGTCGGGGTGCGTTTCGAGAAACAAGCCGTCGGCTCCCGCCGCGAGTGCGGCGAAACTGAGCGTGGGGACGAATTCGCGCTGGCCGCCGCTCTTGCCGCCGGCCGCGCCGGGGAGCTGCACGCTGTGCGTCGCGTCGAGGATCGTGGGGTAGCCGTTGCGCGCCATGATGGGAAAGCTGCGCATGTCCACGACGAGGTTGTTGTAGCCGAAGGTCGCGCCGCGCTCGCACTGCCAGATCTCGGCGGCGCCGCCGTGCTTCAACTTGCCGACGACGTGAACCATGTCGTTGGGCGAAAGAAACTGGCCCTTCTTCACATTGACGACCCTGCCGGTCGCGGCGGCGGCGAGAAGCAGGTCCGTCTGGCGGCAGAGGTAGGCGGGAATCTGCAACACGTCGCACACGGCGGCGACGGGGGCGCACTGCGAGGCATCGTGGACGTCGGTCACGCAGGGCAGGCCGTAGTCTTTTTTGACGAGGGCGTGGAGGGCGAGGCCCTCTTCAAGTCCGGTGCCGCGTCCGCCGGCGATGGAGGTGCGGTTGGCCTTGTCGAAGGAGCCTTTGAAAACGAGGTTCAGCTCGGGATATTTGGAACGGAGGGCGACGAGCTTCTCGGCGACGGTGCGGACGACCATTTCGTTTTCGAGCGAGCAGGGACCGGCGAGGACGAGGAGGCGCTTGGGATCGAAGAGCGGCATGAAGGGGATGGGCTTATTTCTTCTTGGCCTTAACGGTCCGCTTCACAGCTTTCTTGCCGCCTTTTTTATTTTTCAACGCGGCGGCGATGAAGGCAGCGAAGAGCGGGTGGGCTTTGTTGGGCTTCGACTGGAACTCGGGGTGGAACTGCACCGCAAGGAACCACGGGTGCTTCTTGATTTCGACGATCTCGACCAGGTTGCGGCGCGGGTTGATGCCGCTGATGACGAGGCCGCCGCGCTGGAGCTGGCCCACGTAGGCGTTGTTCACCTCGAAGCGGTGGCGGTGACGTTCGCGGATGCTGGCGGACTTGTAGGCCTTGGCGGCGAGCGTGCCGGGGGTGAGCGCGCATTCGTAGCTGCCGAGGCGCATGGTCGCGCCCTTGTCGATGACCTTCTTCTGCTCCTCCATCATGTTGATGACGGGGTGCGGGGCGTTGGCGTCAAACTCGGTGGAGTTGGCGCCCTTCAGTTTGAGGACGTTGCGGCAATACTCGATGACCGCGATCTGCAGGCCGAGGCAGAGGCCGTAGTAAGGGACGTTGTTTTCGCGGGCGTATTTCGCGGCGGCGATCTTGCCTTCGGTGCCTCGGTCGCCGAAGCCGCCGGGGACGAGGATGCCGTCGAGTCCCTTGAGGATCGCGAGGCCGTTTTTCTTTTCCAACTCCTCGGCATCGATGCGGACGGTGTTGATTTTGCAGTTGTTGGCGATGCCGGCGTGCGTGATCGATTCGTAAACGGATTTGTAGGCGTCCTGGAGCTCGATGTATTTGCCGACGACGCCGATGGTCACCTCGTGCGCGGGGGTTTTCACGCGGCGCACGATCTCGGTCCAGATGTTCTTCGTGGGCGGGGGATTTTTGAGTCCGAAGAGGTCGATCACGAGGTCGTCCATGCGCTCTTTCTGGAGCGCGAGAGGCAGCTCATAGATGGAGTCCACGTCGCCGCACTCGATGACGGCCTTCACGGGCACGTTGCAGAACATGGAAATCTTGTCGCGCAGGCCGGCCTCGAGCGGGTGGTCGCAGCGGCACACGAGGATGTCAGGCTGGATGCCGATCTCGCGAAGCTTGGCGACGGACTGCTGGGTGGGCTTCGTCTTGAGTTCGCCGGCAGCCTTGAGGTAGGGGACGAGGGTGACGTGGATGAAGATCACGTCGTTGGAACCGACTTCGAGGGCGAACTGGCGCATCGCCTCTAGGAACGGCAGGCCCTCGATGTCGCCCGTGGTGCCGCCGATTTCGGTGATAAGCACGTCCACGTCTTTGCCGCCGGAGTAGATGCGTTCTTTGATCTCGTTGGTCACGTGAGGGATCACCTGCACGGTTTTGCCGAGGTAAACGCCGCGGCGTTCCTTCTGAATGACACTCTCGTAAACCTGACCGGAGCTCAGGCTGTTGAGATGGGAGAGTTTTCCGCTCGTGAAACGCTCGTAATGGCCGAGGTCGAGATCCGTCTCGGCGCCGTCTTCGAGCACATAGACCTCGCCGTGCTGGAAGGGACTCATCGTGCCCGGATCGACGTTCAGGTAGGGGTCGAATTTCTGGATGCGCACCCTAAGGCCACGCAACTCCAGCAGCGCACCCAGCGCCGCCGCCGTCAGGCCTTTGCCCAACGACGAGACCACCCCACCTGTCACGAAGATGTATTTCATCGGAAAGGCATACGGGGTGACCCAAAAGCCTGACAAGCAAAACTCCGCCCTATTCCCACAACCACAGGGCCAGCAATACGGTGGTTATCACAAACGCCGCCAGCGCCAGCGCGTAGATCGACCACTTGATGATCTTGGCCACCACCCAGAGCACGCCCGCCAGCGCCAGCGCCGCGCAGGCCAGCACCAGTTCGCGCGGATAAGCCCGCAAAGGCTCCAGCCATGGATAGGACGACGACATCGGCCCGCAGACAAACCGCCTGCGCACCCCGCGCCAAGCAATTCCCCGCTTGCCCCGCCTCGCACGCGCCGCCCACCATGCTGGTTTTACATGCAATCGAAACCACAAGTTCTCGCCTGGCTCACCTGTGACGGCGTCCATCTCGATCCAGGCACGGGCAAACACACCATCCTGGGTGTTTTCTCCAACATCCGCGGCCGCCAGTTCCCAGTGGTGCATCCGTTCATGATCTGGTTTCTCACGCTCAGTGACGTTCCCGCCGGCGAACATAAGATCAAAATCTCCCTCGGCCTCGACGCGACCAACCCCCAGCCGCTCATCGAGCGTCCCTTCGAGTCGCAAAGCCCCCTCCAGCGCATCAATCTCATCAACGAGATTCGCAACCTCTCCTTCCCGCAGCCCGGCGACTACTCGATCATCATCGAGGTGGACGACGAGCCGCTCCTCGCCACCAGCATCACCGTTTCCAACTGATCGTTTCCATCGGCTGCGCCTCTATCCTTACCCGCTGCATTCCAACCCATGTCATCCTCCGCTTCTTTTGACCTCATCGGCGTCGGCTCGCCCATCATGGACCTGCTGGCCCGCGTGCCCGACGCCTTCCTCACCACCCTCACCGGAGCGAAGGGCGGCATGGTCCTCGTCGATGCGGACGAGATGGAAGCCATCGTCACCCGCCTCGAAAATGGCCCCGCCACCGTCGCCGGCGGTTCCGCCGGCAACACCGCCGTCGGCACCGCCCGCCTCGGCCTGCGCACCACGTTCCTCGGCAAACTGGGCAACGACTCCACTGCCCGCGCCTACCGCGAGCACTTCCAGGCAGCCGGCGGCGACACCTCGCGCTTCAAGCACGCCGACCTCGCCAACGCCCGCTGCGTCTCCCTCATCACGCCCGACGGCCAGCGCACCATGCGCACGTGCCTCGCCGCCGCCATGACCCTGCACGCCGGCGAGATCAGCCCTGCCGACTTCCACGGCTGCCGCCACGCCCACATCGAAGGCTACCTCCTCTTCAACCGCGACCTCGCCAACGCCGTGATCAACGCCGCCCGCGCCGCCGGTTGCACCCTCAGCGTGGACCTCGCCTCCTTCGAGGTCGTCAACGCCGCCCGCGACTGGATTCTCGCCCAACTTCGCGCCGGCATCGACATCGTCTTCGCCAACGAAGACGAGATTCGCGCCCTCTTCCCCGATTCCGCCGCGCACGACTACGCCGACCTCGCCCTCCGCCTCGCCTCGTTCGGCGGCATCGGCGCCGTCAAGATGGGAAAGGACGGCGCCTGGGTCGCCCAAGGCAAAAACCTCCACCGCATCGAGCCCGTCCCCGCCCCCGCTGTGATCGACACTACCGGTGCCGGCGACGCCTGGGCCGCCGGCTTCCTCTACGGCAGACTCTGCGGTTGGCCCCTCCCCGCCGCCGGTGCGCTCGGCTCCCTCATCGGCTCCGAATGCGTGCGCCACCTCGGCCCCTCCATCCCCGATTCCCACTGGCCCGCCCTCCGCGACACCGCGCACACCCTCGCCACAAAGCGTTAATCGCTCGACGCGCCCTTGGAGCAGCGACCTCCCGGTCCCGGCCCGCGCCCCACAAATCACCCGCCAAGCTTGCCATTGGTCGTAGGCCATTCGTCATTCGTCATTTCCTGAAAATGTCCGCCGATCTAGTCCAACTCGTCACCGCCATCGCCCAACGCGCCCGCGCCGCATCGCTCGAGCTCGCCACGACCCCGACCGCCGCAAAAAACGCCGCCCTCCTCCGCCTTGCCGAGTTGTTGCCCGCCGCATCCGCCGACCTCCTCGCCGCCAACACCCAAGACATCGCCGCCGCCGAAGCCAACGGCCTCGCCAAACACGAGATCGACCGCCTCACCCTCACGCCCGAACGCCTCGCGCACCTCGCCGAGTCCGTCCGCCAAGTCGCCGCCCTCCCCGATCCTGTCGGGGCCACCCTCGAATCCTGGACGCGCCCCAACGGCCTCCGCATCGACAAACGCCGCGTCCCCATCGGCGTCATCGGCATCATCTACGAAGCGCGTCCCAACGTCACCATCGACTGCGCCATCCTCTGCCTGAAAAGCGGCAACGCCTCCATCCTCCGCGGCGGCAAGGAGATCTTCCACACCAACACCGCCTTCGCCGCGCTCATCACGCAGGCGCTCGCCGAGACCGGCCTGCCCGCCGACGCCGTCCAGCTCATCCCCACGACCGACCGCGCCGCCCTCAACACCCTCCTCAAGCTCGACACCCTCGTCCACTGCATCATCCCCCGCGGCGGCGAGAGCCTCATCCGCTTCGTCGCGCAAAACTCCACCATCCCCGTCATCAAGCACTACACCGGCGTGTGTTTCGTTTACGTGGACAAGGCCGCCGACGCCACCATCGCGGAAGCCATCCTCATCAACGCTAAAACCCAGCGCCCCGGCGTGTGCAATGCCGCCGAGCAGCTCCTCGTCCATGCCGACGTCGCCAAAGAAATCTTCCCCAAGCTCGCCGCCGCGCTTGCCGCGAAAGGCGTGCAACTCCGCTGCGACCCGGCCTCGCTCGCCATCCTTTCCATCTCCGGGCCCGACTCTCAACTCTCAACCCTCAACTCTCAACTATCCGCCGCGACCGCCGCCACCGCGGCAGACTTCACCGCCGAGTTCCTCGACCTCATCCTCGCCGTCCGCATCGTGCCCGATCTGGAGACTGCCATCGCGACCATCAACCGCGACAGCTCCGGCCACACCGAGGCGATCATCACGCAGGACGAGACAACCGCGCTTCATTTCCAGCAAGCCGTGGATAGCGCCGTCGTCACCTGGAACGCCAGCACCCGGTTCAACGACGGCTTCGAGTTTGGTTTTGGTGCCGAGATCGGCATCAGCACCGACCGCCTCCACGCCCGCGGCCCGATGGGATTGAACGAGCTCTGCTCCTACAAATACCTCGTCACCGGCACCGGCCAGGTGCGGGTTTAGCCCCTGAAAATTTCCCAAATCACAACATTACTCGGCCTGACCCCCTTGGCTTGTTTCGCGCCGAAGGTTTGGGTCAAACCGAGTGGAAGCGGCCGCAAAAACCGGAGACTTGGGACCGGGCGTTGTGGCACGAGTTGCCCCGGCAACTGGCCGTGCGGATCGTGCGCTTCCAAGTCGTCACCGCCGGCTTCCGGACCAAGACGGTCACTCTGGTGACGACCTTGCTCGACGAGGTTGCC
>JANXRL010000148.1 GCA_025352985.1 Verrucomicrobiota bacterium
CGGGCGCATGGGATTTCCGTCGTTGCTCCAAGCCATCGCCAAGGGCTGGGAAACCGACCGTGCTAAGCTCGTGGCCGAGGGCGACCGCGTGATCACCACGTTGGCTGGACATCACGCTCAACGCCCGCCCGACGAGGGCGGCGTGCCCGACCTGCACGACACGGGTGGGACGGCGTTTGAAAAGTGCTTCGAGTATTTCAACGAGAACTTCGACGCGCAACGCGGCGGCTTCGGAGAGGCGCCAAAGTTTCCCCGTGCCTCCAATCTCAATTTCCTCTTTCGCGCGGCGGCGATCCAGGGCGTCGGCTTGCCGGCGGGGCAGGAGGCGGTGCGCATGGCGACGACCACGCTGCAACACATGGCCGAGGGCGGCATTCACGACCATGTGGGCGGCGGGTTTCACCGCTACGCCGTGGACGATGCGTGGTTCGTGCCGCACTTTGAGAAAATGCTCTACGACCAGGCGCAGATCGCGGTGAACTGCCTCGACGCACACCTCGCGGCCGGCGACGAGCGTTTTGCGTGGGTGGCGCGCGATATCTTCGACTACGCGCTGCGCGATTTGTCTGCGCCGGGCGGGGCTTTTTTCTCGGCGGAGGACGCCGACTCCCTGCTCGAATACGGGAAGACGGATCATGCCGAAGGCGCGTTCTACGTGTGGACGCGCGACGAGGTCGTCGCGGCGCTGAAGGAGCACGCGGCGTTTTTCTGCGACCACTATGGCGTCGCCACCGAGGGCAACGTGCCGATGTCGCTCGATCCGCAAAACGAGTTCACTGGAAAAAATATTCTCATGCAGCGGCGTCCGCTTGGCGAAACGGCGCTGCGTTACGGGCTCGCGCCGGCGTTTGCCGTCGAGGTGCTGGTGGAGTCGCTGGAAAAACTTCGCGCCGTGCGGGCGCGGCGTCCGCGTCCGCATCTCGACGACAAGATCATCACGGCGTGGAACGGTCTGATGATCTCGGCGCTGGCGCGCGGCGCGGTTTCGCCGGCCGGATGCCTGGCCGACAAGCGTGAGTTTTACCGAGACGCGGCGGTGCGCGCGGCGGAGTTCATCCAGTGCGAACTTTACGATGAGGGCCGGGGCATTCTTTACCGTTGTTACCGCGAGGGCCGTGGGGCGAACGAAGGCTTTGCCGAAGATTATGCGTATCTCGTCGCGGGATTGCTGGATCTTTACGAGGCGACGTTTGACGCGCGCTGGCTGCGGTGGGCGGAGCGGTTGCAACAGACGATGGACACGCTGTTCTGGGACGAAAAAGACGGCGGCTATTTCAACTCCCGGGCTGACGACGCGAGCATCGTGCTGCGGTTGAAGGAAGACTACGACGGGGCGGAGCCTTCGCCGAACTCGGTGGCGGCGGCGAACCTGCTGCGGCTGTCGGCGGTGTTTCATGACGACGCGTTGCGCAGTCGTGCGCGGCGCACGATCGAGGCTTTGCGTCCCCAGTGGGCGAAGACGCCTCATGCGTTGCCGGAGATGTTGTGCGCCGTCGAGAAGGCGCTGGATGTGCCGACGCAGGTGGTGATCGCGGGGGATCCGTCAAAGGCGGATTTCCAAGCCTTGGCCGCGACGGTTATCGGCAAGTTCGGTCCGCGCCGGACGCTATTGGCGGCCGATGACAGTGAGGGCCAGCGCTGGCTGGCGTTGCGTGCGCCGTGGCTGTCGGATATGAAGCCGATCAACGGCTTTGCGGCGGCTTATGTGTGCATCGGCGAAACGTGCCGAGCGCCGGTCAGCGAGCCGGCGGAATTGCGGGCGATGCTTGCTCAGAGCCAAGGGTGAAAACCTTATTTCTGATGAGTGGACTTCATTCATCGGCATCTCTTTAGTTTGCTGATACCGTTGCGTATAAAGGCAAAGCTACCCCGCTCGTCCCTCTGGTTGTTCATTCCCGGCATCATTATGTTGGCGGTGGCGACTTTGGTTCTGCTGGCTTGGGCCACGGGGAACATCAGCAAGACGGCCCTTGTGGAGAATGAGACCCCGATGGTTGTGAATTCCGCGATCTGTTTTTTGGCCATCGGCGCGGGTTTTTTAGCCAAGTCCCGAAGCGTTCCCGGGATTACTGCGGCGGCGGGCGTGCTGGTGGCAACTATAGCATTTCTGACCAGTCTGGAGCATGCAAAGGGTCTTAATTTTGGCATTGATGAGTTGTTCTTCAAAGGGGTCGGCCCCTTGCCCGGGCGGATGGCCGTTCTCTCGGCCGTCGCGCTTTTTCTTTGCGGGCTTGCGGTGATTTTTCTGGGCATGCGCCAGCCATGGATTCGCCTGCTGGGTTTGCTGACGGGGTTGATCATGGCAGTGGCGTTTGTAGGGCTTTGCGGGTATCTCACCGGGCTGCCCGTGGCGTATGCTTGGGGGCAGCCGATCCATATGGCGCTTCTGACCTGCCTGAGCCTGCTGGTCATGACGGCGGGGCTCTTCGGGTGGGCGATGACCGCGCCTCATCAATACAAGGGGATTGAGGACCGGTTGATGCCGTTTTTCATCACGACGGGGTCGATCCTCATGGTGGTCGGAGTGATCACCGTTGCGAGCATCCGCCTTCAGGAAAAAACGACCGACTGGATCGGACACAGCGAGCAAGTCATCACCAGCGTGAACGTGATGGAGCTGCGCATCTCGCAGATCGAGTCCGCCGTTCGCGGTTATGTAATCACAGGCGACAAGGAATACCTGGAGGGAAGACCCGCCAAGGCGCTGGAAGCCCGGGAGAAATTGGACGCGTTGAGTGTGATGGTCGCGGACAATCCTTCGCAAGTGGCCCGGGTTGCCGAACTAACTCCGATCGTTAAGGCCAAGATCGCCCGCAATGACACCGTGTTCGTCTTTTGCCAGGCTGGGGACCGTGCTTCGGCCACCGCGATTGTTTCAAATACATCCGGTCTACGACTGGCTCAAGGCATCCGCCGCATAACTGGAGAAATCGAGGCGGAGGAGAGGCGTTTGCTTGCCCTTCGACAGATGGAGGGGGCACGTTCCGCGCGGCAGACACGCGGAGTGATCCTGATGGGGGGCATTCTCGCGTTTGCGCTGCTAGCCATCTCCTTGATCATTGTTCGCCGCAACGCGAAGGCCCGCAGCATCGCGGAAGGCGCGCTCACGGCGGCCAACGCATTGCTCAAGCAGCAGGTGTTTGAGCGCACGGCGGCCCAAGCCAAGCTGGTCCTCAATGCGCAGCGGATGAGGTTGGCGGCGGATGTGGCGGGAGTCTGCGTTTGGGAGTGGGACATCGTTACGGGCGGGGTATTTTGGGACACGGGAATGTTTACGCTTTATGGAGTGGCGCCGACCCCGGACTATCAAGTTACTCACGCAACTTGGGTTGAGGGTGTGCATCCCGAGGATCTGGCGGAGCAGGAGAAGCTGTTAAATGGTCTTGTCGCCTCGGGGGACCGGGGGCGGAGGGAGTTTCGAATCATTCACCGCCCAGATCAGGTGATCCGGTTTGTCCAAGCTGCAGAGATGGTTGTCAGGGATGATTCGGGCAAGGCGTTGAAAGTGGTCGGCATCAACTTGGATATCACGGCCCGTAAGCAGGCGGAGGAGGCGCTGCGCACGAGCGAGGAGGAGTTTCGCAACGCCTTCGAGTTTGCCGGCATCGGCATGGCGATTGTGGGCATCGACGGCCGCTTCATGCTCGTTAACGCCACGCTCTGCGATCTCACCGGCTATGAAGAGGCTGCTTTGTGCGCCAAGACGTTTGTCGATATCACGCATCCTGACGACATCGACACCGATCTCGATCATGTGCGGTCACTCCTCGCGGGCGAAGTGCGTTTTTACCACATGGAGAAACGCTACTTTCATCGCCTCGGCCATGTGGTGTGGGTGCGGCTGGCCGCTTCACTCGTGCGTGATTCGGCGGGTGTGCCGCTGCATTTCGTGGCGCAGATCGAGGATGTCACCGAGCGCAAGCAGCTCGGTGAAAACCTCGCCAAGGCCCGCGACGAGGCGCTGGCCGCCTCTCGCCTGAAGTCGGAGTTCCTCGCCAACATGAGCCACGAAATCCGCACTCCGATGAACGGCATCATCGGCATGTCCGGCCTGCTGATGGAAACCGAGCTCACCGCCGACCAGCATGATATGGGCAAGGTCATCCAGCATAGCGCCGAGAACCTGCTCAACATCATCAACGACATCCTGGACTTTTCCAAGATCGAGGCGGGCAAGCTGCGCATTGAGCCGGTGGAGTTCGACCTGCGCGAGGCGGTCGATGAGACGCTGGCGCTGATCGCGCACCGCGCCCATGAGAAGGGCGTCGAGTTGGTCTGTGATTTCGACGAGCGGCTGGCCTGCCTGCTGCTGGGCGACGCGGGCCGTTTCCGGCAGGTGCTCCTCAACCTCGTGGGCAACGCCGTGAAATTCACCGAGCGCGGCGAAGTGGTGGTGCAAGTGCGGTTGGTGCGGGAAAACGCCGGCCAGGTGACCTTTGGCTGCCGGGTGAGCGACACGGGCATCGGCATCGCCCGCGAGGCGCAGACGCTGCTTTTCCAGCCCTTCACCCAGGCCGATGGCTCCACGACGCGCCGTTTCGGCGGCACGGGACTTGGCCTGGCCATCTCCCGGCAACTGGTCGGACTCATGGGCGGGGAGATCGACTTCGCCAGCGAACCCGGGAGCGGATCGCAATTCTGGTTCGACCTCACCATGCAACGCTGCGCGCAAGGATTGCCCCGTGGTGAACGATCAATGCCGCCGGGCCTGAGCGCGCTGGTGGTGGACGATAATGAAACGAACCGGCGGATACTCGTGAGCCAGCTCCGGTCGTTTGGCATCGAAGCCGAGGCGCTTGCGGAGTCCGCGCGTTTCCTCCCCCGGTTGATCGAGCGGCGCGACGCCGGCACGCCGGTTTCCTTTGGTGTGCTCGACTGGAACATGCCGCAGATGGATGGGGTGGAACTAGCGCTGCGGGTCCAGGCACACCCCGGGTTTGCCGATCTGCCGCTGATCATGCTGTCGTCCTCGGGCAATCTTGAGAATCCCGAACGGATCGCGGCGGCCAAGTTTGCCTCATGGCTGACCAAACCGGTCCAGATCGAGCAGCTTTACCGCAGCCTAGCCTCCATTGTCGGGTGTCGGTCCGCTGAATCGTCCAGAACGCTCAACGCCGGGTGGTCCATGTTGAATCGCCGGACGGGCTCCGGCCTGCGTTTGCTCATGGCCGAGGACAATCGCACCAACCAGGCGGTTGCCCGGCGTATCCTGGAAAAAATGGGCTACACGGTCGATGTGGCGGAGGACGGGAGTGAAGCATTGGCCAAGCTTGCGCGGAGGACCTACGCCGCCGTGCTCATGGATTGCCAGATGCCGGTGGTGGACGGCTACGAGGCCACGAGGCGCATCCGCGCGGGTCTGCTCGAGGGTATCAATCCCGAAATCCCGATCATTGCCCTGACGGCCTACGCGATGGCGGGCGACCGGTTGAAATGCCTGCAAGTCGGCATGAACGACTACGTGACAAAGCCCATCCGTCCGGACGATTTGCATGCGGCCTTTTTGCGCAGCGGCCTGTTATCTGGAGCGAAGGCGGACGCGTAACTGAGCCTGGTCAGGCGGCCGTGCCGGTATCGAGCGCCGGCGTTTGGGCGACATCCCCGATTTACGTTCCCAATCAGTCAGACTACGCTCGACTGCATCCGTTGAGAGGCTTTACCTAAAAGTAATTCCCCATGAAAATCCTGGCCGTTGAAGACGATCCCGTAGCCCGTGCCGTCCTTCACCAAGCGCTTCTTCGCCTGGGACACGAGGTCGTTGACGCGCATGACGGGACGGAAGCGTTGAAGATTTTGGAAAAAGAGCCGGTGCGCGTGATCGTGAGCGACTGGATGATGCCCGAGATGGACGGCCTCGCCCTGTGTCGCGCGGTGCGCGGGCGGGTCGAGGCCGACTACGTCTACTTTATCCTGCTCACGGGCCGCACGGCCGACGTGGACAACCAGCGCGAGGCCATCGAGGCGGGCGTGGACGATTTTCTCTCAAAGCCGCTCAACTCGCAGGACATCTGGATGCGCCTGCGCGTGGCCGAGCGCATCCTGCGCTACGCGACCGAGGTGCGCCAGTTGGAGGCGTTCCTCCCCATCTGCGGCTACTGCAAAAAAGTCCGCGACGACCAAAACTACTGGCAGCAGATCGAGAGCTATATCAACGAGCGCACCGGCACCGATTTTAGCCACTCCGTGTGCCCCGACTGCTACCAACGCGTGGTGATGCCCGAGCTGGAAAAGTTGCGTGCCGCCGCCCCGAAGTCTCCGGCCAAGCCCCATGTCGAGCGAGCGAATTGACCGGCTGGAAGAGCGGCTGGCGTGGTTTGAACGCCATGTCACGGAGCAGGACAAGGCCATGCTGGAAATGGCCGGCCAGATCGACCGGCTGAAGGCGGAGTTGACGCGGTTCAGGCTGCGCTCCGAGTCCGGCGGCACGGCTGAGGAAAACAATCCCGCCGCCGAGCGGCCGCCGCATTATTGACGCGGCTTCAGGGCGCGACGACCGGCGCGGGCAGGGCCACGCTGCCGCGATCGCTGGTCTTGAAGGCGTGGACATCCTCGTCCCACGTGATCTGCAGCGTGCTGTTGATGACGTAGGACGCGCGCCCAGAATGGTTGGCCGCGAAATGATCGACCGCCTTGGCGACCGGCCCCGACAAGACGACCGACTCCGCGACGCTGCCCAGAGGGGGAATGCCCAGCGGCTTCGGGTTTTTGACGGCGCCCATCGAGATTCCGTCGAGAGAGAACGTGTGTTCGGTTTCCTGCACGACCAGCGGGACGCTGTTTGGATTGACGAACAGCAAGGTCATCGTGACGCCCACCGGAGACGGGGTGAATTCCTTGATGCGCACGCCGATTTTTTCCAGTTTCGGGGCGGAAGAGCAGCTGGCCAGCATCAACAGACCAGCGACGAAAGCGGCGAGAGAAAGGGTTCGCGTGAACATATGCCAAACCAAGGGAGTCTTTGCGCTCTGGACGAACCTTTTCTTGAAAGTCCGTCGGCCTCAGAACATCGAAAGCGCCTGCGCGCTCTCGATGGCGATCCAAGCCGCTCCTGCTGTAAGCGAGACTCCGATTCCCAGCCGCGTGAGTTTCTGCCGGCGCAAGCGGCGGTCGTGCCGGTCAGGATGATGCCGGGCGGCGGATCCGCTGGAAGAGATGAAGCTCACGAATTGCGCGTTGCGGACGACCGTCGTGCGGATGGTGCGGTTATCCACCCGACCCATGCGGATCGGCGGACGGCGGAAAATCTGGAGCAAGGCGCGCAGCACAGGTTTAGAACTTAAAATTAGGGTGGTTTTTTCAAGGGGAAACTTGAAACTTCGCACTCTTTAAGAGCCTTTTACCCTTTTCTAGACATGCACCACTTCAATTACGTCGGTCCCAACCTCCACTGCGAATCCGTCGATCTCGCCGAGATCGCCCGCCTCTACGGCACGCCGACCTACGTTTACAGCGCCGCGACCATGGCGGACAACTACACCCGCCTCGCCAAGGGCATGGCAGGCCTCGACCTTCAGATCTGCTACGCGATGAAGGCCAATTCCAACATCGCCCTCCTCCGCCACTTCTCGAACCTCGGCGCTGGCTTCGACCTCGTGAGCGGCGGCGAAATCAAGCGCGTGCTCGCCGCCGGGGCCAACGTGAAGCGCAGCGTGTTCGCCGGCATCGGCAAGACCGAGGCCGAGATCCAGCTAGCCCTCGAAAACGGCATCTTCTCCTTTCACGTCGAAAGCGAGCCCGAGCTCGCCCGCATCAACCATGTCGCCGGCAAGCTCGGCGTGAAGGCGCCCATCGCCATCCGCGTCAACCCCGACGTCGATGCCCACACCCACGCCAAGATCACCACCGGCAAGAGCGACAACAAGTTTGGCATCCCTCTCAAGCACGCCGCCGCCGCCTACGAGGCCGCCGCGAAGTATCCCAACATCCAGATCAAGGGCGTGCAGATGCACATCGGCTCGCAGCTCACCTCCGTGAACCCGTTTGTCGAGGCCGTGCGCAAGATCACGCCCTTCGTCGAGCAGCTCAAGGCGAGCTACGGCATCACCTATTTCTCCATCGGCGGCGGCATGGGCATCGTTTACAAGGACGCGCTCGCCAGTGGCCAGCAGGCTTGGTGGGACGCGCAGCCCGCCGACCAGCGTCCGCTCACCCCCGAAACCTACGGCGCGGCGCTCGTGCCTCTTCTCCAACCGCTCGGCCTCAAGATCGTGCTCGAGCATGGCCGCTTCATGGTCGGGAACTCCGGTGTGCTTCTCTCGCAGGTCGAGCACCTCAAGCGCGGTGCCGGCAAGAATTTCCTGATCGTGGACGCCGCCATGAACGACCTCGTGCGTCCCGCGATGTATGAGAGCTACCATGAAATTGTTCCGCTCCACCGCGACTCCGGCCGCCGCGCGCTCACGGCCGACGTGGTCGGCCCCATCTGCGAAAGCGGCGACTGTTTCGCGAAGGACCGCCAGCTTCAGGAAGTCGGCGAAGGCGAGTATATCGCCTTCATGAGCGCCGGTGCGTATGGCTACACGATGGCCAGCCGCTACAACACTCGCGCGATGGCCGCCGAGGTGCTGGTGCACGGAGGCACATTCGAGCTCATCAACGCTCGCGAAACCTTCGAGCAGCAGATCGCCGGTGAGAAGATCCCGGCATTTTTGAAATAAGGACGCTGGCTGAACGGAATTTTTATCTGGAACTCAGGAAATCAGGAACGGAAGCGATCCGACCCAATGGGGAAAGCTGGAAACCAGGGCCGGGCACCACTGCCCGGTTTCCGCTTTCCACATTTAATCCGGACGGCTCAATTCCCCGAGGCTTGCCTCGGAGATGGATGCCGCGCGCTGTCATCGGGGCGAAGCCCCTTTCTGTGATACGCCGGAGCTTGCGCCGGGGAGGGTTTATTTTCGATTCCGTTCCTGATTTCCTGAGTTCCAGATAGAGGATTTCCGTGATTGGTTTCCTCATATGAATTTCGCCGTCATCGGAGCCGGGGCTTGGGGAACCGCGTTTGCGATCCATCTTTCGCGGCTTGGGCACACCGTGACGCTCGTGCCGCGGCGGTTTGAGCAGGCGCTGGCCATTGCTTCCACGCGGGAAAACACCGACTACCTGCCAGAGCTCAAGCTGCCGCTCAGCATCCAGATCGGACATGAGCTTGCGCCCGTTCTGATGGAAGCCGAGGTCGTGCTGCTGGCGTGTCCGTCGCAGGCGTTGCGCGAAACGTGCGAGCGGCTGAAGGCAAATCTCGGGTTCGCCACGCAGCTTAAGCTCATCGTTTCGCTCGCCAAGGGACTGGAACTCGGCACGCACTTGCGGCCGAGCGAAGTCATCAGCGCCGTGCTGCCGGAGTATGCGGCGGGTTCGCTCACGGGTCCGACCAACGCCGCCGAGGTCGCGCGCGGAAAGCCGTCCGCGATGGTTCTCGCCGCGACGAAGACGGATGCGTTCCTAGCCGAGGTTCAGGCTGCGCTCAGCGGGCCGACGCTGCGGGTTTACACGAGCGACGATGTCGCAGGTATCGAGTTTGGCGGCTGCTTGAAAAACATTTACGCCATCGCGGCCGGTTGCTGCGACGGGCTGAAACTCGGCGATAACGCGAAGGCCGCGCTGCTTACGCGTGCGCTGGCCGAGATGGTGCGCGTAGGCGCGGCCCTCGGTGCGAAGGCCGATACGTTTTACGGGTTGAGCGGGTTCGGTGACCTAGTGGCGACGTGCACCGGCGCGTGGAGCCGCAATCGCACGTTTGGCCAGCACCTCGGCGAGGGCGCGAAGGCGGCCGATCTGCTTGCGGCGAGCAAGTCCGTCGTCGAGGGCTACCGCACGACTGAATCCTTCGCCGGGCTGTGCAAGCAGCGCGGGCTCGACGCGCCGATCCTGGCGGAGACCCATCGCATCCTTTACGAGGGCCGCGCTCCGGCCGTCGCGCTTACGTCGCTAATGACGCGCGAGCTGAAGCGGGAATAAATTTTTAAACCGTTCTCTTTCTCGTAATCGTTCTCCCTTTCCCTAAATTATCTAACCGAGAGAACGAGTAAGAGAACGATGGAGGGGCGATCAGTGGCCGGCGCCAGCCTGGTGCTCCTGGATATACTCGTTCTTGAGACCGAGTTGCTCGGGGGCGTGGAGGACGAGCATCTTCATGCGGATGTCTTTCGGGATGTCCTTGGACGTCGCTTTCGACACGATGATCATCAGGCCAATGGCGAGAGGCACCGACCAGATGGCGGGTTGTTCGCAGAGGATGCGAAGGAGCGGATGTCCGGCCCAGAACGCCTTCAGATCGACTATCTTCAGGTCGTTCAGGTTGATGACGGTCATGCACAGCAGGGCGGCGACACCGCCCACGAGCATGCCGGTGGCCGCACCCTTCATCGTCATGCCGCGCCACCAGACGCTCATGAAGAGCAGTGGGAAGTAGCTCGCGGCGGCGATGGCGAAGGCTTGGCCGACCATGAAGTTGATCTGGAGTTGCTCGACTTGGGAGCCGAGGAGCACGGAGACGCCGCCGATGCCGATGGCGGCGAACTTGAACATTTTCATGCGCTGCTCGGGCGTAGAGTTCGGGCGGAGCATGCGGCCGTAAACGTCGTGGGCGACCGCGCCGGTCATCGAGACGAGCAGGCCGGAGAAGGTGCTCATGAAGGCGGCGAACGCGCCGGCGCAGGCGACGCCGCTCAGGATGGAGCCCCAGACGCCGTAGTGTTCGCGCAGGATGCGCGGGAGTTCGAGCACGACCTTGTCGGTGCCCTTCGCACCGGTGGCGGCGTAGAGCTCGGGGAGCAGGTTGCGCCCGATGACGCCTAGAACGGGCGGGAACACATAGAAGATACCGATGAGAATCATCACCCACATGGTGGTGCGCTTGGCGGCGACGCCGTCGGGGTTGGTGTAGAAACGCACCAGGATGTGCGGGAGGCCGGCGGTGCCGCAGACGAGCGCGATGATGAGCGAGTAGGTGTAGAGAAGCGAGTAGGGGCGGGATTGCTCGGCGGTGAGCCCGGCGGCCTTCGCGGCCTTGGTCGTGAGCGGGCCGAAGGGTGAAACCCACGCGGTGTCGGCGGGGGCTTTTTCGACAAGGGGCTTGCGGATGATTTCCGGCGCAGGTGCGGGAACGGCGGGAGTCGCGTCGGCTGACGCCGTGATGGCGGGGGCGGCGGTGAACACGCGTCCGTCGTTGGCCCCGAGGTTGGAACCGTAGCTGCCGAAGACGGTCATGAGCACGAAGACGGGCACGGTGATGGCGAAGAGTTTCAGCCAATATTGCATCGCTTGCACGAGGGTGATGCCTTTCATGCCGCCGAGGGCGACGTTGAGGGTGATGACCGCGCCGACGACGGCGACGCCGACCCAGTAGGGCAGGCCGGGGAAGATGTAGGCGAGGGTCGTGCCTGCGCCCTTCATCTGCGGCATCGTGTAGAAGAAGCCGATGAAGAGGACGAAGCACACGGCGATTTTGCGGAAGACGGGCGAGTCGTAGCGGCCCTCGGCGAAGTCGGGGATCGTGTAGGCGCCGAAGCGGCGCAGCGGCCCGGCGATGAAGAGCAGGAGGAACAGGTAGCCGCACGCATAACACACCGGATACCACAACGCGTCGTAGCCGACGGCCATGACCATGCCGGCGATGCCCATGAAGGACGCGGCGGAAAGGTATTCGCCGGAGATGGCGGAGGCGTTCCAGCCGACGGACACCGAGCGGCCCGCGACGAAGAAGTCACCGGCGGTCTTTGAGGTCTTCGCCGAGCGGAAGCCCATGTAAATGGTGAAGCCGACGGTGAGGAGCGAGAGGGCGAAGATCCACGGATCAACGCCGTCGAGGAAGGCGAGGGGAAGCGTGCTCATTTGAGAACCTCCCTGGCCTCATCGGCTTCAAGTTTGAGCGAGCGTTTGATGAACACGCCCGAGATGAGCCAGACGTAGGGAAAGAACAGCACGCCCAGGATCAGCCAGGTGAGGGTAAAGCCGCCGATGCGCGTCGCCATGAGGGCGGGGGCGAAGTAGTTGGCGAGCGGAAGGCCTAGCAATGCGACGAGGAACGCGGCGGCGCAAGCGATGGACAAACGAAGCTGACGACGCATCAGCGAGGCGAGAAAGGCCTCGCTGTGAATCGTATCAGCACGATTAGCAGTGGAATGGGGCATGCGCGTCCAGAGTGCCGGGCGCGCGCCGCTGGGCAAGCCTGTGTGCGGAGCTTATTTGGTCTTTTCGATCACCGATGCCCGGTCATCCTCGAAGGTGACGCGCATGCGTTCTTCCTTGCGGTTGGCGTAAGCGGGTTGGCGCACGGGTTCGTAATAAACCGACACCGTCTTGGTGGCCGGATTCGTGACGTAGATCGGCCTTTGGGCGACGAAGGGGTTGTCTTGGTATTCCTGCCAGTAGCGGTTGTAGATCCAGACGAGGGTTTTGTTTTTGGCGGTGATGACGTCCCGTTTTTCGTCGGGGTAGCCGAGCGCGATGTAAACTTCGTCCGGGCGGTCGCCGATGCGGATGTCGCCCGCCTTGAGCCTCGCCTGCGAGGCTGGATCGAGCGCGGCGAACGCTGCTGCTTTTTGCTTGGAGCGGCTTTCAAACGTGCTGCAGCCGGTGAGGGCAAGCAGGGCGCCCGCAGCGAATAAAAACAGGGAGAGGCTTCGGGGATTCATGGGGATATAATGGTAGTTTGTCATCACATCCCCATGGCGCAAGCCAGTGGGTCACTTGATCGGCCGGGATTATTACACTCCCGGCTTGGCGCAGACGCCCATGGGACAATCGGAGGAAGTGGTGGCGACGGGCGTGACCTTGGCTTTGGCGGCGGCCGCGTCGTCGATGAGCTTGAGGTATTTGTCCGGAGTTTTTTTGAACTTGCCGATGCACATTTTGCAGCAGAAGCGGACGAGGCGGTCGGCCTGACCGTCCTGTTTATAAACGTAGTCAATGGGAGGACCCATGTCGCCGTCGGTGAGGGGTTCGCCGGAGACGACGCAAGTGGTGAGCGGGTAGGCGGCCTTGGCCTTGGAGAGGTCGAAGGTGTCGGCGGCGAAGGCGAGTCCGGAGGCGGCGAAGCCGAGGACAAGGGCGAGGACGAGGCGGGCGGATTTGAAGGATTTCATGGGATGGGTTAGGATGGCGTTCGAGGGTTATACGCAACGAGGCGGGGAAACCCTTGAAATTTAAACACGGGCAATCACGGGGTGGTGTTTGGGGTATTGACTATGTTTATGAAATTGCCCCCCGCCAAAGTCAAAGTGCCCGCAGAACTTGAAGGCCCACTGCTTACGCTGGGAACCGGCGTGGAGATCTGAATACTGCCGGAGCGTGTCGTGGAGCCGGCGCCATCGCTGGGCGGCAGCAGGAAGTAGCATTGGGCAAACGGCGTGCCGGCAGCCGGCGAGATCCGTTGGAGCAACGCGCCTTCAAACGGGACGGTGAGCGTGGCGGTCTTGCCGCTGACGGTGCGCACGACGGTGAAGCTGCCGGCGAAGGAGCCGGCCGCGGTATTGACCTTCAATGTCCAGTGCGAGGGGTTGGCGAGATCCGAGGGGGCGGCCAGCGAAACGACGTAGGCCGAGGTAAGAGCGAGGTTGAGCGGGAGATTATCGGTATTGCCGCCGGTGTTGGACAGTCCTGCCTGGCTTACGGACAAGGGGAAGGTGCCGGCGAGGGAAACGGTCGGGACCCAAGGCTCGGCGCTGACATTCAGGCCGACGGGGCCGAAGCCTGCGGGGTAGGTTTTGTCGGCGGAGGCGGCGGGCTTGCTCCAATAGAAGTCGCTGCCGGTGGCGCTGGCTATGTGGTAGATGGGTTTGGGGGTGGTGGAGTCGCTGCGCGTGGTCATTTGCAGCCAGCCCGCGAGGTAGCCGCCGGCGGTCTTGTAGGGTTTGATGTAGGCGCGGTAGTTGGCGTTGTAGCTGGTGACGAGCGAGGCGGTGAAGAGGGTGCCGTCGGCGGTTTTGCCCGTGACGGCCATGAGGCCGGACGTGGGGATTTTAAGGGTGGCATAGCCGACGCCGGCGGGAGTGGCGGCGGCATTCAGCGGGGAGGAGTCCAGATTTTCAGGGGATGCGAGGAGGAGGGTGAAGTTGCCGAGCCAAGGGGCGCCGTTGGCGGTCGAAGGGGGAACGGTCGAGCTGTCAATCCCCGCGAGGGTTCCGATGGTGGTGGCGCCGGTTTTGAGGGTGGCGGCCAGGGTGGAGTTGTTGAGCGCGTTCAGGACGAGCGTGTAGGGAGCGCCGGGCGCGACCGAACGGGCCAGGGTGAGCGTGGAGACGGCGGCCGAGTAATCGGCATTCAGGGCTAGTTGTCCGCGCAGGGTGAAGATCTGGACGTCGGAGCAGGTGAGCTTGCCGGTGTAGGCGCCGGTCGCGGTGACGTTGAGCTCAAGCTTGCCGACGGGGACGCCGTTGGTGCCGACGAGCAGGCCCTCGTAGGCCGCCACCATTGGGATGGGGAAAGCGCGGACAACAAAGGTGAAGGTTTGGGTGGCGCTTTTGACGGTGCCTTTTTGCGACCAGTAGGTGACGACGTAGATGCCGACTTTGGCGGTGATGACGCCGGTGATCTTGCCGGTGGCGGCGTTGATGCCGAGGCCGGCGGGCAGGCCGGTGGCGAAATAGGTGAGATCACCGGGCGTGCCGCCGGAGAGGTCAAGGGATACGCTTCCAGTGACGTCAACTTTCTGGGTGGGGACAATCGCCAAGGGTGAGGGCACGACGGACAGGGTGGCGCCGCTGCGGGCAGCGGTGGTCGCCCCCGTGGTGACGAGGCACTGGAACTGGTCGCCGCCCATCGCGAGGGTGGTGGGGGCGACGTTGAGGGTGGCGGTGGTGGTGCCCGCGTAGGGCGGTGCTTCGGACAGGCTGGTCCATGGGGTGGTGCCGACGGCTTTGCGCTGCCACTGGTATGTGGTGCCGGTCGCGCCGGGGGTGATCGCAAAGGTGGCGGTCTGGCCGACCTGGACGGTCTGGCTGACCGGTGTGGTTTTGGGTGCGGCAGCCACGGTGACGGTGAAGGTGGTGTCGTTGAAGTTGCCGTTGAGGTCGCGGATCGTGACGAGCGAGCGTCCGGCGACTTTTCCGGGGGTGAGGGTGAGGGCGGAGCCTGCGACCGCGGCGGTGACGACGGCGGGATTGGAGTTGAGCACGCCGAACGAAAAGACAGCCGGGCTGGTCTTGGTGAGCGGATAGAGCGTGGGGGTCGCGGAGATGCTTATAACGGTGACGAGGTTGGTGAGGTAAAGCTGCGACTGGCCGGGGAGGACGCCATCAAGCGGAAGGGTGTTAAACGCTGCGTTGATGCCAGTGAGGTCGTAGGTCGGGAGCGCGGCGATGGCGTCCACCACGGTCATGCCCTTGCCGAGCACGCGGGCGAAAACGGTGAAGCCGTCGTTGTTGGTCGAGCCTAGGGAGCTGGTGTTGTCAACGAGGTTGAAGAACCACTGGTTGGTGGCGCTGTTGGGCTGGCCGCCGAGCTTGGCCATCGCGAGGGTGCCTCGGGTGTTGGGGAGGTTGTATTCGTTGGCCACGGCGGCCTTGGCGGCGATGGCGGCGAGGCCCGAGACGGCCTTGAAGCCGCCGCCTTGGATGACGAAACCGGGCTCCGAGCGATGGATGATCGAGCTGGAGTAGGAGCCGCCGTTAACGTAGCTGAGGAAATTGGTGACGGTGTTGGGGGCGGCCGTGGGGAGTAGTTCCACGAAGACGTTTCCCATGGTGGTCGTCATCTTCATGATCTGTGCGGGGTTGACGCCGGGCAGGGTGAAATGGGTTTTCAGGTCGATGGTAGCTGCGGAGCTGCCGATGGTGAAAGCCGGGTCGTCGATGGGCGTGATCGTGACGGGAACGTCGCCGGCGCGGATCGACAGGGCGGCAAGCAGGGCAAGAAACACGGCGGGGAGGAACCTCATAAGGCGCAGAATACTATACTTCCGGGCCCGTTCGCCAAGACTTTGTATCAAGCGTGCAGCCAAGGCCGCGTCACGGGCTGGGTTTGGTTGTTTTGGTGTGCAGCGCAGCGAGATCCGGGTCTTGGCGGGCGTCTTTTTTCCAATGCGGGTCGCGGGTGAAGACCGAATCCAAGCGTCGGCGGGCTTCTTTGAGGTCGCCGAGCAGGCAAAAATAGCAGGCGAGGTTGTAGTCCACTAGGACGGACGGCTCGGAGATCGCGGCGGCGCCGCGCAGCAGGACGTCGCGGGCTTCTGTGATCTTCTGACGCTCGCGCAAGGCATAGGCCCAGGCGATCCATGGACGTTCATTGGACGGATCGGCGGCGACTATTTGAGGCGAGAGCGTGATGACGGCGGTCCATGCCTCTTCGGCCATGGCGAGTTCCAGAAGCACACCGAGGACGACGGGCAACTTCCGGTCGGCGGCGGTGATGCGTGAGAGTTCCTCGCGCGCTTCTGCAAACAGGCCGAGCTCGATGTAGCCGAGCGCGTAGTCGAGGTGTTTGCGGGTTGGAATCACAACGGTGACTTCACCAGAAGTCGGACAGTGACGCCACGCCAAACCCGCCGGCTCTATTCGCCAATGGGGTTTTCACCGGAGGTATATTCGTTTGCTTGGATGACGATCTGTGCGCGGAATGGGGCACGAACACTTCGCCGCCAGCTGCCTTGCCCGATCTGGACATTACCCTGCGGGTGGGATGTCGGCTGGTTTATGAGGCCACGGGGCCGGCGACTCTGCTGCTCAACCTCAAGCTGCGGCCGGGCACGCATCATGCCGTGTTGGCGGAGTCTCTGATGATAGGGGAGGGGCGGCCATTCGACGAATTTACGGACGTCCACGGCAACCCGGTCGTGCGCCTTTTGCTGCGGCCCGGGGCCAATGCGATCACGCACGACGCGCTGGTGTCGGTGTCCTCGCGGTCGGACAATCACGAGTTGGTCGGGCTCGCGCCGGTCACCCCCGACCGGCTGCCGCCCGAGCTGCTACGCTACACAATGCCGAGCCGATATTGTGATTCGGACAAGCTGACGAACTTCGCGTGGGAGCATTTCGGCCAGATCGAGCATGGCTGGCCGCGCGTGCAGGCGATCAGCCTGTGGCTGCATAAAAATATCCAATACCGCTACATGTCGGGCCGCCCCGATCTCTCGGCGTGGGATATCCTGCAACGCGGCTACGGCGTGTGCCGCGACTTCGCACATCTGGCGATCGCGCTTAACCGCACGTTCAACGTGCCGGCGCGCTACATCACCGGGCACCTGCCGGACATCGGGTTTCCCGATCCGGACGGACACATGGATTTTCATGCCTACGCGGAGGTTTACCTTGGCGGAAACTGGTTTACGACCGATGCTCGTTTTCACGTGCCGCGCATCGGCCGTATCACGGTTTCTCGCGGACTCGATGCGGTAGACGGGGCGTTCTCCACGATCTACGGCGGTGCTAATCTGGCGCATTTTCAGGTTTACGCCTATCAAGTCGCGCCCGGCACGGTGAAGGTGGGCGACCCGGTGGATATTTCGCGGCGGTTGGATAACCGGCACGACGTCGTCACGAATCGCTGAGGTTGGTGCCATTTGACAGGGGATCCGCGTCCGATGGATTCCGGCTGGATTTACGGTGCGTCTTTGGGCAACCATCACCGGCATGATGCGTCGTCCGCGCGTCATGATTCCACGCTTCAACCAACCACACCGTTTATTCGCCATGAAATCATCTGTCCGTGTTTTCCTCGTTTTTATCTTCTCAAGTGTTTGTGCGCTGAATGCCTTCGGCTCGGCCGCCGACATCGCGCGCATCGAGGAAGTCGTGCGCAAGGTCCTCCTGATTTCCGGCCAATATGCAGGCAAAGATCTCGTCCTCACCGCGCCTGTGCCGTTGACAGACAAGACGGGGAAATATTTCGCCCCATACGGAACCGATGGCGAACTCAACGCCTGGGGCAAGAAGGCGCTAGAGGCGAACGTCGGCTCGCTCGCCGGCGAAAAGGCGGGCGGCATGGCGGTGAGCGCGGTGGGCAGCGTGATCCCGGGCGCGGGTCTGCTGTCTCCTTTCGCCAAAAAGAAAAGCAAGGAGCTGGGCGCGAAGGCGGCGGTGGGCGGCTCCGATTTCATTAAGAAGTCGTCCGACTACTCGTTCAATTCTCTGGAAGATTACGCGGTATTTCTGCACGCGAAGTTTTCGGGCCTGACGACCTACAAGCAGGCGCTCGCTTCGACGATCGCCGTTTATCCCGAGTTGGAAACGACGCTGGAGCCAGCGATCAAGGCCGCCTACGCGCAGGCCGAGGCCGCCAAGGCAAAGGCTGCGGCGGAAAAGGCGGCTGCCGAAAAGATCACTACGGCAACGCCCGCTCCCGCAGCGTAAAACCAACCGGTTTCAGACCTTCGCCAGTTTGCGTCCGTGTAGCCAGGCGAAGATCACGGGCGTCACGATCAGAATGTGAACGAGTGACGACAACATGCCGCCAATCACGGGGGCGGCGATGGGGCGCATGACTTCGACGCCGGTGCGTGCGCTCCAGAAGATCGGGAGAAGTGAGGCTACGGTGGTGGCGACGGTCATGACTTTCGGACGCAGGCGAAGGCGTGCGCCGGCTTTGATGGCGGTGATGAGTTCGGAGCGAGTGAGTTCGCGTCCGAGTTTTTCGCGGAGCGCAACGACGGCTTCTTCCAAATAAACGACCATGACGACGCCGGTCTGGATGGCGGTGCCGAAGAGCGCGATGTAGCCGACCCACACGGCGACGCTGAAGTTGTAGCCGAGGATCGCCTGCAGGATCACGCCGCCGGTGAGCGCGAAGGGCACGGCGAGGAGCACGTGCGTGGCTTCGCCCACGCTGCGGAAGGTCATCACGAGCAGGATGAAGATGATCGCGATGGCCGAGGGGAAAACGATCTGGAGCGTGCGGCGCGCGTGGATCTGGTTTTCGTATTGGCCGGAGTAGTCGATGGTCATGCCGGGATCGAGGACGACCTCGCGGGCGACGCGTTCCTTGATCTCGTCCACGAAGCCGCCGAGGTCGCGGCCTTGGACGTTGGTCTGCACGAAGACGCGGAGGCGGCCGTTTTCGCTTTGGATTTCGGCGGGGCCGACGACGCGCTTGATGTCGGCGACCTGCTTGAGCGGCACCATCGGGCCAGAGGGCGTGGGAATGAGGAGGTCGCCGAGTTTTTCGAGGTCGTCGCGGTCCGCGCGGTCGAGGCGGACTTGGATGGGCCAGCGTTCGCGGCCTTTGATCGTGGTGGTGACGGCGGTGCCGCCGATGCCGGTTTCGATGTAACGAAAAACGTCGCGGACGGTGAGGCCGTAACGGCCCATGACGTCGCGCTTCACGGTGATTTCGAGGTAGGGTTTTCCGAGGGAGCGAGAGGGCGCGACGCCGGTGGCCCCCGGGATGGTGGAGACGACGCGAGAGATGTCGTAGGCCTTGCGTTGGAGGGCATCGAGGTCGTCGCCGAAGAGTTTCACGCCGACCTGGGCGCGAATGCCGGTGCTCGTCATCAGGATGCGGTTCTCGATGGGCTGGAGAAAGCCGGGGACGTAGCCGGGGATCTGGGTGAGACGCTGCGAGAGGTCGGCGATGATCTGGTCCTTGGTGACGCCGGCGCGCCATTCGGAGGGCGGGCGGAGCATGATGGTGGTTTCGATCATCTCGACGGGCGCGGGGTCGGTGGCGGTGTCGGCGCGGCCGAGTTTGCCGGCGACGGAGGCGACCTCGGGGTAGCTACCGATGGTTTTATCCTGCCACGCCATGATGCGTTTCACCTCCGTGAGCGAGGTCGAGGGGAGGAGCACGGGCATGAAAAGGAGGGATCCTTCTTCGAGCGTGGGCATGAATTCGGAGCCGAAGCCGTCGAGATGGGCGATCAGATGCGGAGCGACGGGCTCAAGGCGATTCAGCACGGGCTTGGGCAGGCCGAAGGCGAGGACGCAGGCGGAGGCGAGGAGCGCGAAGGCGAGGCCGAGGACGCTTTTGCGGTGGGTGAGCGCCCAGTCGAGGGTGGGATCGTAGAGCTTGAGCAGGCCGCGCATGAGCCAGTTTTTGCTCTCGGGTTTGAACGGACCGCGCACGAGCCACGTGCAGAAAACGGGGACGGCGGTGATGGCTAGGACGACCGCGCCGAGGAGGGCGAAGGACTTCGTGTAGGCGAGCGGATGGAAGAGTTTCCCCTCCTGGCCCGAGAGCATGAAGACCGGCACGAAGGCGAGGATGATGATCATCATCGAGAAGAACATCGGGCGGCCGACCTGCGTGGCGGCTTCAAGCGTGTGTTGAAACACCTCCGGCGGCGTGAGGCGGCGGTTCAATTCCTCCTCTGCGCGTTCGCAGTGGCGGATGACATTTTCCGTCATGACGATGCCGGCGTCCACGAGCACGCCGATGGAGATGGCGATGCCGGTGAGCGACATGATGTTCGAGGGGATGCCGAACTCCTTCATCAGGACGAACGCGATAAGGATCGAGGCGGGCAGGGGCAGCGTGACGATGAGGATGCTGCGAAAGTGGAAGAGGAAGAGGATGTGCGCGAGCGTCACGAGGATGATCTCCTCGGTGAGCGCGTGCTTGAGCGTGTCGATGGCGCGGGAGATGAGGTCGCTGCGGTCGTAGAATGACTCGACGGTCACGCCTTTCGGCAGGCCGGGGGCGATGGCAGCGATGCGGGCTTTGACGTCCTGGATGACTTTGTAGGCGTTTTCGCCGGTGCGCATCACGATGATGCCGCCGACGACTTCGCGGCCGTCCACGTCGAGCGCGCCGCGGCGGAAGTCGCCGCCGATCTGCACGGTGGCGAGGTCGCGCAGGTAGAGGGGCGTGCCGTTGCGGGCCTTGACGGGAATCGCTTCGAGATCGGCGGGCGAGGTGACGAGGCCGACGCCGCGCACGACGAACTCGGCACCGTTTTCTTCGAGGGTTTTGCCGCCGACGTTGGCGTTGCTCGCACCGACGGCATCCATGACGTCGCCGAGGGTGACGTTGAACTGTTTCAGTTTCAGCGAGGAGACTTCGATCTGATATTGGCGGACGAAGCCGCCGATGCTGGCGACCTCGGCCACGCCGGAGACGGCGGCGAGTTGGTAGCGCACGTAGGTGTCCTGGAGCGTGCGGAGCGAGCCGAGGTCGTGCGTGCCGGAGGTGTCCTTGAGATAGTATTGGTAAACCCAGCCGAGGCCGGTGGCGTCGGGGCCGAGGCGGGCGGTGACGCCGGCGGGGAGGAGTTCGCCGAGCGAGTTGAGGCGTTCGAGGACGCGGGTGCGGGCGAAGTAGTTGTCGATCTCGTCGCGGAAGATGACCGTGATGAAGGAGAATCCGAACATCGACGAGGCGCGCACGGTTTTGACGCCGGCGAGACCTTGCAGCGAAACGGAGAGCGGGTAGGTGACCTGGTCCTCAACCTCCTGCGGAGAGCGGCCGGGCCAGTCGGTGTAAACGATGACTTGGTTTTCCGAGAGGTCGGGAATCGCATCAACGGGGGTGGTGCGGAGGGCGACCACGCCCCACGCGCAGAGCGCGATGAGGGCGGCGACGACGAGGAAACGGTTGTGGAGAGACCACTTGATGATGCGGGCGATCATGGGTGGCCGGGATCAAGGATTGGCTGCGGTGGCGGGATTGATCTGGGCCTGGCCGTCGATGAGCAGCGCGCCTTGGGTGACGACCTCGTCGCCGGCTTCGAGACCGGAGAGGACTTCGTAGGCGTCGTCGCCGGCGCGGCCGAGTTTCACGTGGCGCGGTTCGTAGGCGTGGCCGCCGACGTCGAGGTAAACCACGGGTTCTTTCTGGGTGAACAGCACAGCGGCGCGCGGCACGAGCAGGACCTCGGGCGACTGGCTGACGACGCGGCCGTAGGCGGTCTGGCGGTGCAGGAGGTGGCGGTCGGCGTTGTCGAGGATGACGCGGACCTTCGCGGTGCGCGTGGCGGGATCAAGGTTGGGATCGATGAAAGCGACGGGCGCGGTGAACACTTCGCCGGGAAGAGAAGGCACGGTGACATCTACGCGGATGGCAGACTTCAGCGCCGGGAAATCGGCTTCGTAGGCGTCGGCCATGAACCACATTTTTTTGAAATCACCGATGGCGAAGATCATTTCGCCTGCCTTCACGTAGCCGCCTTCGTAGGCGGTTTGGCTGCGTTCAACCACGGTGCCGGTGAGGGGGGCGAGGATTTCGGTGTCGCGGGAAACTTCTTTGGCGGTGGCGAGGGCGTCGATCTGCGTGTCGAGCAGGCCGAGGCGGAGAAGTTTTTCGCGCGCGGCGGCGACGAGCGGGGAGTCGGGTGTAGTGGTAGCGAGGGTGTTGAACTCCTGGCGGGCGGTGAGTAGGTCGGGGCTGTAAAGCACGGCGAGCGGCTGGCCGGCGGTGACCTCGACGCCAGTGGTGTGGACGAAGAGTTTGGTGATGCGGGCGTCGGTGTAACTGGCGAGGTAACGGTGGCGGGTTTCCTCGTCGTCGATGACGCCGGTGACGCGCAGCGTGCGAACGAGAGGGCCGCTGACGATCTTGGCGGTCTGCACGCCGACAGCGGTTGCGGAATTGGCGGACAACGTAATCAGGTCGGAGTTGGTCGCTACGCCGGCTTCGCCTTCGTAAACGGGCACGAGGGTCATGCCGCAGATGGTGCATTTGCCAGGCTTGTCGGACTTGATCCACGGGTGCATCGGCGACTGGTAGAATTTGATTTTGCGCGCGGTGTCCACGGCGATGGGGCCGGGGGGCGTGGCCGTAGGATGCTTGGCGGCAAACCAGCCGCCGGCTCCGGCAAGCACGGCGATGAGGACGAGAAAGGGAATGTGTTTGGCGTTCATGGCGTGACGTCCTGACTGGTGAGGAAACAAAGTTCGGCGGAGGCTAGGGCCTGCTCGGCGCGGGTGTCGGTGAGCTTTAATTCGGTTTCGAGGAGCATTTTTTCGGCGGCGAGCACGGCGGTAAGCTGGACGCGGCCGGCTTCGTAGTCGCGCCGGGCGGCGGCGGAGGAGGCGCGGGCGAGGGGGACGAGTTCGTTTTCGTAGCGTTTCACCTGCGTGTAGCCCGAGGTGGCGCGGGCGTGGGCGGCGGAGACCATGCCGGTGATCTCGGCTTCGCCGGTCTCGACGTCGGCGCGGGCGGCGGTGAGACGGCTGAGCGCCTCGCGGCGTTCGCCGTCGGTGCGGCCGGATTGAAACCACGGCAGCGAAAACGAGATGCCGGTGTCGTAGCTGCTGATGCCGTCGCCGGAGCCTTTCATCTGGCGGGCGGTGATGGAGACCTCGGGGTCGATGGCGCGGTTTTTGCGGGCGACGGCAAGGCGGGCTTGGGCGGCGTCGGCTTGTTTAAGGGCGACGGCGATGTCGGGGCTCATCGCGCGGGCGCGGGCGACGGCGTCGGGCAGGCTGAGCAGGGACGAGGCGGACGCGGGCAACGTGAGCGCGGCGACGGGCGTCTCGGCGGGACGGAGCATGAGGGCGTTGAGCGCGGCGGTTTCTTGGGCGCGGGCCGATTCCAGGTCGGTGCGGTCAGCGTCGGTGCGGGCTAGGTCGGTTTCGAGGGCGAGCAATTCGGACTGCGGGCGGAGGCCGGTTTCGTAGGTGCGGCGGGCGAGGGCGAGTGTTTGGGCGAGGTTGTCGTGGAGGCGGCGGTTGACGGCGAGGCGTTCATCGGCGGCGGCAAGTTTGGTGAACGCTGTGCGCGCTTGGTTGAGGAGCATCCATTCGCGTTTGCGGGTGGCGGCGTCGGCGACGCCGGCCTCGGCGGAGGCAGCCTTGGCGCGAAGCTGGTTGCGTCCGCTGAGGGGGAGTTCCTGGGAGACGGAGACCTCGAGCTCGTTGTAGGTGTTGAGCTTGGTGGTGGGGGCGTTGTTGCCAGAGTCGCCGCGCTTAAGGTCGATACCGACGCGCGGGTCAGCCCAGGCTTTTTCTTGGGAAACGCGGGCTTGGGCGGCGTCGGTGTTGGCGCGGGCAGCGGTGAGGGCAGGGTGGTGGGCGCGAATCTCGGAAAAGACGGCCGACAATGTCAGAGCGGCTTCTGCAGGCGTCTCGGCGCGTGTCCAAGATGATCCCGCGACGAGAGTGAATAAGATGAGCATCTGCGGACGCATGTGGCCGGTGATACGCGGTAGGCTGGCTAAACCCTTGATAAAAGAGCGGGCGCCCTCGGCAGCGCGGAGGCCAGCCGACCTAGCGGGCGACGGCGGGCACGGTGTCCGCGGTGATCCCCTCCATCCACGAGCCGCCGATGAGCGTGGCGCGCGGGAAAAGAGGCATGCCGGTTTCATTGTTGTGCAGAAGGGTCACGAGCATGTCCACGGCGGCCTCGCCGGCGAGGTCGTTATGCTGCTCCATGCCGGTCCAGTCTTCGCATCCGCGCCGGCGCTCGAGCTGGATCAGCCCGAGGTCGCGCGGAGCCTGCACACCCAGGTCGGCCAGCCATTCGCGCACCACGGTGTGCAAGGTGAAGATCGCGTCGGGGCGGTGCCGGCGAAACCATGCGTGAAACGTTTCGGGCCGGGTGCGCGCGGCCTCGACGGCGTGAAAGCGGGGCAGGCGGTCGGCGGCGGCGAGCGCTTGCTGCCCGGTGGAGAACCCGGCGCTGAAGCGGCCCTCGACCAAGCGGTCGATGCTTTCCTCCAGGACGAGAGCGGGGCGGCGGTAGCCGAGGCGGCGGGCGTTGGCCATCGCTTCCAATACCAACGCGTGGTGATCCACGCAGGCGAACGAGAGGGTGGGTTCGTGGGTGCGCACGCCCGCAACCACGGCGGCGTGATGTTGCCACGTCACCGAGAAGCGCGGGGGGAGGCGGTTCTCCTTCATCAGGCCGACGACGATGATGCCGCGAATGCCGCGGGCGCGAAGGATGCGGTTGAGTTGTTCGCCGTAGAGCCCGGGGTCGTGCAGCCAGAACTCGTCCAGCTTGTAGCCGTGCAACGCGGCGCGCCGGCGGCAGCCGGCGACGTAGGCGGGAATCGTCGGGTGGCGCGTGAAGGCCCGCAGGTCGAGATTGGCGTTGAGTAGGGCGAAGGTGCGGCGGTAGCCGGCCGGGTGGGCCTTGCGCAGCTCGGTCATGAGCTGCGCGACCACGGGATTTTTCGCGTAGCCGAGTTCGCGCGCGAGCTGCTCGATGCGTGTCCGGGTGGTCGCCGGGATCTGCGGGTCGTGGCGGAGCGCGAGCGAGACGGTGTTTTTGGAAACCCCCGCCCGTCGGGCGATAACCGCCATGGTGACGCGTGGCATTTCACATGACTGTCAAGTGAGCGGCCTGTTTACCAGCTGCAAACTTCATCCGAAGATGCGGGTGTTGTCTGTCACCCCTCGGAATTCCCCCCATGTTCACCATCGGCATTGATTACGGAACCAACTCCGTGCGAGCGCTCGTCGTTCGCACCTCCGACGGTGCCGAGCTCGGCCCCGCGGTCGTCGACTACCCTTCCGGCCACCAGGGCGTCCTGCTGGATCCGAAGGATCACCATCTCGCCCGCCAGCATCCGGGCGACTACCTTTTGGGCCTGGAAAAAAGCGTCAAAGCCGCGCTTGCCCAGGCAAGGAAGGCCAAGGGTTTCGACGCTCGAAAGGTTGTTGGCCTCGGTGTCGACACGACCGGCTCTAGCCCGATCCCGGTCGATAAAAACAACCGCGCCCTCGCCCTCGATCCCAGGTGGGAAAAAAACCTGGCCGCGCAATGCTGGCTTTGGAAAGACCACACCAGCCACCGCGAGGCCGCGCAGATCACGGCCCTCGCCGCGAAGCACCGCCCGCATTTCATCGCCAAGTGTGGCAACACCTACTCCTCGGAGTGGTTTTGGGCCAAGATTTGGCACGCGTTGAACGTCGCACCGAAGGTCTTCGCCGCCGCCCACTCGTGGGTTGAGCTTTGCGACTGGGTGCCGTCCGTCCTCGCGGGCGTGACCGATCCCGTGCAGATCAAGCGTGGCGTCTGCGCCGCCGGACACAAGGCGCTCTACTCCGACGAATGGGGCGGCCTGCCGGACAAGGAATTCCTCGCGCTGCTCGATCCGAAACTCGCCGATCTGCGCGACCGCCTCTACATCAAGGCCCACGACGCCGGCGAGGCCGCCGGCACGCTCTGCACCTCGTGGGCGAAGACGCTCGGCCTGCCCGCCGGCATCCCGATCGCCATCGGCGAGTTCGACGTCCACTACGGCGCCATTGGTTCCGGCGTGACCGAGGGCACGCTCGTCAAGGTCATCGGCACGTCCACCTGCGATTGCGGCGTGGTCTCCGCCGCGAAGACCGTCGCCGACATTCCCGGCATCTGCGGCATCGTCAAGGGCGCCATCCTACCCGGCTACTACGGCATCGAGGCCGGCCAGTCCGCCGTCGGCGACATTTTCAAATGGTATGTCGAGGGCTTGCTCCGCGACGTGAAGCTCCACGCCAAGCTCACCGCCGAGGCCGCCAAGCTGAAGCCCGGCCAGTCCGGGCTGCTCGCGCTCGACTGGAACAACGGCAACCGCACCATCCTTGTGGACCAGCTGCTCACCGGCCTGCTCGTCGGCCAGACGCTCTACACCACCCAAGCGGAGATTTACCGCGCGCTCATCGAGGCCACGGCCTTCGGCGCGCGTGCGATCATCGAGCGCATCCGCGAATACGGCGTGCCCATCGAACGCGTCGTCTGCGCCGGCGGCATCGCGGAGAAAAACCCGCTGCTCATGCAGATCTACGCCGACGTGACCGGTTGCACGATGTTGGTCGCCGGTTCGTCGCAGGCCTGCGCGCTCGGCGCGGCCGTTTCCGCCGCCGTGCTCGCGGACGCGCACAAGGACTTCGCCTCCGCGCAAAGGAAGATGACCCGCCTCAAACCCGGCGTCGCCTACAAGCCCAAGGCCGCTAACCAGACGATCTACAACCAACTCTACGCGCTCTACCGCCAGCTCCACGATAGCTTCGGCGGCGTCAACCAATCCGCCGACCTCTCGAACATCATGAAAGACCTGCTCGCGATCAAAGCCGCCACGCACGCCTAACTCCGACTACTCCCACCTGCTCACTACCTGCTACTGGCTACTTCTTTTCCCATGTCCCTCGTCAACCTCTCCACTCCCGAAATCTGGTTCGTCTGCGGTTCGCAGCACCTCTACGGCCCCGGTCCGCTCAAACAAGTCGCCGCCAACGCCCAAGCCGTCGTTGACGGCCTCGTCAAATCCAAGCGCCTCGCCCTCCCCCTCAAGTTCAAAGCCCTCCTGACCACACCCGAGGAAATCTCCAAGGTCTGCATCGAGGCCAACACCGACGCCAACTGCGCCGGCCTCGTCCTCTGGATGCACACGTTCTCGCCGTCCAAGATGTGGATCCGCGGCCTCACCACGCTCAAGAAGCCGTTCCTCCACCTCCACACCCAGTTCAATCGCGACCTGCCCTGGTCCACGATCGACATGGATTTCATGAACCTCAACCAGGCCGCCCATGGAGACCGCGAGGCCGGGTTCATCCACACGCGCCTCCGCCTCGGCCGCAAGGTCGTCGTCGGCCACTGGTCCGACTCCGAGGTGCAAGACCGCATCTCCGCCTGGATGCGCGCCACCCACGCCTGGCACGACTGGCAGGGCGCCAAGTTCGCCCGTTTCGGCGACAACATGCGCTACGTCGCCGTCACCGAGGGCGACAAGGTTGCCTCCGAAATCAAGTTCGGCTTCGAGGTCAACGGCTACGGTGTTGGCGACCTCGTCGCCAAGGTCACCGCCGTCTCCGATAAGGCGATCACCGACCTCGTCGCCTCCTACGAAAAATCCTACACCGTCGCCTCTGCCCTCAAAAAGTCCGGCAAGCGTCACGAAGAGCTCCGTTACAGCGCCCGCCTTGAGCTCGGTCTTTCCGCTATGCTCACCGAGATTGGCGCGAAGGGTTTCACCGACACCTTCGAAGACCTCCACGGTCTCCGCCAGCTTCCCGGCATGGCTACGCAACGCCTCATGGCCGCCGGCTACGGCTTCGGCGGTGAAGGCGATTGGAAGACCGCCGCGCTCGTCCGCGCGATGAAAGTCATGGGCGACGGTCTCCCCGGCGGCACGTCGTTCATGGAGGACTACACCTACCACATGTCGCCCAAGGGCCACCAGGTCCTCGGCGCGCACATGCTTGAAATCTGCCCGACCATCGCCTCGTCGAAGCCCAAGGTCGCAATCCACCCCCTCGGCATCGGCGGCAAAGAAGACCCGGTGCGTTTCGTGTTCGACGCCCCCGCCGGCGAAGCCCTCAACGCCTCGCTCGTTCACCTCGGCAACCGTTTCCGTCTCCTCATCAACGAGGTCGTCGCGGTCAAAGTTCCCGCGATGTCCAATCTCCCCGTCGCTCGCGCCGTCTGGGAGTGCAAGCCCGACTTCAAGACCGCCTGCGCCGCGTGGATCTACGCCGGCGGCGCCCACCACACCGGTTACAGCTACTCGGTCACCTCCGAAATGCTTGAAGACTTCGCGACCATCGCCGGCATCGAGACTGTCCACATCGACGCCGACACCCGCCTGCCCCAGCTCAAGCAGGACCTCCGCAACAACGAGGTCTTTTACCACCTGGAAAACGGCTTCCGTGCTTAAGCAAAACAACCTGGAACTCAGGAAATCAGGAAGAAGCCACTGTGGTTTTATTCCGTTCCTGAGTTCCTGATTTCCAGATTAAATTTCTGACCATGCTCGAAGAACTCAAACGCGAAGCCTACGAAGCCAACGTCGCCCTCCCGCGCCACGGCCTCATCAATCTGACCTTCGGCAACGCCTCCGCTATCGACCGCGCCAAGGGCATCTTTGCCATCAAGCCCAGCGGCGTCGCCTACATTGACCTCAAACCTGCCGACATGGTCCTCGTTGATCTCGACGGCAAACAGGTCGAAGGCACGCTCCGCCCGTCCTCCGACACACCCACGCACCGTCGCCTCTTCCTCGCCTTCCCCGAGATCGGCGGCGTCGTCCACACGCACTCGTCGCACGCCACCGCGTTCGCCCAGGCCGGACGCGAAATTCCGATTTTCGGCACCACCCACGCCGACTACTTTTTCGGCAACGTCCCCGTGACCCGCAAGCTGACCCCCGTCGAAATCGGCGGCAGCGCCTACGAGTGGGAAACCGGCAACGTCATCGTCGAGCTGTTCACCCAGCGTCAGTTTGATCCCGCCGACTACCCCGCCGTCCTCGTCAACCGCCACGCTCCCTTCACGTGGGGCAAGACGGTCGCCAAAGCCGTCGAAGTCGCCGTCGCCACCGAGTGCATCGCGCACATGGCGCTTATGTCGCTCGCGCTCAACCCGTCGCTCACCCCCATCGAGCCGGAGCTCCTCGCCAAACACTTCAAACGCAAGCACGGCCCCGGCGCCTACTATGGCCAGCCCGGTTGCTGATTAACCACCTATTAATCAGACTCTTGCGCGCCAAAAGTGCAGCACGTAAAATCATGATCTACTACACTCGGTAGCCATCGCTCCAACTTAGGAGAAAATATGGAAAAACGTGCACAGGAGTTATTAAAGCTGCCCGATGATGTTCTCTTCGCACACGGTGGATGCCATGTGTTCGCTCTAGCACTTCGAAGAATTTTCCAGCTTCAGTTACTGTCTATTCGAAATGATAGCGGCTCCCATGATCATGTAGCATGTGGCCTAGGCGAGAGGCGTATATTAGATTTTTTCGGTGGTTTTTCTTACTCCGAATACTTAAGCGCAGAGACACTTAATGATTTCGACATTCGCTTTCTTGCTATCGATGAAGAGAAAATCAGAAAGCGATACACATACACCTGCAGCCCAGGATACTATGTTCACAGAGATTTTTATATCCCCGCAGAGAAGAGGGCACGTGCTTGGATTACTAAGCATTATGAATATTTTGATGGCACAAAAAACATGCCTATTCCCGGCTTGTCTCGTCTTAAAGAGACCGGGAACAAGACCGATGAAATCAGATCACTTTGGGCGGAACATGGCGAATAAGGACACAAGCATTTCACCAGCTACTCGCTCGAGATAATTGCGAGACGGAACCCGATGCAATGGGATCTGAAATTCGATGCAAAATGTGCAATATCACACCAGAAACAGTCCGCTTCATATAACCAACTTCCACCGCGAACTGCACGTTCAGAACCCGATGTCGGTCCGGTCAGGTTTATGACTGAACCACCAGGATAACGCTCATACCAGTCACGGCACCACTCCCATACGTTACCATGCATATCATAAAGCCCCCACGCGTTGGACTGCTTCATGCCTACCGGATGCGTCGTGCCCCCGCTGTTCTCTCTATGCCAGGCACTTCTTTCGAGATCGCCCCCGTAATAACCGGTTATGCCTGCACGAGCCGCATACTCCCACTGTGCCTGTGTAGGTAATGCGTATTCCATTTTGCGCGATAGCCGTCCGGCTGTGCGCTCTTGCTCCGTAAGTTTTTTGCAAAATAAAATCGCGTCATCCCACGAGAGCAATTCCACCGGTGCATTACCATCCCTGAAGTAACTCGGATTATCTCCCATTACGGATTGATATTGTTCCTGCGTAACAGCAGTGCGTCCGAGCCAGTATCCATGCGTGAGAATTACCTCGGTTACGGGAAGAAGCATGGTTGTGAACTTCCCCGGTGATATCCACACCATGTCCAATCCGATATGCTCGATTTCCCACGGGCGTCCAGGAATGGGACCGCGAATCGCAGGCGGGAGTATCTTGTTTAACAGCGCGAGATGGTTCTTCGCCAAGGCGAGCTGTGCCGACGAGGTTGGGACAAGTTGAAAATCAGGCTCCGACATGGCGGGTTTCTTCGGCGATCTGGTTCTCTAGTCGTTGGCGAAAATCTGCAAAATAAGCCGCCCAGTCTTCGATGCCCTGAATCGTCTCAAAAACAGGAGTCTGCCGCAGTGAGGAAATCTCCTGCATCAGGCTCTGTCGCTTGTGTCTCAATCTCTGAAGCGCACTGCGTAAAACATCGGCCTCAGTCACCTTGTCGATACCACGTCCCGCAAAACCGCCCTGCTCAAGGGCCGCTATCAAATCACGCATTCGGGCGAGATCGTTGCGCAATTGTGCCGCTTTGATTTCCTGAAATCGCAGTGATGCCTCCGCTTTGAACTCAGGTGCAACCGCATCCGGGTGACAGAGCTTGGTTCCCTGACGGAACAGCTTTTTGAGTTCGTGCTGCTCGGCCGCGCTGAGAACCTTCACTTGGTCAGGCTGGAGGCGATCTTCATGTAATTGCCGAAAGTCATCTTCGGCTTCATCCCGTTCTGCAGCGGTTGCCTTGCCGGCCTTGAACTCACGTTCGCAACGGCGACGCCTCAGATTCAGCAATTGCTCCATCAGCTCGCCCAGCTCACGACGAAAGCGCTCATTGTAAGCGAGCAACTGACGATCCAACACCGCCTTTTCCTCCTCCAAACTCAGCACCTCTTCCTCAATGGCTGCGACCTCGGACCGCAGCCGAACAACTTCGGGATCTTCGTAGGAAATGAGACCTTTGGCGGAATCCATAAGCGTCAATGTAGCCTACAGAAATAAAATTCGATGGGTTGGCGACTGCCAATCAACGCCCGGTCGCTCAAACTGCTTTATATCCGGCGGCACTTGCTGAACGCCTCACTGCACAATCACAACCTGCCCTGGCCTCAAACCGGCCAACGCCGCGAGCAGCTTGGGCACGAGCGGCCGCAAATCGGCAAGCTGGTTGGAACGTGCCCGCAGAACAATCACACCAAAAGACAGCGTCGTCGTCCGTTGCTGCGCTGGCAGATTTTTATCAACGGTGACAAACGCGTCATAGTTACCCGCAATCTTCGCGAGTAGCTTGCCATTCGCTACACCCGCCCAACCGGCCGACGGCACGGTCGCCACATCATGTCCGGACAACTCCAACCCGATGCGACGCGGCAAGCACTCGTCGAGGATGACGCGCATGGATCAGGTGTGCGCAAGCGCCGCCGACGTCACTTGGGCCCGGGCCTGCTCTAAAAATGCGATCACTTGGCCGCGACTGACCGATGGAAAATCATCCAAGAACACCGAGATCGAATCGCCCGCTTCCAGGCAGTCGGTGAGGTTTTTGACTGGCACGCGCGTCCCCGCAAAAACGGGAGTTCCATCGAGAATTTCCGGATCAGAAACGATCAGCGCGATCTTCATGGTCTACCAATGTGGCCGCATACCCGTCCGGGCGCAACCTCGGGATAACTGCCCGGCCGTCCGTCTGGACCTGACACTGCTGCGGTCGTTTATAAAGAACGGTTATGGCCCGTTATCCAGGGTTCGGTGATCGTCTTTTTTAAATCTTGGGTTTAACCATGGTTGTGGATTGAGCGTCGCCAGGGAAATCCCTTGTTTCAGCGCATGATCCACCCCGGATTGGTCTCGGTCACCTTTCGAAAACTCTCCCCTGCGGAGATCGTCGCCCTCGTAAAGCAGGCGGGTCTCAAGGGCATCGAATGGGGAGGGGACGTTCATGTGCCGTCCGGTGATCTCGGGCGTGCACGCGAGGTGCGCGAGATCACGCAGGAGAACGGTCTGAGCGTGGCCGCTTACGGCAGCTACTACCGCGTGGGCCAGAGCGAAAGCGCGGGCATGTCCTTCGAGCGTGTTCTCGCGACCGCCGTGGAACTCGGCGCGCCGACAATCCGCGTGTGGCCCGGCAGCGCGGCGTCGGATGTGACCGATGAGGAAGCGCGTTGGAAAATCATCCAGGATTTGCGCCGCATCGCGGATCTGGCGGCGCGGGCGGGCGTGAGCGTCTCCACGGAGTTTCACGGCGGCACGCTGACCGATACCAACGAGTCGGCGGGCAGGCTGCTCGTCGAGGTGGACCATTCCAATGTTCTCACGCTCTGGCAGCCGCACAATGGCGAGGAAACCGCGGAGTGCGTGCGCGGGCTGAGTGAGTTGCTGCCGAAACTGGGAAACGTGCACATTTTTCACTGGTGGCCCACGTCGGCGGAGCGGCATCCGTTGGCGGAGGGCGCGGCACGCTGGGCGAAGTTTTGGCCGCTGCTGAGGCAGGCACCGGGCGACCGGTTTGCGTTGCTGGAATTCGTTCAAGGCGACGAGCCGGCGGCTTTTTTGAGCGATGCCGCCACACTCAAGACGTGGCTCGCTCAAGCGTGATGAGCGCCGGGAATTTTCAGGCTGATTTTAGGCGGAGCGTCGCGGCGGTGGCGGCGCGATTCCTGGCTCAGAACGGACTCGCGCCGCTGGGTGTGGATGCGCTTCGCGCGCTGACCGATGCGCTCATCGCGGCGGGCGGGAATATTTCTCGCGAAGGCGAAATTCCTGACGATGTCGTGAAGGCGGGCGTGGCGCGGCTGCTGGCGGTGCTGTCTCCGCCGCGCCCCGAGCTGGCGAATCTCGCGAAGCAGCTCATCAAGGGCTGTTACCAGCCGGACAAGTCCCCTTGCTGCGAATCGTATCACGAAACGGATGAGGCGGGGCGCTGTCGCCGACAGGAACCGGCCTACGATCTCGCGCGGGCGAGCGGGGCGCATTGCGTGGATTGTCCCCATTGGCACGAATGGTTGCCGGAAGATCACGCGATCCGGCTGGCCGCCGAATGGAAAGACGGAGCGGCGGCGTTTGCTGCCAATCGCGGGGTGTTTTTGCCGGAGGATTTCCGAGTGCTGCGGTTTTGCGCACAGGCGCGGGCGCAGGGCTAGGCGAATTTCGTTAGGGCGTCGCCGTCGAGGCGGCAGGTGGTCCAGTCGGTCAGGCGGCGTGCGCCCATGTGCTCGTAGACATTGATCGCGGGTTGGTTCCAATCGAGCACGGACCACTCCATGCGCCCGCAGCCGCGCGTGTTGGCCAAGGCGGCGACGTGATTGAGGAGAGCGGTGCCGAGCCCGTGTCCGCGAAAGGCGGGCCGCACATAAAGGTCTTCCAAGTAGAGGCCGGGTTTGCCGACGAAGGTGGAGTAAGTCGGGTAAAACAGCGCGAAGCCCGCCGCTTCGTCGTTCACGCAGACGAGCATGCATTCGGCGGCGGGGCAGTCGGTGGTAGGGAAGAGGGCGGTGCGTAATTGCTCGCCGGTGACCTCGACCTCGTGGGATAATTTTTCATAGGCGGCCAGCTCGTGGATGAATCCGAGGATGGCCGGCAAATCGCTTGCGACGGCCGGCCGGATAGCGAAAGAAAGGACGGAGGTCATGTTGCCTGAAGCCAGCAGGCGGGCGGGGCTGACACAAGCGCGGGGCTTTGCGCCTCGACAAGGCCCGTTCCGGCGGTTTGCGTGGGCGGCTTTGTTGGAGCGCGCATGAAACGATTCATCCCCTTGACCCCGATTGGTTTTGGCGCGGCGCTGATGACCCTTATCCCGGTTGCAGCGTCCGGGGCGCAGCTGTCGACTTTTGCGAGCGTCGGGAACGAGGCCGATTGGTTGCGCTGGATGGGCGGGGTTTTTGTAGTGATCGCCGCGGGAGGTCTGCTGGTTTTTTGGATCAACCTGAGGCTTCAGGCGCAGGTGGGAGTCCAGACGCGTGCGCTGCGCGTATCGGAGGCCCGGATGCGTAATCTTTTCGAAAACACGCCCGTGGCCATCGTGGAGGAGGATTTTTCCGCCATTGTGCGCTGGCTCGAGGAATTGCGCCGGCGTGGCGTGGCGGACCTGCGCGTCCATCTCGCGGCCCACCCGATGCTTTGCGCCCAAAAATATTTGCTGGTGCGCGTGGTCGCGGCCAACCGCACGGTGCTCAAGTTGAGCGGAACCGCAGACGTTGAGGATTACGCCCGCTTGATGGTGGATATGCGGACGCCCGCGGTGCTCGATGCATTCGAGGCGCAGCTGCAGGCGCTTTGGGACGGCTCCACGGAGATGACGCGCGAACTCCGTTACCGCGGGGTGGACGGACGGCCCGGCCACAGCCTCATGCATTGGAGCGTGCCGGAAGAAGGCGGCCGGCCCGATTACACCCGCGTGCAGGTGGCCTTCACGGATCTCGGAGTGTTGCGCGCCACCGAAGAAAAACTCCGGGACATCGAGGATCGCTGGCGGCTGGCGGTGATCAGCATCAACGCGGGCATCTGGGAGTATAATTTTGCGACGGGGGAGACCTTCCTTTCCAACCGCTGGAAGGAGATCATCGGCTATTCCGCATCCGATCTGCCCAGCGCGCGCGGCGAGTTTTGGGTGAGGGTTCATCCCGAGGATATCGAGCGCGTGCGGAAGGCGATGAACGATTACCTCTCCGGGCGGAGCGGGAGCTACGCGGTCGAGTTCCGTATGCGTTGCAAGGACGGCAACTACAAGTGGATCCTGTCGCGCGGACATGCGTTGTTCAACGCTGAGGGCGAACCGCAGCGGCTGGTCGGCGCGCACTCGGACATCGACAAACGCAAGCGGTCCGAAGAGGCGCTGCGGGCTTCCGAGGAGCGTTACCGCGTGCTTTTTGAGAATTCGCCGGTCGCCATTCTGGAATACGACTTGCGCGGGCTGCGGACCTGGCTGCTGGAGGCCCGCCAATCGGGCGCCGGCGACTTCGATGAATATGTGAAGAGCCGCCCGGCGCTTTTTGACGGGCTACTCGAGGGCGCCACGCTGGTGGGCCTCAATCGCGAGACGCTCCATCTGGTCGGTGCGAAGACGAAGGACGAGGTGATCGAGGCCGCCCCTCGCATAGTGACGATGGACATGGGCCGGGTGAGGCGTGCGCTCTGCCGGGCGATCTGGGAAGGGCGTAACGCGATCGAGGGTGAGGTGGTCATCCACGCCATCGACGGCACGCCGCGCCGCGTTTTTTACCGGTGGTGGGTGCCTTCGTTGGGCGGTGAACCGAGTTTTGCGTGGACGCAGGTCGTGCTGGTTGACCTCACCGGCATCAAGCGCACGGAAGAGGCCCTGGCGGCCGAGCGCGAGCGGTTGAGCGTGACGTTGCGCGCCATGGCCGAGGGCGTGATCACCACCGACATGCAGGGGCGCGTGCTTTTCTTCAACGAGGCGGCGGCGCAGCTTACCGGCTGGAACGAGGAGACCGCCATCGGGCGAAAGATCGACGAGGTGTGCGTGCTTCGGCACGAGAAATCCGGCGATGCGGTGCCCGCGCTCGCGACCGGCGCAGTGTCGGGCCATGGCGTGGTCGAGCTTCCCGCCAGCACGGTGTTGATGGATCGCCAGGGCGTCCCGCGTTTGGTCGAGGGTCGCTGCGCTCCTATTCATGACACGAGCAGTCATCCGATCGGCGCGGTGCTGGTGCTGCGCGATGTCACGGAGCGTGCCCGGTTGGAAGGGGAGATTCTCCGCGCGTCGAAGCTGGAGTCGGTGGGTATTCTCGCGGGCGGCATCGCGCATGATTTCAACAACCTGCTCACCGTCGTGATGGGCAACCTCACCCTGGCGATGCTCGATTCGCAGGTGATGGCAGCCGCCGGGCGCTGGTTGCAGGATGCGGAGCTCGGAGTCATGCGGACGCGCGATCTCACGCAACAGTTGCTCACCTTCGCGCGCGGTGGCGAGCCGGTGAGGTCGGCGGTGCGCCTGTCCGAGGTGGTCAAGGAAGCGGCCCATTTCGCCCTGCATGGATCAAAGGTGCGCTGCGATTTCGCCGTCGACGTGGATCTGTGGACGGCCGAGGTGGACAAGGGCCAGATCGGGCAGGTCATTCAAAATCTCGTGATCAACGCCATGCAGGCCATGCCGGACGGCGGGGTGATGCACATCGCGATGCGCAACGAACATCTGCACGCGGCGACGACGCGGCCGCTGGTTGACGGGAACTACCTTTGCATCGAGATACGCGATACCGGGACGGGCATCCCGCAGGAACATCTCGGCAAGATTTTTGATCCCTATTTTACCACGAAGAAATCGGGCAGCGGGCTCGGTCTTACCACGGTTTATTCCATCATCCGCAAGCATCAGGGGCATATTGAAGTGGAGTCGGAGTCCGGTCACGGCACGTTGTTCCGTTTCTGGCTGCCGGCGGTGCCGAACGCCAAGCCAGTTCCCAACGAGCCGGCCGCGCTGCCCGAAAACCTGGCGGGTCGCGTGCTGTTCATGGATGACGAGGAGCCCATCCGCAGCATCGCCGAGTCGTTGTTGAAGCGACTGGGCTTCGAGGTGACGACCGTGTGCGACGGCCGCGAGGCCGTGCGAGTTTACACCGAAGGCGGGCGAAGAGGGAAACCCTTTGATCTCGTCATCATGGATCTTACCGTGCCCGGCGGCATGGGCGGCAAGGCCGCGATGATCGAGCTGCTTAAGGTCGATCCGAAGGTGAAGGGCATCGTGTCCAGCGGCTACTCCAGCGATCCGGTGATGGCCAACTACCGCGCCCATGGATTTTCCGGCATGGTGGCGAAGCCCTACAAGCTCACTGACCTCGCGAAGACGATCCGCAACGTGATGGAAAGTCACTCGCCGGAGCTTTGACCGGCGCCGGCGGCAAGTCCGACTGCGGCCGCGTGTTCAGAGCTTCAGCTCCACTTGGGTGACCGCCGGGGCGATGCGAGCCTGATGGCTGAAGTAATGGTCGCTGAGCAGCGGGTGCAGCGCGTAGAGCCGTTCGAGAAGGGCGGCGAGGGTGTCCTCAAGTTTGGCGGCCTCCGTGTCGTCGATGGAGGTGTCGCCGTTGAAGTAGCGGGCGAGTTTCACAGAGGCGAGAAAACGCAGGGCCTCGTCCACGGCTTCGTGCGTCGGATCGGGTTCGTTTTCGTGGGTGTCGAGGCGGATGGCGCGCAGGCTGGTTTTGATCTGGTGAAGGTTGTGAAAAATGCTGCGGGGCGCGTCGGGCTGCTGGAGAAAGAGTTCGGCCACGAAGCGCGGCTGGCTGCGCGTCTGGTAGAGGCGGCGGTAGGCGTCCTGCGAGCCCAACATGCGGAGGAGGGCGGATAGCTCGGGATTGTCGCGGTAGAGCACCGGGGCGCTGTCGGCGGCGGTGTCGAGCGCGCCGAGCAAGTGGCGCAGGGAACTGCACGTCATGGTGGCGCGTTCGAGGTGCAGGCCCATGCGCAGGAAGTGCCAGCCGGAGTCTTGAAGCATGGTGCGCTCGGCGATGCCGAGGAGGGCGTTGACTTCGGTGAGCACGGCTTGGACGGCGCGGGTGGGGAGGGAGGGGCCGCGGACGGCGCGGGCTTTTGATTTTTGGGCGGGTCGCAGTTTTTGAAGATCGGCGAGGCGGGTGAGCAGGCGGCTGAGCGTCACCCAGACCTCGGGGCTGACGTAGTCGCGGAGCTGGCGGGCGTTGGTCACCGCCCATTCGACGGAGGAGTAGATGGAGCTGGAGTTGTCGGCATCGAGCGACATGCGCCACATGAGGTCGGTCGAGAGGCTGGACTGCGGGTTGGCGCGGGCGGTGATCTTGTGGTCGGTGTGGCCGGTGGCTTCGAGGAGGCCGCGCCACACGGGGAGCCAGCGGCGGCGGTCGCGGGCGGGGATTTCTTCGAGGGCGACGTCCTCGAGGATGGACAACATGCGGGCGGTGGCCTCGGCGCGTTCGAGGTAGCGGCCGAGCCAGAAAAGTTTCTCGGCGGCGCGGGAGCCGAGGGTGTGGGTCTGCACGCCGCTGGCGACGGTCGCTTCAAGGTCGGCGATGGCGTTCGTGCTGGCATCGGCGTTCATGAGCACGATGGCGTCGGTGGTGTTGCCGACGCGGTCGCAGCAGGATTCGTCGTCGCCGAGGCGGACGAGTCCGCCGGGGAAGACGGAGAAGCGCCGCCCTTGGCAGAGGACAAAGGCGCTCAAGTGGAACGGTGAGGAACGGGGCGAGTGGGGGTTGACCGGGAGAAGGGCGAGGTCGGGCTGGGCGACGTACGCGTGGGGATTTTGACGCACGGCCTGGGCGAGTCCGTCGGGGCCGAGCAGGGCGGGACCGGGCGTGCGGGTGATGGGGGTGGAGGTCCAGTCGCCGATGCGGGCGTCGTGCGCGGGGCGGATGCGCAGGCTGTCGCGGTTTTCGAGGATGTAGTCGAGGTGGTCGGTGTCGCCGCAGGTGTAGGTGGGAATCGTGGGGATCAGCGGTTTTTCGCCCAGGTAAAACCGCATGAGGAGGGGGACGTAGGCGTTGAGCGCGCGGCTCTCGGCCACGCCAGTGCCGATGGCGTTGGCGATGACGACGGTGCCGGCGCGGATGCACTGGAGGAGGCCGGGGATGCCGGCGGTCTCGCGGTCGGTGGAGAACACGACGGGGTCGATGTAGGCGTCGTTAAGCCGGCGATACAGGACGTCCACGCGTTCTAGGCCGGCGACGGTCTTGAAATAGACGCGGTTGTCCAGAACGAGCAGGTCGTCACCGCGGGCGAGGGGTAGGCCCATCTTGCGGGCGAGAAAACTGTGCTCCGAGTAAAACGGGTCGTGCGGGCCGGCGGTGAGCACGACGATGGACGGGGCGCGGTCGGTGTCGGGCGCGAGGGCGCGGAGAGAGTCTAGCAGTTGGAGGGGGAAATTGATGACGCTGTGGTAATCAGGCAGCGTGCGGTAGAGTTCGGCGGCCTCTTGCGTCATGAAGCGGCGGTTTTGCACCGCGTAGCTGAGACCGATGGGGGTGTTGGCGCGGGTGTCGGTGAAGAACCAGCCCTCGGCGGTCTTCACGAGGTCGAAGCGTAGGAGAGTGGCGGGGCTGGCGCGGCCCGGTTCGAGGCCGAGGCAGGGGCGGCGATAATAGGGGTCGCAAAAAACGACCTCGGGAGAGAGCAGCTTTTGGGTGAGCGCCTGCTGGCCGGAGTAGAGATCGACGAGGAGGGCGTTGACGAAGTGGGCGCGCTGCTTGAGCGCGGCTTCGAGGAGCGTCCACTCGTCCGCGCCGACGACGAGCGGCGTGGGCTCGAGTTCCCAGAAGGGCCGGGCGTCCGTTTGCTGGGCGTGGCCGAGATCGGTGAGGCCGGCGTCGCGGATCGAAACGCGCAGGCGGTTGCGCAACGGGCGGAGTTGCGAGGGGTGCAGCGTCGGGAGGTGCGGCGAACGGGCGGACATCAAGGCGGTAATCAACGTCGCGGCGGGCGGCGGGGGCAAGCTTGGCGTGGGTCGTTTTTTAGAGGTTGGCGCGGAGGCGCGTGACGGTTTGCTGGGGCGCATGCTACCGCTTTGGGACACGCAAAAACACAGGCGCGCGCCGGTCGTCACGGTGCTGCTGATCCTGGCCAATCTCGGGGTCTTTGCCTACGAGATGATCCTTGCGGCGCAGGTCGGCAAGGACGCGGAGATGTTTTTGACGGGTAACGCGCTCGTGCCGTCGCGACTGCTCGCGGGCTGGGACGATCAGGAGCAGTGGCTCACGCTGATCACGCACATGTTTCTGCACGGCGGCGCGGCGCACGTGCTGGGGAACTGTTGGTTTCTTTGGATTTTTGGCAACAACGTGGAGGACCGGCTCGGGTCGTTTTTGTATCTGATGTTTTATGCCGCGTGCGGGTTGGGGGCGGCGGGGTTGCAGGTGCTCGTCGATCCGTCGGCGAGCGTGCCGATGCTGGGGGCGAGCGGGGCGATCTCGGGCGTGTTGGGCGCGTATTTCGTGCTCTTTCCGACGGCGTGGATCGTGACGCTGGTGCCTTGGATCGTGCCGGTCGTGCCGGTGCCGGCGTTTGTGTTTTTGATCCTGTGGTTCGCGCTGCAAACGATGAGCGGCGTGGGTGAATTGCTATCGGGCAACGCGGCGGGCGGCGGCGTGGCGTGGTGGGCGCACGCGGGCGGATTTGTCACCGGCGTGTGCCTGGTGCTGTGGGCGAAGAGCAACCGGTGGGTGCGGGCGCGATGAGGCTCAGTGCCCGCCGTCGAGGTCGTCGGGTTTGAGGAGGGCGGCGAAGGGTGGTTTGTTGGCGGCCTTCATGTAGGCTTCCACGGGGGCGATGCTGCCGTCCTGCACGCGGGCGAGGAGGCTTTGGTCCATCGTGATCATGCCGTCGGCGCCGCCGCCTTCGATGAGGGCGCGGATGTTGTTAATTTGTCCGCTGCGGATGGTGTTGGGGAGGGCTTCGTGCTGGAGGAGGATTTCGTGGACGGCGCAGCGGCCTTTGGGGAGGCGTTTGCAGAGGAGCTGGGAGACGACGCCGGCGAGGCAGCCTGCGAGCATGACGCGGACCTGGTTTTGCTCGTCGGCGGGAAAGGCGTTGATGATGCGGTCGATGGTCTTCGGGGCGTTGTTGGTGTGGAGCGTGCCGAAGACGAGCATGCCCATACTGGCGCAGCCGAGGGCGAGCTTGATGGTCTCGAGGTCGCGCATCTCGCCGACGAGGAGGATGTCGGGGTCGTGGCGCATGGCGCCTTTGAGCGCGGCGGCGAAGGAGCCGGTGTGTTCGCCGACTTCGCGGTGGACGATGGTGGACTGCTTGTTCTGGTGAACCAACTCGATGGGGTCCTCGATGGTGATGATGTGGCGGGAGGAGGTCGCGTTGATGTGGTCGATCATCGCGGCGAGGGTGGTGGACTTGCCGCTGCCGGTCGGGCCGGTGACGAGGACGAGGCCCTCCTGGAGGTTGCAAAGTTTTTTGAGCGCGGGGGGGAGCTTGAGGTCGTCGAAGGAGAGGATTTTCGAGGGGATCTGGCGGAAGACGGCGGCCTGGCCCCAGTGGTTGTAGAGGTAGTTGCCGCGGAAGCGGGCGACGCCGGGGATTTCGTGGGCGAGGTCGAGGTCCTTTTTTTCGAGGAACTGCTTCCAGCGGGCGGGCGGGCAGATTTCCTCGAGGAGGACGGTCATTTTATCGGCGGTAACGGGGGTGTCGCCGATGGGCGTGAGGTTGCCGGAGATGCGGGACTTGGGCGGGAGGCCGACGGTGAGGTGCAGGTCGGAGCCGCCTTTTTCGAGCATCAGGCGGAGGAGGGTGTCGATGGCGGCCATGGGAGGGAAAAGGCGGAGTTAAGAAGGGAGAATTAAGAGGACGCGGATCAGGTGATCTTCGCCTTGAGCATGCGGGAGGTGACGTTCTGGCGGGCGGTGTCGGCGGTGATGAGACCCTTTTGGTAGAGATCGAAGACGACGTTTTCCATGAGGCACATGCCTTCGCGAACGCCGGTTTCGAGGACGTTGCGCAGGCCTTGGGTCTTGCCGTCGCGGATGAGGGCGACGACGGCGGAATTGGCGACGAGGAGTTCGCAGGCGAGGACGAGGCCTCCTTCCGTCGAAGGGAGAAGTCGTTGGCAGAGGATGCCGCGCAGGCTCTCGGAAACGCTGGCGCGAATCTGCGATTGCTGGGCGGGCGGGAAGACGTCGAGGAGGCGGTTGAGCGTGGTGGCAGCGTCGCTGGTATGCATGGTGCCGATCACGAGGTGGCCCGTCTCGCTGGCGGTGATGGCCATCTCGATGGTTTCGAGGTCGCGAAGCTCGCCGATCACGATGACGTCGGGGTCTTCGCGGAGGGCGCCCTTGAGCGCGGAGGCGAAGCTAGCGGTGTGCGCGCCAACCTCGCGCTGGGTGAGGTTGCAGCCTAGGGCGGGTTGGACGACTTCAACCGGATCCTCGACGGTGATGATGTGGTCCTTGCGGGTGGCGTTAAGCTCCGCGACGAGGGCGGCCAGAGTCGTGGTCTTGCCGGAGCCGACGGGGCCGGTGACGAGGATGAGGCCGTTGTGGTAGTTGAGGAGTTTCTTGACGCTATCGAGGCTTCGCAGGCCGAGTTCGCCGAGGAGGGGAATGCGGGTGGGAACCATGCGGTAGGAACCGGCGGGACCACCCTTGTGGAACATGAGGTTTACTCGGTAGCGGTCGCCTTTGTCGAGAGCGAGGGCGTAGTCAAAGTCGCGTTGCTGTTGAAAGAGCCCGCGTTGTTCGGACGTGAGGAGGGCGAGATTCAGGCGCAGGGCTTCGTCGGCGGAGAGGCGGTGCTCGCCGAGCGGGATGAGTGCGCGGTTCTGACGGATAAAAGGGCGGGTGCCGGCGGAGAGATGGAGGTCGCTGGCGCCATAGCCCGCGCAATCGCGGAGGAGTTTGCGCATGGCGGCGGCCACGGCCGGGTCTTCCATCGCGCCGATCATCTCGAAGGGCATGCTCGGCAATTTGGGCGGCCCGTCCGCGAGGGAGGCGCCCATGAAAGGAGGCGCGGTGACGTTGCCGGCGGAGGCGCGCTTGGGCCCGGCTTTTACCGGTGCCAGTGGCGAGTTTTCAAAAGGATCGTCGGCGGGCGGACCGACTTTGCCTTTGCTGAAGGCGAGCCCGGCGATTTTTTCCAGAGTGGCGAGGTGGTCGTCGTTCAGATGGCCGTCGTCGATGAGCTTCTGCGCGAAGTCCATGAGGTCGGCTTGTTCGCCGAGCGCGGTGCGGACGGTGGCAGCCTGTTCAAGAGTGAAAAGGTCTCGATCAAGGCCAAGGCGGACGAGCCAGCGAATCTCGTTTTGCATAAGAGTCGGCGAAAGCCGGATGCAGCGCAGTGTGTGACCGCCGGGTCGCTAGCCAAGCGCGAAGAGGTCTTTTCAGGCCGATCAAAGGAGGGTCTCGAGTGGAACAAGACCGACCGACAACCCATCCGCATTGGTCAACGTGCGGGGTGCGCTGGGGTCGGGGAAGCGCAGGCGGGTGAAGCGGAGTTGCAAAGCGGTCGTGTTCATGGGCGGGGCGGGTTTATTTATGGTAACTCTGATGGTTACATAACGGCGCAAAATGAATCAGCGTTTGCCGGTGCAAACGGGCTTGATCTGCCGATGGACGTCTTCGAGCGAGATGCGGGCGAGTTCGGCCTCCATGCTCGTCTGGGCCTTGAAAAACGCGGTGCGCAGGATAATTTCGATGCGCGCGCCGACGGGGCACTTGTGGTTGGGCGAAAACCGTTCGAGGCCGTGGTCGGGCTGGGGCTCGACCGCGCGGTAGATGTCTAAAAGGGTGATATTCGCAGGAGCACTGGCCATGCCGAAGCCACCGCCGACTCCCTTATGGCCCGTGACGAGGCGCGCTTTTACGAGCGCTGAAAGAAGCCTGCGGATGACGACGGGATTGGTGTCCACGCTGGCGGCGATCTCGGCGGAGGTGACCGGCGCGCCGGCCTTGTAGGCGAGATATGCGATAACGTGAACGCTGACGGCGAAGCGGGAGTTTCCAGTCATTAGTTATGTAACCAACTTTGTTACGATATGGGAGGGATTGTCAAGCGGCGTGTGGTCTTGGAGGAGGGGCGCATTCATATACGAGGTTGCAAAGCCGGGTATTTCAGGGAGTCTTCACTTTCAACCCGTTCATTCATGTTACGAAAGATAATTTCGAAGCTGCGCGATTCCTTCGCCACTTCGCCTAAGGCCAAGCCGATTACATCCGATGGCCATCCTGCCTATAGCAAAGCCAAGCCCGCCGCTCCCCGATCCGATTCATCGCAGCGTGAGCGCGGTCCTAAACAGGGAGGCCATCCGTCGTCTAAACCCACTCATGGCGGCGGTCGTAACCAAGGTTGGGGTTCGCAGGGCCGCAGTGGCCACGAAGGCTCTCGTCCGCGCCCCGATCATGCTCCCAAAGGCGACCACAACCCGCGTGCGGGGGCGCATTCGGCGCATCCCGCCCGTCCGGCCAAGCCCGAGCGCCCCGTGATCGATCAATCGTTCGATGGTCCTAGTCGGGCGGCCATCAAACCTGTTTCGGCGGTCGTGGTTCCTCCGCAGGACAACGCGTTTTCCAAGCTCGGTCTTAACGATGCGATCGCTTTTGGCGTGGCCGAAATGGGCTATGCCGAGCCCACGCCGATCCAGGCGCAGGCGATTCCGGTGATTCTTTCCGGCAGGGACGTGATTGGCTCCGCGCAGACCGGCACGGGCAAGACGGCGGCCTTCGCGCTGCCCATCATACACAAGCTCGGCTCCCATGGCAAAATGCGCGTGCTCGTCCTTGAACCAACGCGCGAACTCGCATTGCAGGTCGAGGAGGCCGTCCAGAAGTTTTCCAAATACACCGATATCACCGCGACCGTCGTCTACGGTGGTGTGGGCTACGGCAAGCAGCGCGATGACCTGAGGCGCGGCATCGATGTCCTCGCGGCCACGCCGGGACGTCTGCTCGACCACATGGAGCAGGGCGATGTGAAGCTCGGCGACATCGAGATCCTCGTCCTCGACGAGGTGGACCGCATGCTCGACATGGGCTTCCTGCCCGACGTGAAGCGCATCATCCAGAAATGCCCTCAGGCGCGCCAGACGCTGTTCTTTAGCGCCACGATGCCGCCCGAGTTGGCCCAGCTTTCGAGCTGGGCGCTGCGCGAGCCGGTGGAGATCAAGATCGGCCAACGCCGTTCGCCCGCCGAGACGATCTCTCACGCGTTCTACCCGGCGGTCGCCTCGCAGAAATTCGACCTGCTGATCGAGCTGCTCCGCCGCACCGAGTTCAAGAGCATCATCATCTTCACGCGCACCAAGATGGGCGCCGATCGCATCGCCCACCGGCTCGAAGCCGAGAAGCACACCGTCGGCGTGATCCACTCTGATCGCAGCCAGCGCGAGCGCGTCGAGGCCCTACAGGGTTTCAAGGACGGCAAGTTCGAGGTGCTCGTCGCCACCGATATCGCGGCGCGCGGTCTCGACATCGCCGGCGTGTCGCACGTCATCAACTACGACGTGCCCGAGAATCCAGAGGACTACGTCCACCGCATCGGCCGCACCGGTCGCGCCCAGACCAGCGGTGACGCCTTCACCCTCGTGACCGAAGACGACGTGCGCGACGCCCGCTCTATCGAGCGCTTCATCGGTGCGCCCATTGAGCGCAAGAAGCTCGACGGTTTCCCCTATGTTTACTCGGCGCTATTTGACGAGAAGGCGCTCGCCGAAGCCGCCGCGCCCGCGCCGCCCAAGAGCCGCCTCATGCGCGGCACGCGGCGCTGAGCCTTGCGATTACCGAACGGAGAGCACGGAAAAGGCCGGACGATTATCTCGTCCGGCCTTTTTTATCATCAAGATTTCGGCGTCAGGCTCAGTCTTCGACCAATCCTTTGAACGCGAGAGCGGCGACCGCGCCGCCGGCCAGATCGGCCCCGAGGTAGATCCAGAACTGGCGCAGGTTTTCAAAACCCATGGTGAAAACGCCCAAGCCGACAGCGGGATTGAAGGCGCCGCCGGAAATGCCGCCGACCGCGACCGCACCCGTCATCACGGTGAAGCCGATGGCTAGACCGTAGAAGGAGTTGTCGAGCGTGCCTTTAGCGGTCGCGGTGTTAAGCACCACCCATGCGAGCGCGAAGGTGAAAAGGAACTCGACGATCGCCGATGACCGCGCGGCATGCACGGCGGCGGTGGCGTGTCCGTGGAGTTGCAGGACGATGAAAGCGGCGACGAGGCCGGCGGCGAACTGGGCGATCCAGTAGGGGACGACGTCCTTGGCCGGGCATTTGCCTCGCAACCAGACGGCGAGCGTGACCGCAGGGTTGAAATGCCCGCCGGAGATGTGGCCGCCGGCGAAAATCATGACCATGAGCGACGCGCCGATGGCGAGCGGCGCGAGCACGCTGCCGCTGTGGACAGCCATGCCGACCGTGAAAACGAGAAAGAAGGTGCCGATGAACTCGACGATATATTTTTTCATAAGAAAGTGTTTGGTTGTGATGAAGGGGTTTTCAGCCGCTGGCAATGCCGGGCTGGACCGTGACACATTCGTGACGCCTTGGGTCAAGGCTTGAT
>JANXRL010000154.1 GCA_025352985.1 Verrucomicrobiota bacterium
CTTCGCGGCTGGAACGCGTGGCGGAGGCGACGGGTTCGCGCCCTTCCTCAAGCGCCCGGACCTGCTCCAAGGTGAGCGGGTTGCCCTCGATGGTGTGGACGCATGGACGTTGCGCGTGCGGGTGTCCTTTTGCAGGGCGGGAATCCATGACAACTCCACGGCCGCGCTCAAAATCCGTTCCCGGAGTGCCGCCACGGTCTCGACCTGGGACAAGAGGCCGGGGGTAATGGAAAACTGCGGCTCGTAGCTCACGAAAATGAGTCAAGTGTAAGTCAAGTATAAGTCAAGTGGGGTCGTGGGGCTGCTGCTGGCGGAGAAAACGGCTGCTGACGGCGGACGGGGTTAAATACTCGTGAAGGTGAGAGCTGACGAACCCAAGCTCAGCGATTGCGGAGCGTTTTGCTGCAGCGCATGGTTAGCGTTTCCGGTCGATTAGGCTTCATTGGGTGGAATTAAGGAACGCGCCCAAGGCTGACCGACTGCTGCTCGCTCTGCCTGCCAGCCGCAAGGTAAGTCAGCGACCTCTGCGATTGAAGGATCGAGAGAGAAAACGTGACTCAGACATACGAGCTTCATCTCGGCGTTGGTTATGATGCCGCCCCAAAGAAACTGCCATGTGCCGTCGAGTTCGTGGCTCGCGAGGAGTATCGGGGAATGCTGCTCGGTGACGTGAGTAGTCGTGAAAGTAACTAGGTTGTGCGGCTCGCGAAACGGCCAATCGCTTGGAAGCCCGGCGTCTGGCTGAGTTGCAGAAAGGTCACTCATGGAGGTTCAATTAGAAGACGCCCGAGGAAGCGCCCAATATGCGTTTAACCAACTTGGATGTGTCGGGGGCATATCGTCTAATATGGGAAGCCCTCGTCGTGGGTAAACCCTGTTTCTTTTTGTCTATTGGCCGAAGAAGCGGCGGAAGTTGGCGTCCACTTGGGCGGTGAGGTCGGCGGCGGGGAGGCCGAGGAGGGACGCGAGGCCGGCGTAGGCGGACTCGATGTTGCCGGGGTGGTTCACGGTGGAACCGTCGGGGGCGGGCGGGAGTTTGTGGGTGCGCCAGAGCTGCGGGGGGATCATCGCGGGGGCGTCGGTTTCGACGAGCAGGCGGTCAAGGGGGACGGTTTTGAAGGTCTCCCGGTGTTTGGCGTGCTTGGGGTCGAGGAAGGCGCCGTTGAAGGAGAACCAGGCGCCGCGCTGGGCGAAGGCGGGGACAAGTTCGGCGGGGCCGCTGTAGGCGTGGAGGAGGAAGCCGCGCTCGGGGACGTTGACGCGGGCGATGATCTCGGAGAGTGCGCCCCAGGCCTGGAGGCAGTGGATGGTGACGGGGCGGTTTTCGGCGCAGGCGAGGGCGAGTTGTTTGAGGAAAACTTCGCCTTGCTCGGGGAGCGGGGCGCGGCGCTGGCCGGCGAGGCGGGGGTCGTCGGGGCGGGCGCTGTCGAGTATCCAGCGGTCGATGCCGATCTCGCCGACGGCGGCGTGCGGGTGGGCGTCGAGGTGGGTTTTGAGTGTTTCAAACCAGTCGGGGGAACGGTCGCCGGCGTCCCACGGGTGGAGGCCATAGCTGGGGCGGACAAAGGGGAAGCGTTGGGCGAGGGCGGTGACGCGGGGCCAGTCGGCTTGGCAGGTGCCGTTGACGACCATGTAGCCAAAGCGGGCGGGGTCCCAGGACGCGGCGATGCGGTCGAGGTGCGGGGCGAGCGTGTCGTCTTGGAGGTGGTTGTGGGCGTCGTGGAGCAAGCGGATTAGGCAGTGATCGAGGCGAGAGCTTTGATGTGGGCGCGGACGGCGGCGAGGCCGTTTTGGCGGGTGGGGGTGAGGTCTTGGAGGAGGCCGAGCGCGGAGAGAATCACGGGCTCGGTGGCGAGCACTTCGGCGGGAGGGGCGTGGTCGTAGAGTTCGACGAGGAGGCCGACGAGGCCTTTGACGAGCGGGGACTCGGCGTCGTAGCGGAGGTGGAGGCGTCCGTCGGTGATGGTGGCGAGGAGCCAGACGGAGGAGACGCAGCCGGGGACGCGGTGGGCGTCGGTTTTTTCGTTGGCGGAGAGCGGTGGGCGTCGGCGGGCGTGGGCGACGACGGCGGCGAGTCGTTCCTGACGATCTTCGATGATGGCGAAGTCTTCGATGAGTCGGGTTTGTTTTTCGGCTACGGTCATGGCGGGCGTTTTTAGAATTCGACGTCGCGGCAGCGGGCTTCGAGTTGGCGGGAGACGAGGTCGATCTGAGCGGCGTCGAGCACGGGTGCGCCGCGCAGGGCGACGGCGGCGGGGATTTCGCGGGGATTGAGCACGGCGACGGCTCCCTTGCCTCGGCGAAGAATCATCCAGCCGGGGAAGGTGAGGATGGGTTGGACGGGGATGTTGTTTCCGAGGAGCTGGCCGAGCCAGGTCTGGAGCCAGTGGGCTTGGCGGAGGGCCTGGTCGAGGCCGTGGCGGTCTTCGCCCCACGGGTAGGCGAGGACTTGGCCGTCGTAGATGATTTCGTGTTCGGCGAAGCCGGAGCGGGCGCGGCCTTTGCGGCGGGTTTTTGTTTCGATGGCGAAAACGCCGGAGGGGCCGACGATGACGTGGTCGAGGTTGAAAGGGGCTTTGTCGTCACCAGCAGGGACGTCGTGGAAGACGCGGAAGCCCGCAGCTTTGAGCGGCTCTAGGGCTTCGCCGACGATGCGTTCGCCGAAGCAGCCGAGTTCGTGGTTGGTCCAGCGGTTGAGGACGGCGAGGAGCTGGCGGATGGCGAAGACGAGGCTGAGCAGGAGGGCAACCACCGTGATGACCAAGCCGTAGAGCTGGAAGCGGCCTTCGAGGTGGGTGGTGACCCAGAGGAAGGCAAAACTGACGACGACGGGGATGCCAAGCGCGATGAAAAAATACATCGCGAGATTTTCACTGAGTTGCGTGGTGCGGCGGCGGAGGGTTTCGCCGGGGGCGCGGAGGAGCTTGAAGTTGTCTGGGAAGGGGCGGCGGTCTTTGCGCGTGCGGCGCTGGTAAATCGCCGCAGCGATGACCAAACCGATGAAAATGACGACGTAAGCGATCAGGATGAGCCAGCTCATGGGCTGATAAACCACGGGGCGGGCCGGTCAGTCGAGCGCGGGTTACGTGCGGCGGGCAGCGAGGAGCGGGGGGATGCGGGCAAGGAGGGCGGTGAGGTCGGCGAGGCGGAGCGGCTTGGTGAGGTAGTGGTCCATGCCGGCCTCGAGGTATTGTTCGCGGGTGCCGATGAGGGCGTGGGCGGTCAGGGCGGCGACGACCGGCTGGTGTTTGCGGGGCAGCTCGGCGCGCAGGGCACGGGTGGCGGAGGGGCCGTCCATCTCGGGCATTTCCACGTCCATGAGCACTAGGTCGAACGGATGGCGGCGCAACGCGACGAGCGCTTCGAGGCCGTCGGCGACGACCTCCGGCGCGTAACCGAGTTTTTCCAGGGTGCGCTTGACGACTTTTTGGTTAACTTGGTTGTCCTCGGCGATGAGGATGGTTGCGGGGTGGCGGGTGGCGAAGGAGGGATCAAACTCGTTCTGACTGAGCGTGGCGAGGGCGGGCCGGGGAGTCTTCGCGACTTGCGCGGTGATGGTGAAATAAAAACATGAGCCGACGCCCGGCGTGCTTTGCACCCACATGCGGCCGCCGTGCATATCGGCGAGGCGTTTGCTGATGGCGAGGCCGAGGCCGGTGCCGCCGTAGCGGCGGGTGGTGGAGACATCGACTTGGCTGAATTGGTGGAAGAGCCGGTCGAGGCGGTCGGCGGGGATGCCGATGCTGGTGTCGCTCACGCTGAAGGTGAGTTCGACGGAGTCATCCGGCAGTGGACGCGAGGAGACGCGGACGCAGATGTCGCCGCCTGAGGTGAACTTAACGGCGTTGGAGAGGAGGTTGACGAGGATCTGACGGACGCGGGTGACATCGCCGCAGACGCAGGCGGGGGTGCCGGCGGCGAGCTCGGTGCGGATGGCGATGCCTTTGGCCTGGGCGGGGGCGGCGAGAAGGTCGGCGGCGTCGGCCACGCAGGCGGCGACGGCAAAGGAAACCCGTTCGAATTCGAGGCGGCCGGCCTCGATCTTGGAGAAGTCGAGGATGTCGTTGATGATGGTGAGCAGCAATTCGCTACTGGTGCGAATGGTGTCCACGTAGTCGATCTGCTCGCCATCGAGCGGGGTGGAGCGGAGCAGCGTGGCCATGCCGAGCACGGCGTTCATGGGCGTGCGGATCTCGTGGCTCATGACGGCGAGGAACTGGCTTTTGGCGACGACGGCGGCCTCGGCCTGGCGGCGGGCGTGGTCGAGCTGGTGGCGGGTGGTGTCGAGCTCTGTGATGATGCGGCTTTGCTGCATGACCATGCGGCGGAGCTCCATCGCGTTGATCACATGGTGGCGCAGGGTAGAAAGGGCGCTGATCTGGAAGGGCGTGAGCTCGCGGGGCCGGCGATCAATCACGCAGAGGGTGCCGAGGGCAAAGCCGTCCTTGGTGATGATGGGGGCGCCGGCGTAAAAGCGGATGTCGGGCGAACCGGTGACGAGTGCGTTGGTCGCGAAGCGGATGTCGTGGGTGGCGTCTTGGACGACAAAGAGATCGTTCTTGGTTTCGCAGATGGCGTGGGCGCAAAAGGAGAGTTCGCGCGGGGTCTCGCTGGCGTCGAGGCCGATGTGAGATTTGAACCATTGGCGATCGGAATCGACGAGGGAGATGAGGGCGATGGGGGTGTCGCAAATCTCGGCGGCGAGGCGGGTGAGGTCGTCGTAATCGGACTCGGCGGGGGTGTCCAAAACACGGAGCGAGGCGAGCGCCTGAATGCGGCCGGTTTCGTTTTCGGGGACGGGAGGGTGCCGATTGCCTTGCGAGTCCATGCAAAAATTGAATTCAGACGCGGATAAAACTGCAACTCCGCCGCGAACGGGTTTCGCTCAATCGTAGAAGACGGCTTCGTTGGTCTGGAAGAGGGCGTGGGCGAGGCGGGCCCAGGCGTCGAGGGGGCCTTCGTTGCGGGCGCCGCCGACGGGGCCGGTTTCGGCGAAGCGGCGGAGGGGGTTGAAATTGAGGCGTTGTTCGCGGGGTGGGGCGGAGGGGGGCGTCGTGAGGAGGGGGGCGTCGTTGGTGGCGGGCGTGGCTTTGACGTAGCTGAGGGCGAGGCTGATTTCGTGGAGAGAGGGCGGGCGTTGGAGGACGGCGTAATAGAGGGAGATGACGCGGTCTTCGGTGCGGGTGAGTTTGGTGAACTCGGGGCGCCGGGTGAGCTTGCGGGCGGTCTCGATGATGAGCGGGTTGTTCATGAAGAACAGGGCCTGCTGGGGGACGGTGGTCTCGTAGCGGCGGCCGCTGGGGACGTCGGGGCTGGGGAAATCGAACTGGGTGAAGAGTTCGGGCGGGTTGCGGCGGTCGATGAAGGTGTAGAGGGCGCGGCGGGTGGCGAAGCCCTCGCTGCTGAGGCGGACGGACTTGCCGCCGACGGCGGGGTCGAGGCGGCCGGCGATGGCGAGGATGGAGTCGTGCATCTCCTCGAGGTCGAGACGGCGGAGATTG
>JANXRL010000155.1 GCA_025352985.1 Verrucomicrobiota bacterium
TTTTTGATGTAGGTGTATTCCATCGCCTAAGCCCTGGAACAAGCCCTGCGTGTGACAGATTAAATTGATTCAAAATCTTTCGTTTTTGCACGGCATTCACGGCCTCCTCGAAAGTAGGCAATTGAACATGCGGTGCCGTAAGGATGGGGCGTGAATTTCGATTCCACCAAGCGCGCAGGCTTAGCTCCACGAGCACGGGGTGACTGGTGATCAGTGTCCTGCCCTTGGATATAAGGGCACTATACGACAAATCCTTGGGACGAGTTTCCCCATAGCGTTTGAGCCATTCAGAGGGAATAGCGTCTCTGCCAAAATAAACAGCCCAACCCATTTCAAGGATGGTGTATTTGTCTCCTGCTAAAAAATGAAATCCGCCGATGGTAACATGGAGGTTCCTGTCGGCATCCAATCGCGCCGGCCCGATCTCAAGTTCGAGTGACATGAGGAGCAGGCTGACCTTTTCGCCTATTGGAGCGAGCCTGCTTCGAAGATGGTCTGGTTGTTAACCGTGAAAACCGACCTCCGCGCTTGACGCAGGTTGACCGCGAGAACGTTGTATCAAGTCACCCATGGCTGGCATTGATTTTATCCAAAACCTCGCAGTGATTTTGGTCGTGGCCGCGCTGGTGGGCTGGGTGTGCCAGCGGGTGGGGCTCTCGGTGGTGGTGGGGTTCCTCGTGGCCGGCATCGTGGTGGGGCCGCATACGCCGCCGTTTTCGCTGGTGACGGATGAAAACAGCATCGAGATGGCGGCTCAGGTTGGGCTCGTGTTCCTGATGTTTTCAGTCGGGTTGAAGCTGAGCATTCGCAAACTTCGCCGTCTCGGCCTTTCGCTCATGCTGGGGGTGTTCGTGAGCGCGGGGCTTATTTATTTTATGACGCGGCTGGCGGGGGTCGTGATCGGTTTTGACGCCACGCAAAGCCTGTTTTTGGCGGGCATGTTGATGATTTCGTCGTCGTCTATCATCAGCAAGGTGCTGCAAGAAGTGGGTTCGACCCACGAGCGTGCCGGGCAACTGGCGATGGGCGTGTCGGTGCTGGAGGACGTGGTCGCGGTGGTGATGCTGACCGTGCTTTCATCGGTCGTGCAACTGGGTGGGCACGGGGGCGCGCATATTGGCCAGACGATCGGTCTGTTTGGCGCTTTCGTAGTGCTGACGGGCATTGCGGGCCTGCTGGTCGTGCCCTGGCTGTTGCGCAAGATGAGCGTGGCGGTGGACGATGAGTTGCAGACGCTCGGCATGGCCGGACTGCTTTTCGGACTCGCGATCCTTGCCAACCACGCGGGGTATTCGCTGGCCTTGGGGGCGTTTTTACTGGGAACGATCGTGGCGGAGACGCCGCACCGGCATCAGATCGACCGGACGTTTGCGGGCATGCGCGATGTGTTCAGCGCGGTGTTTTTCGTGGCGATCGGGATGCAGATCGACCTGCGCGTGCTCGGGGCGGAGTGGGCGCTCATCCTCGGGGTGGCGGCTTTTACGCTGGTCGCGCGCACGATCGCGGTGAGCACGGGACTGACGTTGATCGGCACGCCGGCGAAGGATGCATTTCGGGTGGGGCTTACGGCGCTGCCCATCGGTGAGTTTTCATTTGTCATCGCGCAACTGGGCATCACGGCGGCGGTGGTGCCGCCAAAGTTTTATCCGCTGGCGGTGGGTGTGTCGCTGCTGACGACGCTGACTTCGCCTGTGCTGACGCGGCGGTCGCAGGCAATCAGCGAATGGGTGTTCGCCCATCAGCCGCGCTGGTTGGAGGCGTGGCTGGCGTATTATTCTGGCTGGCTGGATCGCGTGCACGCGCGGCAGAAGCGCAACCTGCTGTGGCAGCTAAGTAAAAAACGCCTGATCCAGATCGGGGTGGAGGCTTTTTTTATCACTGGGCTGCTGGTGTTTTCCGAGCAGATGTTCGCGGCGGTGCAGGACTGGCTCGGGCGCGACTGGCTTTTTCCAAACGGGCCGGTGGTGATCTTCTGGCTGGTGCTGGGCGTGCTGATTCTCATTCCGCTGGTGGCGATCTGGAGAAATCTGTCGGCGATGGCACTGCTCTATGCGCAGGTCTCGACCCAGGGGAATCCGCGCGCCGCCCGGCTTGCACCGCTCATGGAAACGGGGCTGAAGACGGTCGCGGCCGTGGGAGTTTTCGTGTGGCTGGCTTCGTTTCTGCCGACGGGTGGGTCGGTGAAGTGGTTGCTCTTGGGAACGCTGCTAGTGATGACCGGAGCGATGTTTTTGCTGAAGCGTAAGATCGTCTATTGGCACAGCGAGCTGGAGGTGGAATTGCAGGGGCTGCTGACCGGCGGCGACGAGCGCCTAAGCGCGACGGCCGCGCCTTGGCTGCGTCCGCACGAGGATTGGAAGCTTAGCGTGGGTGAATGTGTGCTTCCAGATCTGGCGGACTGTCAGGGCAAGAGCATCGCGGCGCTCGGGTTGAGGTCCAAGCTGGGCTGCACGGTGGTGGGTATCGAGCGGCAGGGCTACATGATCTCGTTGCCCGCTCCGGACGCGGTGCTGTATCCGCGTGACAAACTTCTGCTCATGGGAACGACGACGCAGCTGGCGGCGGGCAAACATTTTCTCACGGGGGTTTCGGGTTTGCCGCCTGCGCCGTCGGAGTTTGACGATGTGCGCATGGAATCGTTGCCCGTGCCTGCGGGCAGTCCCGCGGCGGGGTATACATTGAGGGAGCTTTCCCCTGCGCAGACGCATCATGTGCAGATCGCGGGGGTCAATCGGCAGGGGTTCCGCATTCTCAATCCCGGGCCGGACGAGACAGTGCGAACGGGTGACGAGTTGCTCACGTTGGGCACGCCGGCCCAGTTACGGGCATTCAAGGTCTGGCTTGCGGAAGCGGCGGTGTCGGTGGGGGACTAGCTGGGGGGCGCAGGAGTCGGGGAAGCGGACGTAAAAAAGGCGCGCCGACATGGGCGCGCCTCAAATTTGGAAACGGAAGCTGCTCAGTTTGAGCCGTGGGTTTTGGTCGAGTCGACCTTGGCCGCTTCGATCGATTTCGGAGCTGGTTTGACTTCGATCTCTTCGTTCTCGTCAGAGGCTTTCTTAAATTCCTTGATGGATTTGCCCAAGCCCTTGGCCAGCTCGGGCAGTTTTTTGGCTCCGAAAAGCAGTAGCACGACTGCGAGGACGAGAAGCATTTCCCAACCACCAAATATGCCGGCTAACACGGGATTAAAGAAACTGTTCATGATTTGGCGAGCGTTAGCCCCGGCCAGAGGAGTGGCAAGGGGGAAAGCGTGTGGCGGGCGTCGGCCTCAGCGTGCGGCCGGCGGGATGACGACCTCGTCGCCTTCACTAGGCCGGCCAGCTAGCAGCTTCGCGCCGAGCATGTGCCCGCGCTGATAAGGAGACGCCTCAAGCTTGGAGGTAGGGCGCAGGTCTTGGGTGCGTGTGACCATGATCAGTCCAGAGAAGTTCAACGGCAAGAGGGCGTAGGGCGCGACGTCGATGATGACGTTGCCGGTCTTCGCATCCACCGTGAGCACATGACCTACGACCGAGAAGGGACTCTGCGCGAGGGTGTCGGTCTTCTTGGTCGCAGCGTCTCGCTTGCGCCCGCTGCCGGTGGCGCAGCCGGCGAGCAGCAGGCAACCAACGAGCGTGACAATGAATGCGCGGCGCATGGCCGGGGAGATCAGCGCGGGAGCTGGGGGATGACGGGCTTGATCGCGTTGGCCTGAACCTGCTTGAGGAGGTTCTGAGCGTTGTCGATCTGCTCGGCGTCGAAGAAGCCGTGCAGCTGGCGGATACGCGTCGGGTGACGCATCTTGCGCAGGGCTTTGGCCTCGATCTGGCGGATGCGTTCGCGGGTGACCTTAAATTGCTTGCCGACCTCCTCGAGCGTGCGGCTGTAGCCATCCACTAGGCCGAAGCGGAGGGAGAGCACGCGGCGTTCGCGTTCGGTGAGGGAGTCGAGGACGTCGATGATCTTTTCGCGGAGGAGCGAATAGGCCGTCATGTCGTAGGGGTTCTCGGCGGACTTGTCTTCGATGAAATCGCCGAAGGAAGTGTCGTCGCCGTCGCCGACGGGGGATTGGAGCGAGATGGGCTGCTGCGCCATCTTCATGATCTGCTGCACTCGCTCGACAGGCAGGTTCATCTCGTCGGCAACCTCCTCGGGTGTCGGCTCGTGGCCGAATTCCTGGAGGAGCTGCTTTTGCACCTGCATGACCTTGTTCAAGGTCTCGATCATGTGGACCGGGATGCGGATGGTGCGGGCCTGGTCGGCGATGGAGCGGGTGATGGCTTGGCGTATCCACCAAGTGGCGTAGGTTGAGAACTTGTAGCCGCGGCGATACTCGAACTTTTCGACGGCCTTCATCAGGCCCATATTGCCCTCTTGGATGAGGTCGAGGAAGGAGAGGCCGCGGTTAGTGTATTTTTTCGCGATGGAGATCACAAGGCGTAGGTTGGCCTCGACCATCTCGGTCTTGGCCTTGTGAGCCTCGCGGACGTGGACGTTGGTCTGGGCGACGACGCGAAGGAGATCGGGGGGGGCGATGCGCTGTTCGCCTTCGATCTGCTTGAGGCGGGTGTTGATCGCCTTCGAGTCGATGGCGGCGTCCTTCTTGGTCTTGGGGTGCTTGGCGCGGTCAAGCTGGTGGTTGAGCTGCTCGATTTCGCTGAGGACGGGTTGGAGGGCCTCAAGCCACTCCTCGTAAACCTTCAGCTTGAAAAAGAACTTTGAGAAATTCGCACGCAGGGTTGCTTCGCGCTTGGTGTGTTTGGCGAGGACCTTTTTCTTAGCTTCTTCGCCCTTGGCGACGAGGAATTCGGCCCATGACTCGGCGACGGAGTCTTCGTTTTTCTGGGTGAGCTCGACGAGTTTTGGGAGGCCCTTGAAGTAGGCGTCGCGACTCTCGATTTTCTTGTCGATTACGATGCGGTCGAAGCGTTCCTCGCGGTTAAGGAGTTTGGCGCCGAGGGTGGCGATGTAGCTACCGACGACGGCAGCCTCGAATAGGGCGGTCTGGGCCTTAAGCTCGGCGTTTTCGATGCGCTTGGAAATTTCAACTTCTTGTTCGCGGGTGAGCAGGGGGACCTGGCCCATCTGCTTGAGATACATGCGGACGGGGTCGTCGAGGATGTCGTGCTGCGAGGAGCGCGACTCTTCTTCCTCGGCCTCTTCCTGACGCTGCTTGTAGTCCTCGACTTGGTCGGGCTCGAGAATCTCGATTTCGAGGTTCTGGAGAATGGAGAGGACGTTGTCGATTTCCTCCTGGTTTTCGACGGAGTCGGGGAGCGCCTCGTTGATGTCGTCGAACGTGAGGTAGCCCTGTTCTTTCGAAAGGCGGATCAGGTTGCGGATCTTGTCGTTGATGCCGCCGGCCGGAAGATCGACCGTCGGGCCGCCCTCGGCGGTCGTGGTTTTGGTGCGTTCAAGAGCCGTCTCTACGGCTTCGGAATGGGAGGAGGTGTCGGCGGACTTGGCTTTGCGCGGCATGGTTGGGACAGGGATACGGGAAAAATTATTCTGCAACGGGCAGCCGGAGTGGCGCGCGCAGTTGGCGTTTAATATCTAGGAGTTCTTTAAATAGAGAATTTGCGTCAACGTTACTGTCCGCGTGGGCATTGGCTAGGGCAAGTTCTATTTGCCGGACGCGGGGTTCCAGAACGCGGGCCTGAATCTGGCGGAGAGCTTCGTTGGCAACTTTTTCCGGATCATCGACTTTAGGGGATTCGAAGAGCATAGAGGCGACGAGCGTGCGCTCTTCCTGAGACTCAAAAAAAGTTTCGAGATGATCGCGGCCCGGCCATGAATCCTGCTCGAATTCGGCGAGGAAGCGATTGAGGAGCACGCCGGCGGGGTGGGTTTGGTCGATCCATTCGTGCGGCAAAGTGACGCTCAACGGGCGTCCCAAAGTCTCGAAATGAAGGATGAACAAGAGCAGGTGATGCTCGGCGGTGTCCTTGGTGACGACCAAGGGCGTGTCGGAAACGGGGGTGTCTTCAGATGCCGAAGGCGCGGCGGGGCGGGCGGCTTGCTGGCGGTTTAGGCGGACGCGCTGGGCTTCGAAGTCGCGTTGCAGAGCGGAGAGTGGCAAGCGGAGAATTTGCGCAGCCTCAGCGAGAAATTGCGAGCGGGCGACCTCGGACTCGGCATTCAGGATGAGCGCGTGGAGTTCTTGGGCGATGCGGGCTTTTTGCTCTGGCGTGGCGGTTTCGGGCGAGGGCAGGAGGGCGCGGCAGGCGAAGGCCATCGCGGCGAGAGAGTCTTTGCGCACCTCTTCGTAACCGGCGAGGCCTCGTTCGAGGAAAAGCAGGTCGGGGTCGATCTTGGTGTCGGTCGCGCCGCCGAGGAAACGCACTTCGAGTCCGGCCTTGAGCGCCATCGGAAGGAAACGCAGCGCGGCTTTCTGACCCGCGCCGTCGCCGTCGAAGAAACATTCAACCTGCGTGTGATAGCGGCGCAGGAGCACGAGCTGGCCCTCGGTGATCGACGTGCCCTGCGGGGCGATGGCGGTCTTAAGGCCCACGCTCCAGCTGCGCAGCGCGTCGAGCTGGCCTTCGACAAGAACGAAGGGTTTGCCTTCGCCGACGTTGGTGCGGGCGCGGTCGAGGTTGAAGAGGAGATTTCCCTTCGTGAAGATCGGCGTCTCGGGGGAGTTAACATATTTGGCCTCGCGCGCCGGGTCGTCCTGCGGGGTGAGATCGGTCTGGCGGGCGGTGAATGCCACCACGCGGCCCTGGTGGTCGCGGATGGGAATCATCAGGCGACCGCGGAAGCGCGGCTTGAGCGAACCGAGTCCGAGGATCGCACCGTCACGCACGAAAAAAAGTCCGCATTGGCGCAGGGCTTCCTCGCTGTATTTCTTTTTCAACAACGCGGCGGCGAGGGCGGAGTCGGCGGGTTCGGCGGCGCCGATCTTGAACTCGTCGGCGAGCTCCGTGGTGAAACGGCGCTTGTCCGTCCAATAAGCGCGCATCCATTCGCCGGAGGTGGACGAGCCTTTTAACACCTGGTGGTAGTGCTCGGCGGTGGTTTCGTGGATGTCGAAAATCTCCTGGCGCAACGAGCGTTCCTCGCGGCTCGGGCCGCCGGAACCTTCCTCGTATTCGATGGGCACGTTGAAACGTTTGCCGAGCGTTTCAATGGCCTCGGTGAAGGACAACTGCTCGGTCTCGCGGACGAAGGTGATGACGTCGCCGGCCTTGCCGCAGCCGAAGCACTTGTAGAAGCCCTTATCGGGATCGACATGGAAGGACGGTGATTTCTCGTTGTGGAAGGGACAGAGGCCCTTGAACCGCGCGCCGGCTTTCCTGAGGGTGGCGACTCGGGAGACCACGTCCACGATGTTCACGCGCACCTTCAGATCGCGAAGGCAAGTGGGTTTGATGACGGGCATGGGGCGGCGGCTCGGTGAGTGGGAACGAAGTTTGCACTTTTACCCCAGTGCGGGGTCTGTCAAGAACTGCGGGTCTGTCTGCTCGCCTTCGTCCATTTTTTAACGGCCCTCCTTTATATTTATGTTTCGTTTAGTGTTCCAGTTCATGGTGCTCGCCCTGCTTACCGGGCGGCTGGCGGCTGCATCGGCTCCGGCTAAGGTTTCGGAGCCGGTTTCTCCTGTAATATGGGAGGCAAAGCTGCCGGATTTCTCGGCGGCCGCCTATGCTTCGCATGTTGAGGGGTTGATCGCTCATTTCGAGGGGGACATCGGCCAGAAACTGGTGCCGGGCGTGAAGCATCGCGTGGGCTTGAAAATCTACACGGATTCCGGGCCGGGGCTGGCTACGCCCATAGCGCTTACGGAGGCGGTGATCGCCGCGCTGGAACGGCGCGGGTATGCGAAGGGGGACGTGTTTCTCGTCGGACTCAACCAGCAGAGACTCCGTTTTTGCGGTTACCTGCCTTCGCTGGTGACGGGCAAATCACTTTTCGACGGCCACAAGGTTTACGTGCTCGAATCTGGCCGCTACTTCGATCCGGTTTGGTTTTACGACAGTCCTCTGCCTTCGCGATTCGATCCCATTCTCGCGCAAAAAAGCGTGGAAAACTACGATGCCGAGACGACGCTTGATCAGGACCGGAAGAGCTTCCTCGCCACTCCGCTTTTCGTTGATGCGGATTTTTGGATCAACCTGCCTGTTTACACCGACCATCCGGTCCTTGGCATCAACGGCGCGCTCGTAAACGCCACGCTTTGGAACGCCTCCAACACCGCGCGTTTTTTTCGTAGTCCGGCCAGCGCGCCCGCCGCCGTGGCCGAGATGAGCGCGATTCCCGAGCTCCGGCACACGTGGATGTTCACCCTCGCGAGTCTGGAGCGCTACCAGTTCATCGGCGGGCCGTGGTTTAACTCGCTCTACACGGAGTCGGAACCCCTGCTGTGGCTGGGCACCGATCCCGTGCTCATGGACGCGCTCATGCTGGAAAAAATAAACCTCTGGCGGAAGCGCACCGGGTTCCAGCCCGTCTCCGATGATATCCGCACGCTGGAGTTTGCCTCCGTGCTAGGGGTAGGTTCCCGTAAAACGACGGATGCGAAGTTCGTGCCGGTAGGGAATTGATGTAAATTGCCCTTGTCTCGACTCCGTTCCTGCGCCCATTTCTAAATCTGTCATGACGTCCGTCGCGTATCTTCCCATCCTCATTCAAATCATCCTGGCCGCCGGGCTGGCCGGATTTATTGTGGGCTTTAGCCATCTGATGGGCGAGCGCACCAAGAAAAAAACTGCGATTACCGATACTCCTTACGAGTGTGGCGTGGTTGGTGAGGGTGTCGTGCATACGCGCTTTTCGGTGAAGTTTTATGTCACCGTCATGTTATTCATTCTTTTCGACATCGAGGTGGTGTTCCTGATTCCATGGTCGTTCATTTATCGCGATTTTTTGGCGAACCATATCACCATTCTTTCCCCGATCATGTTTTTCTTGGGCGTGCTGGTGCTTGGACTTTTCTACGAGGTAAAAAAAGGCGCGCTCGACTGGGAAAAGTGAGCCGGTCAACCTCGGGCTAGACGACGCCAAACCCGATGAGACTCGAAAAAATCGTCGCCCGCAGCCGTATCATCGATCTGCGCAGCGGCGACATGAAGGGTGCGCTTGGCGAGCTGCTGGCGGCCTGCGGCGGCAGTTTTCCCGATCTCAAGCAGGAGTCCCTGCTCCGGGGGCTTTTGCAGCGTGAGAGCACGATGACGACCTATCTGGGCGACGGTGTGGCCCTGCCTCACGTTCGCGTCAAAATGGGGCGCCGTTATATTTTGGCCATCGGCCGCAGTCGTGGCGGCATCAGCAACGAGAGCGCTGCCTCCGAGGAGAAAATCCACCTCATTTTCATGCTGCTGGCCGACGAGAAGGCCCGCGACTATCTGCAGCTTCTTGCTTCGATCGCGCGCCTGCTTAAAGACACGGATCTCGTGCGCGAGCTTCTCAATGCGGCCACGACCGGCGACGTGTTTGACCGGCTGGTGGCGGGTTTCGGCGGCATCATTTCCAAGCCGGTCCAAGCTCAGCAAAACCGTATCAACCGGCTCATGATTCGCGAGGCGGATCGGGTGGCCAAGGGTGCGGCGTGCGGAGCCATCATGGTTTTTGGCGACACCTTTGTCGGAGGCATCGAGCCTGGCGCATGGTTTCCCAAGAGCAAAACCATCCTAGTGACGCGCAATATGGTGGACATCGACGAGGACGACAAGGACGCGCCCGAAGTCATTCAGGTGCGTTCCTACTCGACGCGCCGGCTCGCGCAGCTGCGCAGCGCGATGTTTGTGGCGCTGACGCGCGGAATGATCTCCTTCAGCGACCGTGTGTGCTGCGTAGGTGGCATCGCTGGCAGCAACCAGTTCGACACCGTGGTCATCGTGGATGTGGAGCGCGAGTTTCAGACGCTTCTGACCGGCCATACCGATCTGGTGCCCGATGATGTGAAGCCCGAGGTGCTTGAGCGCGTGATCGCCATTGCGACCGAGCTCGCGGTCGAGGGGCGCGAGGGCAAGCCCGTGGGCTGCCTGTTCGTCGTGGGAGACGCGGCGAAAGTGGAGAAACTGATCAAGCCGCTCGTGCTCAATCCGTTTTACGGATACAAGGAGGAGGATCGCAATATCCTCAGCCCGTTCATGGATGAGACCGTGAAGGAATTTTCTTCGATCGACGGAGCCTTTGTTATTCGCGGGGACGGTGTCGTTTCGTCGGCGGGCAGCCTTATTCAGGCGTCCGACAGCGATCACATCCTGCCGAGCGGGCTGGGGAGCCGACACGCGGCGGCGGCGGCGATCTCGGTCGCTTCGGAGTGTATTTCGATCGTGGTCTCTTCGAGCACGGGTCAGGTGACGCTTTTCCGTCGCGGAGTGATGCTGCCGCTGACTGAAAAGAAGATGGGTGCGGCGGGTTGAGCGAGAACCGGTTGCCTTGGGCGAGCTGAAGTTTTGGGTTGCACCGGGCGGGGCATGGGCTTTTGTCTAATCCTTCAACCTTTTAAAACCATGGCACAAGAAGTCGTCACCCTAGAATGCACCGAGGCCCGCAAAGAGGGCAAACCTGTCTCCCGTTATCTTACCAAGCGTAACAAGAAGACGGTCACTGAGCGCATCGAAAAGAAGAAGTATAATCCTTTCCTGAAGCGTCACACACTTCATAAAGAGATTAAGTAAAACACATTAAGTCGTTTCTAATTTCGTAAGCCGATCCTTAGGGGTCGGCTTTTCTTTTTGGACGCATCCCCCGGCTTTAAACGCCCAACCAATTGCTTTGGCTGGATGCTACTTGTAGGGTGTGGCCGTGTTACCGGAAGAGGGACGGCGCGAGGCGCGCCAGCTTTCACGGTGCTTGCGAATCCAATCGAGCAGAGCCCGTTCAAAGCCGATGTCGTAGCCCAGCCGTTCGGACTCGATCCATTTGTGGCGTAGGATTTCTTCACGCTCGGCGAGGAACTCTTGGTAGAGGCTCGATTGCTTCACAAACTCACGGGAGGACTTATCGGACTCTATATGGGAAGATGAAGACATGGCGACCACGGCGATGTTAGACGGCGAAGATTTTATGCGTAATTTTAATACGTATATCTTCCTGAAAGACAAAGTTTTAGTCTAACAATGAAAGTGCTTAATTTTACTATAAGGTTTTGGGGCGTGTCTAAACCTTTTCGAAGGTGAAGGGAACCGAAAACCTCTTCATTAAGTGGCACCATGGTGTCGATCAAGTAACGTTAGGTTTGATGACGTGTCTGTCAATGCCCGTGGTTAGATGCGGCTTACACGGGAACAATTAATAGTAGTCTTGAGGTTAATCATCGCGGGAGTGATTTGAGGGCGAGTTGGGCGAGAATATTTTCTCCAATCGCGCGGAAAATTCGGGCGGCCTCACTATTGGGCGAGCTTATGACGACGGGGTTTCCCTCATCACCCCCGGCACGAATTTCCTGAATCAGAGGAACCTGGCCGATGAGGATGGTGCCGAGGGAATCGGCGGTTTTTTGGCCGCCGCCTTCGCCGAAGAGCGCGTGTTTCTGGCCGGACGGGTCGAGAAAGTAGCTCATGTTTTCAGCGACGCCAAGGAGGGGGACGTTGACCTTTTGAAACATGAGGCCGCCCTTGCGCGCGACGTTGGTTGCGGCGGGTTGCGGGGTGGTCACGAGCACGGCGCCGTCGAGTGGAAGCGTCTGCACGAGGGAAAGCTGGGCGTCGCCGGTGCCTGGAGGCAGGTCAACGATGAGGATGTCCAACTCGCCCCACTTCACGTTTTGCACGAATTGCTGGATGGTCTTCATGATCATCGGGCCGCGCCAAACGACGGGGGTGTTGTCATCGACGAGGAAGCCCATACTCATGACCTTCACGCCGTGTTTTTCAATGGGCAGGAGGTTGTCGCCTTCGACCATGGGACGACCTTCGAGACCGATCATCAGGGGCACCGAGGGACCGTAAATATCGCAGTCCATCAAGCCCACGCGACCGGGACGGCCTTGGGCCGTGAGGATCTGGGCGAGACTGCAGGCGAGATTGACGGCGAAGGTGCTTTTGCCGACGCCGCCTTTGCCGGAGGCGATGGCGACGGCGTATTTGATTGTTTTAGGGGCGGAGGCATTGCCTCCAAGGTTACCGCCGCCTGCGGGCGGCTTGGTGGCGGGGGCGACGGCGATGTCCACTACGGTGGCTTTTACGCCGGGGAGGGATTGGAGGCATTTCTCGACTTCCTGTTTAAGGTGCAGGGGGATTTTAGGGTCCGAGGTCGTGAGGGCGAGCGACACCTTGGCGGTGCCGTCCACGAGGGCGGCCGAGCGGACTAGGCCGAACGAAACGATGTCACGGCTGAAGCCGGGATATTTCACTTGTTTGAGGGCTTCTTTGATCTCGTCGGGTGTCACGTTGGGTAGAAAATTTAGAACCGAAAGGGTTTTACGTTGTTAAGGGAGGTTGGGCTGTAAATAGAAATGGACTGCTCCTTAGCAACCATCACCGCACTTTTTGTCATGCACAACTTGCTTCGTCTTCTGGCTGTCGCTCTGGCGATGACCTCCCTCAACGCATTCGCCGTTCAAGATCTCGGCGAAGTCGTCATTTCGGCCGATCTTAAAACCATCGCGGTTCGCGTGTCGGGCAGTCCCGTCGAGATCGACAATCTGGCCAAGCAGGCTTTCAACGCCCATGGCCGCTACCGTTTGGCTGCGACGGGTGGCGCATTTGACATCAAGTTCACGCAGGTGGCGGCCGCGCAGGTGCAGGTCAACGTGACCAAGGCCGGTGCGTCCGTTCTTTCCCAAGTCGTCTCCGGCACGAGTTCGCGCAACGCGCTCCTGCGCGCGGCAGACCTCGCGGTGAAGGCCACCAGCGGGCTCAAGGGTTTCTTCGCCAACCGGCTCACGTTCATCAGCACCTACTCGGGGCATCAGGAGGTGTTCACGAGCGATCTGTTTTTCGGAGAGGTAAAACAAATCACCCGTGACAATGCGCAGGCCATCACGCCCCGCTGGTCGCCGGACGGACGAAAGATTCTCTACACGAGTTTCTACAAGTCGGGTTTCCCCGATATTTTCCTCATCGATCTGAACAGCCTCCAGCGCACGCTTTTTGTGAGCGTCAAGGGAACCAACAGCGGCGCGCGTTTCAGTCCCGATGCCTCGCAGGTCGCGATGGTGCTCTCGGGCGAGGGCAACCCGGAAATCTATGTGAGCAACGCGCAGGGGCGGCAGATTGCCCGGCGCACGCGTTCGGCCTCGGTGGAGGCTTCACCCTGCTGGTCGCCTGACGGCTCCAAGCTTTTGTTCACGTCTGACGCCGCCGGCGGGCCTCAGCTCTACGTCATGCCTGCGGGCGGCGGGAGCATCCAGCGCATCCCGACCGCGATCAGCCGTTATTGCGCCGAGCCCGATTGGAGCAAGGGCGATCCCAACAAGATCGCGTTTACCGTGCGGGCTGGCAGCGGCTACCAAGTCGCGGTTTATGACCTTTCTGGCAAGACGCCCACGAAGATCGTGTCGAAGGCGACGAGCGACGCGGTCGAGCCTTCG
>JANXRL010000189.1 GCA_025352985.1 Verrucomicrobiota bacterium
AATGGGGGCAGGGGGAATTTCCTTTTGTGATCGTGCAAAAACCCAGCGGCGGTGGCTGCGCCTTCGATGAAAACGATCCCGTCAATGGTTGGGCTTCCGACAAATTCCAGCCTCTGCCTGCGGCCCCGTCGGGCAATGGCAAGGGACGCGAGGAAATGATCCGCATTGCCTCAATGTATCCGAAAATTTTCATGGTGCCGATCAGTGATCTGGGCGGTGGGCTTCATCCCATGAATAAATTTGCCTACGGCGCCCGCGCAGCCCGGGTAATTGAAGGTGCCATTTACGGACTACCCGGCGAATGGAATGGACCCACGCTGGCCGAGAGTCGCATAGAAGGAAACTCCATCCGCCTCCGCTTCCAGCATGTCGGGCGCGGGCTCATGCCCCGTCATGCCGAAAGCTTGCAGGGTTTTGCGATTGCAGGTGCCGACAAAAAGTTTGTCTGGGCACAGGCGATTGTTGAGGGAGAAGCTGTGGTGGTCACTGCTCCATCGGTGCCGAGTCCTCTCTATGTTCGCTACGCTTGGGACGGTCCGATTCCTTGGGCTAACTTTTTTAATCAAGACGGCTTTCCGGCTTTGACGTTTCGGACAGATCGCGATAAATAAAAAGACACCATTGATTCCGGCACGCGACCCCTGACGCCAACAAGCTCTTACCGATTTTGAAGCGAGCAAGACGACCTTCACGATATCCGACGATGGAGTGATTCTTCCGCGAGTTTAGAAGACGCCTTGATAACTGGTTTCGGAAAAAATCCCATTCTGTCGTAAATAAACTACTCTTCCCCATGAGCCCACGCACAACCGCCAAGTCACTTCTTCTCTCGATAATCGCCGGCTCCTGTTTGCCCGGTTTTCTCTGCGCCCAAACACCCGACCTCAGCCCCATGTCGCCCCAGCTCCGCGACCCCGAAACTTCGGCGCAACATGACACTCGCATGGCTTGGTGGCGCGAGGCCAAGTTCGGCATGTTCATCCACTGGGGACTCTACGCCATCCCCGCCGACGGCGAGTGGCACATGCGCCAACACAAGATGCCGATTGCCGACTACCAAAAGTTGGCCGAGCAGTTTAACCCCACGAAATTCAACGCCGACGAGTGGGCGTCCCTCGCCCACGACGCCGGCATGAAATACCTGGTGCTCACCACCAAGCACCACGACGGCTTCGCGATGTTTCACTCTCAGGCCAGCGCCTACAACATCACCGACGCCACGCCCTTCAAACGCGACCCACTCAAGGAGCTCTCCGTCGCGTGCCCGAAATACGACGTGAAGCTGAGCACCTATTACTCGATCCTCGCCGACTGGGGCCACCCCGGCGGCGGCGCGGGCGAGCCGAAGTGGGACAAAGCGCAGGAAGGCAGCTTCGACGACTACATCAACAAGGTCGCCGTCCCGCAGGTGAAGGAACTCCTTACCAATTACGGCCCCATCGGCGTCATGTGGTTCGACAACGACGGCACCGGCCGCGCCACTCCCGCGCAGGTCGCCCGCATCGCCGAGGCGATGAAGCTCCAGCCGCAGACCCTCGTTACTCCGCGCCTCCTCGGCTACCCGGGAGATTTTGAGACCGCCGAAGCCCGCATCCCCATGCTCCCCCCGGAAAAAGACTGGGAACTGTGCACCCGGGCCAACGGCTCCTGGGGCTACACCGGCGCCGCCGCGCGCCCGCTCAAAAACCTCCTCGACGAGCTCATCGAAGCCTGGGGCAAGGGCGGCAACGTCCTCCTCAACGTCGGCCCCGACCGCACCGGCATCATCCCCGCCGACTCCGCCGCCCGCCTGCGCGAAATCGGCGCGTGGCTGAAGATCAACGGCGAGGCCGTCTATGGCAGCACGCGCGGGCCGTTTGATTATCTGCCGTGGGGCTGGACCACGCGCAAAGGCGACATGCTTTATCTCTTCGTGTTGAACTGGCCTAAAGACGGTGCGCTCAAACTCCCCATGACCACGCCCGTCGAGCGCGCCTGGCTGCTCGCCGACGCGAGCCAGTCCGTGACCTCGGAAACGATCGCCGACACCACCGTGCTCAAACTCCCGGCCACCGCGCCCGACGCCAACGCCACCGTCATCGCGGTAAAACTCAAGGGCGACGTCCCGCGCACCCGCTCCCTGCTCTACAACAAGCCCGTGACCGGCTCCGAAAATCAGCGCAGTGCCGGCACCGTGGTCAACGGCGGCACAGGCGGCGACTGGCGCATCAAGAGCGCCACCGGCACGCTCGAAGTGGACATGGGCCGGCCGCAGACGTTTTCCGTCCTGCGCCTGACTATCCCTTACACGGAAGCCGCCAAGCTGCTGCTCGAAGTCAAAGACGGCGCGACGTGGAAACCCGTCTGGTCCGAGGAAAACCCCAAGGGGATTTCCTTCGTGAAAACCTTCCCACCCGTCACCGGCCAGATTGTCCGCCTCACCGTGACCAGTGCGAAACCCGAACTCCGCGTCGGCGTATTCGAGCTCTTCCCCCCGCTCTAATCCACGTCCTAGTCCCGTCATCAGCTATAGACTAGGGTCGAACCCACAGTCTTTTCCTCAACCGCATGCGACCGCTTCTGTGCCTCCTTCTTGCCGCAATATTGCTCATGACGGCGTCCTCGGGGCAAGCCGCTCCGGTGCCCCTGCACCCGTTCGCCAGCATCAAAGCCGATCCCTTGGGCGCGAAGCTACAGTCCGCCATGGTTTGGGCGGATGCGGCGCAAAACCAGAAGGGCGTGGCCATCGCGTTCCGAAAGACGTTTGATCTTGGGAAGGTCCCGTCGGCGGCATCCCTAAACCTCTTCGCGGATGCGCGCTACGTGCTTTGGGTCAACGGTTCGTATGTGCAACGCGGCCCCAACCGCTTCCAGCCGAACGGACCGGAATATGACAGCATCGACATCTCCCGGTATCTGCGCTGTGGCCGCAACGCAGTGGTAGTTTTCGTGTTCGGAAACCTTTCCGGAGGCAAGCTCATGCAGCACGTGCCGGGACTCACGGCGTTATTCCAAATCGATGGCGCAGAAGTTTGGCGCACCGATGGCGCCTGGAAGTGGAGCAGTGACACCCGCTACCGCACGATGGCCGCGTCTTGGGCGAATCTCGGAGACACCCTCGTTGATACCCGGGTAGAGGATGGGGACTGGACCGCAGCCGAATACCAGGACACCGCCTGGAAGGCCGCAACGCCCATTTCGAGCGAGTCCTGGGGGGCGCTGACCGCGCGGAGAATTCCCCTTTTGCGTGAACTCCCCGTGCCGGTCACACTCAGCGGCGGAGCGGTTCTGCCCGTTACGCTACAGCCGGGCGAGAAACTCGCGTTCACCACGGGGCGCATCGTGCAGGCCTACCCGGTGCTGGAATTTGACGCGGAAGCTAACACGGAGCTTTCCATCGAGCCCTACGGCATCCGTTACCTGGCAAAGGCAGGTCCGCAACGCCACTTCGCCATTGATTCGCGGGGCATTAGCCAAGGGACGATCGAGGTCAAATCGGGCAAGGCCACCGTGACGGGCTTCAAACTGATCGAACGGCTCTATCCCTACGATCGGGTCGGCTCGTTCACCTGCAGCGACCCGTTTCTCAACAAGCTCTGGGCGATGTGCGCCCGATCCGGAGAGGTGCTTAGCGAGGATGCCTACGTCGATTGCGCGGATCGCGAGCGCGTGGAATGGATGGATTGCGACCCGCCCGGCTTCGACATTACCCGCACCGAGATGGCTGGCCCCGGCAAGGATGGAAAGCCGCTCTACGGCGATGCGCGCCTGCTGGGCGAAATGGTGCGGCGCACGGCGCTGACCTTGCAGCCGGAGGGCTGGGTGAAGGCTCACACCTGCTCGGACCGCTATGACATTCACGCCAAAATGGAAGACCGCGCTTGCGAATGGGTGGCGGGCATCCGGCGCTACTTCGATGCCACTGGCGATGCCTCCCTCGTCCGCGAAATCTGGCCCGCCGTGGTGACGCAAATGGACTATTTTCTGGAACGCCGCACCCCGAGAGGGCTGGTCCGCGCCCGGGATTGGGTGGTCTGGGGCAATCCGCTCGGTTACATGACCGGGGAAACGACCACGCTAAACGCCTTCGTTCAGCGCGCTTTGGCCGATGCCAAGGTGCTGGCGGGGATTGTTGGCGACAACGCGGCTGCGGCGAAATTCGGCCAGGCGGCGGACGATCTCGCCAAGGCCATCAACACCGTGCTCTGGAACGAAGCGGACGGCTGCTATTACTCCGGTTACTTCACCGACGAGGATTGGGCGGCGAACGTCGCGGCCAAGCGGACAACGAACCTACCTTTTGTTAATCACCTCACCGCCACGACGCTCCATGCCGATGTCGTAGCACTCGACCGGGGTGTCGTCCCGGCGGACCGTCAAGAGCGGGTGCGCCAGAAAATGGTGGAGCAGGATCGGAAAGGCAGCGCCCGCGTGATGCTCTACTATTACTTGGCAAAAGAACTCTATCGCCTGGACCGCTCCGAGCATGACCTCCGAGTCCTGACGGTCTTCCGCGAGAAGTGGGCCAAAATGGTGGATTCGAAGTGGGAATGTTCCTGGGAAGAGTTTGGTGGCGGCTCGCACGCGCACATTTACGGGATGTTCCCAGGCTATTTCCTAAACGCCTATGTGCTCGGGGTGCGCCGGGATGCTCCGGTGGCGGAGCGGAAGATTCGCATCGAACCGCATCTGGGCGACCTCACGCAGGCCGAGGGCAAAGTGGTGACTGAATTCGGCCTGGTCGCGGCCACTTGGCGAACCAAAGGCCCGGAACTCTCGTTTACGCTGACGCTGCCGGAGGGTGCTGCTGCCGAACTGGCCCTGCCCGCAACTGAGAATCGCAACCAAATCCTTATCGACGGGAAGACCGTTCCCGGCCGACTGGTGGGCTCCCGACTCGTGGTGCCTCTCTCTCCAGGGCACCACGAGGGGTCTTATTAAGCCAATGGGAATCAAGCCGGCGGACCGTCCGCTCACCGTGACCCGTGCGAAACCCGAACTCCACGTAGCCCTCTTCGAACTCTTTCCACCATTCTGAATTTTAAAAGAAACCCCGCCTCCGCCCCCTTCAATCCTCGCCCCAAGACTGAAATGAAATCCATCTCCACCGCGCTTCTACTCCTCGCTTTCTCCGCCCCCGTCTTCGCCGCCGACGCCCCTTCCGCCGTGATCGACCCTCTCGTCGCTGCCTCGGCCTACGCCGACAAATCCGTCTGGTCCTACCACGGCAAAAACCCGATTCCCTGGAGCATGTTCAAGCCCCGTGATTACGGCTCCACGAAGGTCCAGTTCAGTGCGGACGGCGTGCGCTCCGTCGGTCGCGTGCCCGCGCCGGGCGTGCATCCGCGCATGTTCTTCTCGCCCGAAGATCTGCCCGCCCTGCGCAAACGGTTCAAAGAGGACGTCGCCGCGCAGGCCGCCTGGAAAAACATCTTGGCGTGGACCAACGCCCTAAAATTGACCTACGACGAAAAAGCCGATTACGCGCAGCCCGATTGGGCGAACGGCGGATTCCATGTGCATGGGAGATTTGTCGATTTCATGCGCATTGGTGGCTACGGTCAAAAACGCGAAGACTACTATAAAATTTTGGCCGAGGGAGGCTCGCCCAAAACCTACGAGAAAGGTTCGCCTGCCGGCTTTTTCAAGCCGGGGGCCTGCGAGGCTTTCCGATGCCTGATCGACGAAGACCGGGCCGGCGCGGAATACCTGGCCAAGGCCACCGTCACCGCCATCAAACTCGAACAGGCGCGTCGCGAGCAAAACGACAAACCGCCCCAACCGGGGCAGCCGCCCCGTCCGTCCACCAGCCGGACCGACGCCTGCTCCCTCGGGTTTATTTACGATTTCATCTTTAACTATCTCACCCCCGACCAGAAAACGACCATCCATGACGAACTCGTCACGCTGTCCTCCTGGGCGGACAATTACGGCTCGTTCAACAACGCCGAGGCCAGCCGCAGCAACTGGGCGACGTTCTCGTATTGGGTCTATGACCTGATGGCCATTGAGGGTGAGCCCGGTTTCAACGACCTAAAGTATCTCGCGCTCTATCGCGGCTGGCGGAATTTCTACACCTATTCGTTCTTCGACAGCGGCGCGGCTTACGAAGCGGAGGGGAAACTGCTCTTCGGTCTCGACGCCGCCGTGACGATGGACCGCGTGGCTTACAAATACGGACTTGAACTCCTGACCCAGCACCCGTTGCCACGCTCATACTACGGAAAATTTTCTGCCTACGCGATGCTTCCCACGCGCGATAAATTCGCCGTCTTCGACATTTTGGGACGCATGGGCGGTGGCTTCACCACGCCGCACGATCTGGTCGTGGCCCATTATCTTTTCCCGAACGACAAGACCACGGACTTCGTCTATCGCGCCATGGTCCAGGACGATTACAAGGAACTGCCACACAGCATCCATTCCCTCGCCCAACAGGCCATCACCTCGGCAATTTTTGCCACGGCTTACTCGCCTGAAATTGACCCTGAGAAGTTGAATCTCGGAGAGAGTTTCTTCTGCGGGCAGCGCGCATTGATGATGACCCGCTCCTCTTGGGACCGGAACGCAACACTGCTGACCATGCACACCCGCGGTGCCAGCGGCGGGCATCCCTACCCCGATCGCAACGGCATCATGCTGGCAGCGCAGGGACGGACCTGGATCACCATCCCAGGCAAGGATCAGGGACCCTGGGCATGCAGCACGGTCATCGTGGACGGCGCAGGGCAGAATCCCACCACCCCGGCGCGGGTGGTGGATTACGTTGATCAGCCTCAGGCCACTTTCATGACCGGTGACGCCCAGTATTGCTGGGATTGGGTCTGGGGCGTCGCCGGAAAAACCAAGGACGGCAAAGAGGTCTTTCGCCAAGACGTAGTGGACAACAACGTGGACACCGGTCCGTCCTGGAAACTGGTCGAGCAATCTTTCAACGACTTCGCGTGGACCAAGACTGACCACCTAGTTTACCAGCGGCCCATGAAATTCAGCAACCACTGGGTCGCGCTCGATGGCGTCCTCTCGCCCTACAAACGCCAGATCAACACCCCGGTTTTGAAATCGTTCCGCACCGCAGGTATCGTCCGCGGTCCGCGCCCCTACGTGCTCGTGGTGGACGATGTGCAGCGCGACGCCATGCCCACCAGCTACGAGTGGAACCTCACTCTTGAGTCTGATGTGGTTGAACTAAAACCAAAGAAAGCTCTTGGCGCCGAAGGCGACGTCATCCTCGTCGGTAAAGATAGCCTCGATACCGACGGTTCGCTCAAACCCGGCGAGCCCGCGCTCCTCGTGCGCACCCTTGCTTGCGAGGGTAAACGCGTCGCGGCCAAAATCGGGCTGCACGATAAAGTGAACCTGCTCACCATTCGCACGGTCACCCCCGCGCCGGACTTTAAAATCATGCTCTACGCCTTCCGCGCCGGCGCCCCCCTCCCGGCCACCACCTGGAACGCTGGCCGCACCGCCGTCTCGGTGTCCTTTCCCGATCAGCAGGATATTATCGCGTTCACCCCGGCCACGTCTGGCAAGACCGACATCGTGGTGAGTCGCAACGGCGCGGTCCTCGCCACGGTCAACAAGCCCGTCGTGCCGCTGGCCGATCCAGAATCCGATGCGTTGACCGCA
>JANXRL010000037.1 GCA_025352985.1 Verrucomicrobiota bacterium
TCCAGCCCGCCGGCGACCAGCCGCGGGCCATCGAGAAGATCCTCGAGGGCTACCGCGAGGGCAAGGCCGCCCAGATGCTCCTCGGGGCGACCGGCACCGGCAAGACGTTCACCGCCTCCCACGTCATCGCCGAGATCAACAAGCCGACCCTCGTCCTGGCGCACAACAAGACGCTCGCCGCCCAGCTCTACAAGGAGTTCAAGAACTTCTTCCCCAAGAACGCCGTCCACTACTTCGTCAGCTACTACGACTATTACCAGCCCGAGGCCTACGTCGCCTCCAGCGACACCTACATCGAGAAGGACTCGTCCATCAACGAGGAGATCGAGCGTATGCGCATCGCCACCGCCAGCTCGCTGGTGTCGAGACGCGACGTGATCGTGATCGCCAGCGTCTCGTGCATCTACGGCCTGGGTTCGCCCGAGGATTTTCAGGCGATGCGTATCCCGCTGCGCAAGGGCGAGGCGCTGGGGCGCGAGGTGCTGCTCCAACGCCTCGTGGACAATCTCTACGAGCGAAACGACTACGAGCCGAAGCGCGGCAGCTTTCGCGTGCGCGGCGATGTGGTGGACATCATGCCGGCGTATCTGGAACTCGGTTTGCGCGTCGAGTTTTGGGGCGAGGAGATCGAGGCGTTGAGCGAGTTCGACCCCACGACTGGCACGACCACGCGGCCGCTCGACATGTTCGATCTCTACCCGGCGACGCAATACGTCGCCAGCAAGGACAAGCTCGGGCGCGCCATCGGCGAGATCAAGGCGGAGCTGGACGAGCGCGTGGCGTTTTTCGAGCAGCACGGGCAACTCCTCGAGGCGCAGCGCATCCGCATGCGCACGAACTACGACCTGGAGATGCTTCAGGAAATGGGGTTCTGCAACGGCATCGAGAACTACTCGCGCATCATCGCCGGCCGGAAATCCGGCGAGCGCCCCGTCTGCCTCGTGGATTTTTTCCCGAAGGATTTCATCCTCATGGTGGACGAGAGCCACGTTACCATCCCGCAGATCGGCGGCATGTCCAACGGCGACTTCGCGCGCAAATCCAACCTCGTGAACTACGGCTTCCGACTGCCGTCGGCGCTGGACAACCGTCCGCAGAAGTTTGAGGAGTTCCGCTCGATCACGGAGCAGACGCTCTTCGTTTCGGCCACGCCGGCGAAGTTCGAGATCGAGAAGTCGGCGGTGGTGGCCGAGCAGGTTATCCGGCCCACGGGCCTGCTTGATCCCGAAATCGTGATCCACCCGACGAAAGGCCAGGTCGAGCATCTGATCGGCGAGATCAAGCGCGCGACGGAGAAGGGCGAGCGCGTGCTGGTGACGACGTTGACGAAGCGCCTCTCGGAAGACCTCACGAGCTTCATGCGCGAGTCGAAGATCCGCGTGGAGTATCTGCACTCGGACATCGACGCGATCGAGCGGGTGGAAATCCTGCGCAACCTGCGACTGGGAAATTTTGACGTGCTCATCGGCATCAACCTCCTGCGCGAAGGACTCGACCTGCCGGAGGTCGCGCTCGTGGCGATCCTGGATGCGGACAAGGAAGGGTTTCTGCGCAGCGAAACCTCGCTCATCCAGACGGCGGGCCGCGCGGCGCGCCACGAGGACGGCCGGGTGATTTTTTATGCGGACAAGATCACGGATTCCATCCGCAAGACTCAGGAGGTGACGCTGGCGAGACGTCAGAAGCAGATTGCCTACAACCTCGAGCACGGCATCACCCCGCGCAGTGTAAAACGCTCCGCCCAGTCGAGCCTCCATGTTTACGACGGCAGCGGAGAGCGCGAAGACGAGGCAGCGGTGGCCGAAGGTAGCGAGGATGACGTGAAGGCGGTGATCGCCGAGCTGGAGGACGAGATGTCCGAGGCGGCGGGCAAGCTGGAGTTTGAGCGCGCGGCGCTGCTGCGGGACCAGATCAACGCGTTGAAATCGGGCGACTATCGCAAGGCGGCTAAGGCGGGGCCGAGAGGTGGTTCCTACCCCAAGCGCGGTCGCGGGGCGGGCGGTGGCAAGAAGGGGCGGTGAACTGTGCCTGCACCGGATTTTTTGAACCACTAATGAAATCCACCCATGGGCAGATTTTTCGTGGGTAGTTTCGGCCAATCCCGCTTCGGCGGAGCGAGTGCCGTTACGTTCAAGAAGAGGGACGGCTGCTGCCGCTGGGGATTATTCCCCGGGGCTTCACGCCCACTCGGGCGGGTTCTGCAGATTGGGCTTGAGGACGCCGATGCAAGGGAGGTTGCGGTAGCGCTCGGCAAAATCGAGACCGTAGCCGACGGCAAACTTGTCAGGAATCTGGAAGCCCACGAAATCGGCCTCGAACTCGACCTCGCGGCGGCCGCGTTTGTCGAGGAGCACGCAGGTGCGCAGGCTAGCGGGGTTGAGCTTCTGGATCATGTCCACGACCACTGAGAAGGTTTTCCCGGTGTCGAGGATGTCGTCGATGAGCAGCACGTGGCGGTTGCTGATGTCGAGGGTGAGGCTCTGGAGAAGCTGGGGTTTGCCGTGGGACTTGGTGTCGTTGCGGTAGCTGGCAATGCGGATGCAATCCAGGCGGATGGGATTGGGTATCTCGCGCAGGAGATCGGCGGTAAAGAGGATGGCGCCATTGATAATGGAGATGACGGTGATTTCCTCATCGCCGTAAGAGGTGGCGATTTCCGCCCCGAGTTTCTTGACGCGTTTTTTGATGTCGTTTTCGGAAACGAGCACGGTTTCCAGGTCGGCGTGAAAGGGAAAGGAGGAAGCCTTGAGCATGGGAGGAAGAGGGTTGTGCCCATTACTCCCTCTCAGGGCAAGGGGTTCGTGGGCAGATCGTGCAACTTTTACATGGAGTCGCCGTTGACTTACCTCGGGGCGAAATCTTGTTTCCCCGTGCTCAACCGCACGCCTTCCCGCATGATTTCCATAAGAATTCAAAACCTAACGAAACGGTTCGGGGCGACGGTGGCGCTTCGCAATCTCGACCTGGTGATCGAACCTGGGGAGCTGTTTTTCCTGCTGGGACCGAGCGGTTGCGGGAAAACCACGCTGCTACGGAGCATGGCGGGCTTTTATATCCCGGAGGCGGGGAAGATTTTCTTTGGCGACGAAGACGTGACTAAGCTTGAGCCGCACAAGCGAAATACCGGAATGATGTTTCAGAGTTATGCGCTCTGGCCGCACATGACGGTGGCGGAGAACGTCGCCTTCGGCCTAGAAGAGCGCAAGGTGCCGCGCGACGAGATCAAGCGCAGGGTGGCCGAGGCGCTGGTCTCGGTGCGGATGGATGCGTATGCGGCGCGCAAGCCCAACCAGCTCTCGGGCGGCCAACAACAGCGCGTGGCGCTGGCGCGGGCGCTGGTGATACGCCCGCGCTGTCTGCTGCTCGACGAGCCTCTTTCCAATCTCGACGCGAAGTTGCGGCTCGAAATGCGCACGGAAATACGCCGGGTGTGCAAGGAGTTCAAGCTCACGACCGTTTACGTCACGCACGACCAGAAAGAGGCGCTTTCGATTTCCGACCGCATGGCGATCCTTGAGGGCGGCAATATCCTCCAGGTTGGTTCGCCGCGCGACGTTTACCGTCGGCCGAAGCGGAAGACCGTGGCGCACTTTATCGGTGAGACAGATTTTATCGCTGGCCGCGTGCTGGGAGCGGAAGGGGAATTCACGGTCGTCGAGACGGACATCGGCCGGTTCCAAGGCGTTCTCGGTGATCCGGCGGTGAAGCCGTCCGCTGGGGACGCGGTCACGCTGTCGGTGCGGCCCGAGTGCTGGACGCTCGGGCGCGAGGCGCGCGCGCACAACACGGTGCGCGGCCGCATCGGCGATGCGGTTTATCTCGGGGAGGTCGCGCAATACGATTTTGTGAGCGGCGGGCAGACGTTGAAAATTTACGAGCTTAACCCGCGTTTCCTGGGCAACGCGGACGAGGGCGCTCTGTTTGCCAGCGTCGAGCCGCAGGATGTGGTGGTGCTTTTGGCGTGATGGACCAAAACCGCGCATGTTGAAAACAGCGGTCATCATTCTGCTTCTGGCGGTTACGCTGGCACTGCCGTTTGCGCTGCGCCCCAAGCAAGAGGTGACGACGCGGGTGGACGACGCGCTCGTCATCATCACGCCGCACAACGAGGCGATCCGCCACGAGTTCGGGCGGGCGTTTGCCCGCTGGTATATGGAGCGCACCGGCCGCACGGTGGCGATCGACTGGCGGCTGATCGGCGGCACCTCGGAAATCGCCCGCTACATCAATGGCGAATACGTCGCCTCGTTTGAAAACCACTGGGTTAACACGCTGCACAAAAAGTGGAACAACGAGGTTCTGGCCTCGTTTGCCAACGGTAAGCTGGCGAGCGACGCCTCGGCGGAGGCGCGGGAGGCGCGGGCGACGTTTCTGGCGTCCAACGCGGGGAGCGGGCTGGATCTTTTCTGGGGTGGCGGCGTGTATGATTTTTCCAGCCAGGCGCAGGCGGGGCGGATCGTTGATAGCGGGATCATCAAGCTGCATCCGGAGTGGTTTACGGATACGGTGATCCCGCAGACGTTTGCCGGGGAGGAATATTGGGACAAGGAAGGCCGCTGGGTCGGGACGGTGCTGAGTTCGTTTGGCATCATCAGCAACGCCGACTCGCTGCGCAGGCTCGGCCTAGCGAACGCGCCCGCGCACTGGGAGGATCTGAAGGATACGCGCCTGTTTGGTGAGGTGGCGCTGGCGGATCCGACCAAGAGCGGTTCCATCAACAAGGCGTTTGAAAACGTCGTCCAGCAACAGATGCAGAAACGGCTGCGGGAGCTTCAGGCCGTGAACCTGTCGGCGAATGTGGCGGACATCGAGAAGCAGGCGGTGCACGAGGGATGGAGCGCGGGTCTGCGTCTCTTGCAGGCGGTCGGGGCGAACGCGCGTTACTTCACCGATTCGGCGCAGAAGGTTCCGGTGGACGTGGCGGCGGGGGATTGTGCGGCGGGCATGTG
>JANXRL010000065.1 GCA_025352985.1 Verrucomicrobiota bacterium
GGCCGCTGACTTGCTCCCCGTCAGGCCCCATCGGTCCGAGCCCCGCTGTGTCAAACGACGCCCCAAAACCTACCAGCTCATGACCAAGCCCCGCCGCTTCATGCACGTATCGCCTTCCCGTAATCTCAAAAAATGACGACCACACCCCTTAACTTAGCGCCATTCCGGCCCGCCCCCTTTTGATCGCCCATCCACTTAGAAATTTAGTTCGTCAGCGTAGATCGCGCGGTCGGTGGCGGTGGAAAATTCGCGCCACTTGGAGACCTGCCATGAGCTGGTCGAGAGGGTGTTGGCGAGGGAGAGGTCGAAGTGGAAATTGCCGTTGCCGACCATGCGGGCCTGGTTGCAGACGATGGCGCCGTAGGTGTCGCCGTTGCCGTTGACGGCGGCGTTGGCGTTGGGCGCGTAAACGACGCCGGCAAGATAGCCATTTCCTTTGATAGCGATGTCCTGCATGCCGACGGATGCGGCGGTGGTGGCGGAGCGGGTGCCGTAGAGTTGGAACGCGATCGGCTGGTTGGGGATGGTGGAGGTGCCGTTGACGACGCCGTTGCCGGTGAGGGAAATATCGCCGGCGACATACATCGTGAGCGTCGAGGTGGAGGGGATGTCGATTTCCGAGTTGCCGGCTCCTTTGACGGTGGTGCCCGTGGTGTCGGTGACGGTGATCACGACGTTTGTGCCGGCGGTGATGGTGAGGGTGTTGCTGCCGGTGAGAGTGATGCTGGGAACGGAGTAGTAGTATTTGCCATCGGCGGCGGGGAGGTCTAGAATACGCGGAAGTATGGAGGTGCCGCTGATGGCGGCGATGGTGACGGGGGGGGTGGTGGGGGCGGTGACATCGGGGAAATTGGTCGTGAAATCATAGGTGACACGAGTGGGATCAATGACGCCGTTGGCGGTGCCGTAGGGGCCGACGCGGCCGGTGGAGCCGACGGAGATGTCGGCGATGCTGCTGCCTCCGACGGAGGCGTAGCCGTAAACGTCGGCGTTGCCGACGGAGATGGAGGCGACGGCGACGGAGAGGCTGGCGATCTGGCCGCTGTCCACGGCGACGACGGAGGAGTAGGGGATGGCGGCGGTGGAGGCGAGGGCGTCGGGGTCGGAACTCCAGGCGTCGATGGCGACGTTGCCGTTAAAGGTAAGGGACTGCTTGGCGACGAGGCCGTTGTTGAAATAGGAGCGTTTGCTCACGTAGATGTCGGACTCCTTGATGATGCTGGTGCCGTCGCCGAGGGTGATGATGGCCTTGGCCACGGCGTGGGGGGTGCTGCCGGCGGTGTTGAGCCAGACCTTGACCTGGCCCTTCACGCCTTGGGTGAAGGTGTAGTAGGTGCTGGCGGAGGGGAAGGTGCCCTGGTATTGGGTCGTGTAGCCGGTGCGGAGGGCGAAGCCGGCGGTGCCGGTGTAGGTGTTGTTGTTGAGGCACCACATCGCCTGCTCGAGACCGGTGTCGAGGAGGTTCTCGGCGGCGTTGGAGTAGAAGGCGCGGTTGGCGAGGCGGGTGGCGGTGAGGGCGAGCTTCATGTAGCTCGTGAGGGAAAGCGCGATAAGGCCGCCGAAGATGAGGGCGACGATGAGGGCCGAGCCGCGGTTGGAGCGTAGGGAGCGCATGGGAGAGCCTTGGTTTACTTGTTTCGGAGGATGAAGCGGGCGGAGAGCACGCGATTGCTGGCGGTGACGACGGTGGTGTTGGCGCGGCTGGCGATGAAGTTGATCTCGATCTGCTTGATCTCGGTGACGTTGCTGGCGGTGTTGCTGGTGAAGCCGCTGGCATAGCCGGTGGTGATGTAGCGGTAGTAGTTGAAAGGATTGGTGGTTCCGTTCTGCGTCACGCCTGAGAGGAGCACCGTGGTGGTGCTCGTGCCGGTGGGGGCGTCGATGGGCGGGCCGGTGCGGCTGAATGTGCCCGCCGAGCTGTCGAAGCTGTAGGTGGCGGTGTAGGCGATGGTCGTGCGGCTGGAGGAGGTGTCGGGGATTTGCAGCGTGACGCTGGTGGAGCCGTAGCTGGTGATGCCGTAGGCGAGGTGGGACTCGCGGCTGAAGTATTCGAGGGCTTTACGGGCCGTGGCTTCGAGCTCGGTGTAGTTTTGGACGCTGGCACCGCTGCGTCCCATCATGAGAAAGCTGGTGAGCACGCCGAGCATGAGGAAGGAGGCCAGCGTGGTGCTGACCATGAGCTCGACGAGCGTGAAGGCGCGGCGACCCCGGTTAGTGCGAGGTGTAGAAGAAGTCGGATAGGCCATTCTGTCCATAGCGGGTGGTGTAAGAGAGGGAGTGGGACATACCGTCGATGCCGGTCCAGGTCGCGGTGAGGGTGATGTCCTTCATGGTGGTGCCGAAGGGCGAGGGCGCGGCGGCGATGCTCATGGCGCAGGTGCCCGCGCCGCCGGTGGAGGTGGTGAACCGGTTGATCTGGGCCGTGCTGGAGGAGGAAATGTCCGGCGCGAACGTCGAGTAGGCGACGGGCCCGGTGGTGGCGTCGGTGAGCTGGCTCCAGGTAAGCAGGCGGAGTTTCTCCATCTGGCTTTGCAGAATCTGGCCCGCGAGCGTGGTGTAGCGGGCGTTGTCGATGGCGCGGAAGCCCATCTGCAGGGTCGTGATCGAACCGGCGATGGTCAGCGTGAGGACGAAGCCAGTCATGGCGACTTCGAGAATGGTGAACCCAGCGTCGCGGCGGCGAGGAAAGGACCCTAGTTTCATGTGTTTATATTGGGACGGGAGGCGGTTCGGGAGTCAGAGACCAACAGGGGTTTTTTTGGACCTACCGAGATCAGGCCCAAATGGGCTTATTTCAGGGAAAGAATGGCGAAGAAGAGGTGGATTTTTTTGATGGGTCTTTCCTAGCTGAGCGGTCGATCTAAAGGGGTCTGGGTAGAATGGCGCTAAGTTAAGGGGTGTGGGTGAGTTTCATCAATTTGTGATTCGCGCCGTGGGTGAAACGATCACTCGTGCCTTTGATTCCACTTAACTTGGGGTTGAACGGTCCGAAGCTTATACTGGCACCTATTTTGCCACTGTTTCAGTCGGAAGCGAGACTTTTGCCTATCACCCAGGGGGGCCTTAAGCTGTAGTCATAAAAAAGCCCCGAAGTTTTGAAACTCCGGGGCTTGAAGATGAAAGCGGAAAATTCTCAGCGAACCACGCGGGCGCCGCCGCCTTTCATGAGTTTTTCGACTTCCTTCTGCATCGCCATCGACGTGTCGCCGGGGGTCGTGCTCGCAAACGCACCATGCGCCGCGCCGTAATCGACGGCGAGCTGGGCGTCGTTCTTCGGGTCGATCCGAAGGGGTCGAAGCGAGTTTCGTTAATTTTTAAGGACCTCCCGAAAGAAGCACTTTTAGATTTTTTTGAGATACCCCCCAAGTTCAGATCTGCGTCTTGAAATACGCGATGGTGCGCTTGAGGCCATCCTCTAGCTGCACTGTCGGCTCCCATTTCAGAACCGAGCGCGCCTGCGTGATGTCGGGGCGGCGCTGCTTGGGGTCGTCGTTTGGCAGCGGACGATGGACGATCTTCGATTTCCCGCCGACCAGCTTGAGCGTAATCTCGGCCAGCTGGAGCATGGTGAACTCGCCGGGGTTGCCGATATTGATCGGGCCGGTGACTTCGTTCTGATTCATCAGACGCACGAAGCCCTCGATAAGGTCGTCCACGTAGCAGAAGGAGCGCGTCTGCGTGCCGTCGCCGTAGATGGTGATGTCCTGGCCCTTGAGCGCCTGCACGATGAAGTTCGAGACGACGCGGCCGTCGTCCGGGTGCATGCGCGGACCATAAGTATTAAAAATGCGCACGATGCGGATATCGACCTGGTTCTGGCGGTGATAATCCATGAACAACGTCTCGGCCACGCGCTTGCCTTCGTCGTAGCAGGAGCGGATGCCGATGGGGTTCACGTTGCCCCAGTAGCTCTCGGGCTGCGGGTGAATCGCCGGGTCGCCATAGACTTCGGATGTGCTGGCCTGAAAGACACGGGCCTTGGTGCGTTTGGCGAGGCCGAGGCAGTTGATCGCGCCCATGACGGAGGTTTTGACCGTCTTGATCGCGTTATACTGGTAGTGGGGAGGCGAGGCGGGGCAGGCGAGGTTGTAGATCTGGTCCACCTCAAACTTGAAAGGGTCGATCACATCGTGCCGGACGAGCTCGAAGCTCGGGTTACCAAGCAGGTGAGCGATGTTGCTTTTTCGTCCGGTGAAAAAGTTGTCGATACAGATGACCTCGTGCCCGTCACCGAGGAGACGATCGCAGAGGTTGGAACCAAGGAAGCCGGCGCCGCCAGTGACTAGAATACGCATAAGATAAACTAGATAAAAAGGGTTTGGCTACGGCTGGCGAGGCGAGACTCAGGGATGTTCCATCAGCGGGCCGCCGCCCCCGCTTCGTAGCGGGCCACCCAGGCGCGATGCCACGTCGCATAATCGCCCGCCTCGATGTGGGCGCGGGCCTGCGCCATGAGATCGAGGTAAAAGTGCAGGTTGTGTAGGGTGAGCAACGTGCAGCTCAAAATCTCTCCGGCCACGGTGAGGTGGCGCAGGTAGGCACGGGAAAACCGCGTCGTGTAGTTGTGCACCTCGTCGCTGATGGGGCGCGGGTCGGCGCGGAATTTTTCGTTGCGCAGGTTGATCGGGCCGTCGGGTGAAAAGACGAGGCCGTTGCGGGCGACGCGCGAGGGCAACACGCAGTCGAACATGTCCACGCCGAGCGCGACCATCTTGAGCAACTGCGGCGGCGTGCCGAGGCCCATGGTGTAGCGGGGCTTGTCGGCCGGCATGAACGGCGTGGTCGCGCCCACCTGCTTGAGCATCTCCGGCTCCGGCTCACCCACGCTGACGCCTCCGACCGCGTATCCGGGAAAGTCCAGCGCCGCAAGCGACTCGGCCGCCTCGCTTCGCAGATCGTCGTAGGTCGATCCTTGCACGATGGCGAAGACGTGATGGCCGTCCGCCAAGAAACCGCTATCGGTGGCGATCTGCTTGCACTGCTTCGCCCAGCGCAGCGAACGCGCGCACGCCTCGGCAGTCGCGTCGCGTTCGCACGGCCAGGGCGGACACTCGTCGATCACCATGGCGATGTCGCTGCCGAGATTTTTTTGGATGGCCATGACCTCTCGCGGACCGAGGAAGAGACTCTTCCCGTCGAGGTGGGACTGAAACTCCACACCATCGTCATGCATCTTGCGCAGCTTCGCCAGCGAGAACACCTGGAAGCCGCCGCTGTCCGTGAGGATGGGGCCGTCCCAGCCCATGAATTTGTGCAGCCCGCCCAACTCACCGATCAGTTCGCTCGTGGGGCGGAGGTTGAGGTGGTAGGTGTTCCCCAAAATGATCTGCGCGCCGATCTCGTGGAGGTGCGCGGGAGTGAGCGACTTGACTGTGCCCTG
>JANXRL010000077.1 GCA_025352985.1 Verrucomicrobiota bacterium
ACCGTGCAGCGCGGCTCGCTCTGGTGTGCCTATCACCACCGCCACCATCACCAGCACTCGGATGGTCCCGAGGACGCGCACTCTCCCCACGTTCACGGCTTCCTCTGGTCACACATCGGCTGGATCACCAGCCGCAACAACTTCCCCACCGACTACTCCAAGATCAAGGACCTCGCCAAGTTCCCCGAGCTCGTCTGGCTCAATCGCTTCGATCTGGTCGTCCCCATCCTCTACGCGCTTTCGATGTTCGGCCTCGGCTCGCTGTTGGAACACGTTGCCCCCGCATTGCACACCAACGGCTGGCAGATGCTCGTCTGGGGCTTCTTCGTGAGCACCACGTTCCTCTTCCACGGCACCGCCTGCATCAACTCCATGGCTCACCTCATGGGCAAGCGCCGCTATAAGACCGACGACGATTCCCGCAACAGCTTCATCCTCGCGATCATCTGCCTCGGCGAAGGCTGGCACAACAACCACCACCGCTACCAGAGCGCCACCCGCAACGGCTTCTATTGGTGGGAAATTGATCCCACTTACTACGGCCTGAAGATGCTTTCCTGGACCGGCTTCATCTGGGGCCTCAAACCCGTTCCCCAGTCCATACTCGACGAAGGTGCCCGCGCCGAACACGCCGCCTCCGTCGCCGCCGCGCAACAGGCCGCGCTCGTTCATCCCGAGTATGCCTCCACGTTCCGCCAGATGTTGCCCACCGCTGCCGCCCTTGCCGTGGCCACCGTCAACGCCGCCCAGGTCACCCTGCCGCGCAAGGCCGAAAATCCCGCCCTTCACAAGGACATGACCGAGCTCGCCCACGAGATGCAGCGCAACGCCACCGGCCCGCAGGCTCCCGCAGCCGCTCCCATCACGAACGCAGACACCTCGGTTTAAAAGACTGATGCCTTCCCCCGCATCCGCGCAGGGTGTGCGACCGTAACAGGTTGCACACCCTGCGCTTTTTTTTACCCAATTTCCGCAACCTTTAGTCCACTCGACCCCCTCCCTTTTCTCATGGCCAAAATCGCCATCATCGGCACCGGCATCGCCGGCATGGGCTGCGCCCATTTCCTCCACCGCCACCACGATCTCACGGTCTTTGAAGCCAACGACTACGTCGGCGGCCACACCAACACCGTGTGCGCCACCGAACCCGGCACCGGCCTCGAAGTCCCGATCGACACCGGCTTCATGGTTTACAACGAGGTCACCTACCCGCTCCTCACGCGCCTCTTCGCCCAGCTCCAGGTTCCGGTGAAGAAGACCACCATGTCCTTTGCCGTGCGCGATGACCGCACCGGCCTCGAATGGTGCGGCACCTCCCTCAACCACCTCTTCGCCCAGCGCAAAAACGTCTTCAACCTCCGCTTCCTCAAGATGCTCGCGGCCATCAACCGCTTCAACAAGGAAGCCGTCGCCGCCCTCGACGACCCCGCCACCACCGACATCACCCTCGGTGAATACGTGCGCCGCCACGGCTACGGCGAAGATTTCTTCAATCTCTACCTCGTCCCCATGAGCTCCGCCGTCTGGAGCACCCCGCCCGAGCTCATGCTCTCGTTTCCCGCCACGAGCCTCCTGCGTTTCTTCCACAACCACGGCTTCCTCGGCCTCCACACCCAGCACCAATGGTTCACCGTGGACGGCGGTTCCCGCGAATACCGCGAACGCCTCATCGCCCCTTGGCGCGGCCTCATCCAGATCGGCCGCCCCGCCGTCCGCATCGTCCGCAACCCGCGCGGCCCGGCAGGCGGCGGCGTCACCGTCATGACCTCCGACGGCACGTCGCACCCTTTCGACAAAGTCATAATCGCCACCCACGGCGACCAAGCCCTGCGCCTCCTCGTCAACCCCACCGCCGACGAATCCCGCCTCCTCGCCGAGTTCAAATACCAGGCCAACGTCGCCACCCTCCACACCGACGCCTCCGTCCTCCCCCGCGCGCCACTCGCCCGTTCCGCCTGGAACTACCAGCTCACCCTCGACGCCCACGGCCACCTCAGCCCCGCCACGCACTATTGGATGAACGCCCTCCAAGGCGTCTCCGACCGCGAGACCTACGTTGTCAGCATCAACCGCCCCGACCTCATCGACCCCGCCAAAGTCATCAAACACATCGATTACACGCATCCACTCTTTAGCCTCGGCGCGATCCGCGCGCAGGCCGAGTTGCCCAAGCTCAACGCCGACGCCCGCGGCCGCACCGAGACCTATTTCGCCGGCAGCTATTTCCGCTACGGCTTCCACGAAGACGCCTTCATGAGCGCCGTGAAACTCAGCGAACTCCTCCTCGACCGCGACCCTTGGACCGCGTGAGTCCCGCGCGTATGCAGCCAAACACCCATTGCCCAACGAGCCCCGCGCACGTTGGGCTTTTTTACATCCGTCGGCATCCTCCGGAAACCATCGCTCGTAGTATGAGATGCGACTGCTTACTATTCTCCATCGCATGAAATCCCGCCTCTACGAATGTCACGTCATGCACGCGCGCTTCATCCCGAAGCCGCATCGCTTCGTGTATCGCATTTTCATGCTCGCGGTGGATCTCGACGAACTCCCCGCACTCGACCGCAAGTTGCACCTTTTCTCTTTCAACACCCCCAATCTCTACTCCTTCCGCGAAACCGACTTCCTCCCCACCTCGGAACGCCTTCACAACTCCTCCGCGCCCAAATCCCCTCAACCCGTTTGTCACTTATTAAGTGACAAACCCTCTGCCCCCCCCCTGAAAACCCGCGGTCTCGCCTACCTCGCCGCCCGTGGCGTCGATCTCGGCGCTGGCGGACGCGTCGAACTCGTCACCCTCCCGCGCATCCTCGGTTACCTGTTCAACCCCGTCGCGTTTTATTTCTGCTACGACCGCACCGGCGCCTGCCTTGCCTCGATCGCCGAAGTGACCAACACATTTCACGAGATGAAGCCGTTCTTCCTCGGGCCGCAGACGCGCGGAGCCTCATCGGCCTTCCACCTCCGCACCCCAAAAAATTTCTACGTCTCCCCCTACTCCGATGTCGATGTGGACTTCGATTTCAACCTCCGCGTCCCCGCCGAAAAACTCTCCGTCCAGATCGACGACTATGTCGGCGGCGCCCGCACCCTCACGAGCACGCTCGCCGGCCCCTCCAGACCACTCACCGACTCCGCTCTGGCATGGTTCATGGTCAAATATCCACTGCTCACCCTCCGCGTCATCACCCTCATCCACTGGCACGCCCTGCTCCTGCACCTGAAAAAAATCCCTTGGTTCCCCAAGGCCGCCCGCGCCGCCGACCAACGCGACCTCTACCGCCCGCACACCTCCCTTTCCAGCCAACAACCCGACCCATCCGCACCATGAGTGACGAAAATTCCCCCGCCCTCGACTCCACCGCAGCCTACCTCGCGGCCCCCGAACACTGCGGACCTCTCTGCCGTCGCATGGTGCTCGCCTCGTTTCGCGAAATGAAGCTCGGCCACCTCCGCGTTGATTTGCCCGAAGGCGGTTTCGTCGAGTTCGGCTCCCGCGCCGACGCCCTCGCACGCTCCATGCCCGCCGGACTCTCCGCGACCGCCCACCTCCGCGTCCGCCGCCCCGCCTTCTTCAGCAAATGCGTCCTCTCCGGCGACATCGGCTTCGCCGAATCCTTCATGGACGGCGACTGGACCACTCCCGACCTCGCCAGCCTCCTCGCCTGGTTCCTCCTCAACATCGAGCACGCCCCCACGCTCGCCGGCTCCGCCGCCGCGTCCGTCACCGCGCTCCCCCTCAACTGGCTCCGCCTCGTCAACCGCCTCCGCCACCTCCTCCGACCCAACTCCCGCAAGATCGCCCAGCGCAACATCGCCGAGCACTACGACCTCTCCAACGATTTCTTCTCCCTCTTCCTCGACCCCTCGATGATGTATTCCAGCGCGCGCTGGCCCGCCGACGCGCAGCATCTCTCCCTCGAAGCCGCCCAACGCGAAAAAAACGACGCTCTCTGCCGTTCCCTCCGCCTCAAACCTACCGACCGCGTCCTCGAGATCGGCACCGGTTGGGGCGGCTGGTGCATCCACGCGGCTGCCACCTACGGCTGCCACGTCACGACCCTCACGATCTCCAAGCAGCAACACGAACTCGCCCTCCGCCGCGTGCAGGAAGCCGGCCTCGCCGACCTCATCGATGTCCGCTTTGAAGATTACCGCGACCACCCCGGCACCTACGACAAGATCGTCTCCATTGAGATGATGGAGGCCCTCGGTCACGATTACCTCCCTGCCTACTGCGACGTCCTCTCCGCCCGCCTCAAGACCGACGGCCTGCTCGCCCTTCAATTCATCACCTGCCCCGACGACCGTTACGAACAGCTCCGCAAAAGTGTCGATTTTATCCAGAAGCACATCTTCCCCGGCTCGCTCCTCCTCTCCCTCAACCGCGTGAACAAGCAGCTCACCCGCGCCGGCGGCTTCCAACTCCACCACATCGAGGACTTCGGCCAGGACTACGCCCGCACCCTCCGACTCTGGCGCGACACCTTCGACCTAAAACGCGAACGCGTCCTCGAACTCGGCTTCGACGAACGTTTCATGCGCAAGTGGAGCTACTACCTCTGCTACTGCGAGGCCGCCTTCGCCATGCGCAATATCTCCGTCGTGCAAACCCTGCACACGCGTCCCAACAACCTGGCGCTTTGAACGTGCTCTGGTTCCTTCGCCTGCTCTTCGTCGCCATTCTTGGCTGCATGCTCGCCGTGACGGGCTGGGCCAGCGGACAATGTGCGCTCTTCGCCATCCCGCGCGACGTTTTCACGCACCCGTGGTTCATCGCCACCCTCTTCGACGCCTACTGGGCCTTCGTCACCTTCACCGTCTGGGTCCTCTGGAAAGAGCAATCCCTCGCCGCGCGCATCCTCTGGTTCATCGCCGTCATCCTCTGGGGCAACATCGCCATGTCCTTTTACATGCTCGCCGAACTCTTCCGCATCAAAACCATCGACCAGCTCGGCGAAGTCTTCGGCACGCGCCGCCCCGGCAAACTCGTCTTCCCCGCCGTCCTCACCGCCCTCGGCGTCGCCATCTACCTCCTCGGCGCCAAGTCCCTTTTCACCGCGTGACCACCGCACCGAAGCCCGGCTTCTGGCGCCGCCGCCTCGGCAACCCCATTCTCGCCCAGCTCACCCAAGGCGTCGCCCCCGACAAACTCGCCGCCACCCTCGCCGTCGGCGCCGCCTGCGCGATGCTGCCGTTTCTCGGCTTCACCGCGCTCCTCACCCTCGGCGTCGGCCTCGCCCTGCGCATGAACCAGCCGATTCTCCAAACCCTCAACCAACTCCTCGGCCCGCTCCAGCTCGTGATGATCCTCGTTTACGTCCGCGCCGGAGAGTGGATCTGGCGCTCCCACGACAACCGCTTCGCCATCGCCGACATGCTGCGCACCTTTCGCGACGCCTCCTTCGGCGAATTCCTCCAACGCTTCGGCTGGGCCGGCATCCATGCCGCCACCGCCTGGCTCATCAGCGTCCCCATCATCATCGTGGGCATCTATTACCCGCTCCGACCCGTAATGCATAAGCTCGCCGCCATCCGCGCGCCCAAGCCCTGACCTCTGCCGCCATGTCCACGCTTCTTCTCGTCCTCGTCGCCACCGCCGCGCTCTGCGCCGGCTTCGCCGCGATCTACGCCGTGGCCCGGCGCATGGACAACTACGGCATCGTGGACATCGCCTGGTCCTACGCCTTCGGTGCCCTCGCCCTCTTCTACGCGTTCTTCGCCCAAGGCTGGGCTCCGCGCCGCTTTCTCATCGGCGCCATTGCTCTCCTCTGGAGCCTCCGCCTCGGCACCCACCTCACCATCCGCGTCATCGGCCACCACCCCGAAGAAGACGGTCGCTATCAAGAAATGCGCCGCCGCTGGGCCGCCCACTTCGCGAGCAAGATGTTCATCTTTTTCCAACAGCAGGCCGTCTCCGTCGTCATCCTCGGCCTCCCTTTCCTCCTCATCGCGCGCAACCCCGCCACCCAGTTCCACCCGCTTGAAATCATCGGCTCCGTTCTCTGGCTCGTCGCCATCCTCGGCGAGTCCACCGCCGATTCCCAACTCAAGACCTTCAAAAAAAATCCCGCCCACAAAGGCACGGTCTGCGACGTCGGCCTCTGGGCCTACAGTCGCCACCCCAACTACTTTTTCGAATGGTGCATCTGGGTCGCCTATTTCGTCTTCGCCTGCGCCTCGCCTTGGGGCTGCCTCAGCCTTATCTGTCCCGCCGCGATGCTCTACCTGCTCCTCCGCGTCACCGGCATCCCCATGACCGAAGAACAAAGCCTACGCTCACGAGGCGACGCCTACCGCGCCTACCAAAAACGCGTCTCCGCCTTCATCCCTTGGTTCCCAAAAAAATCTTAATCTGGACCTCAGGAAATCAGGAACCGAACCGCCGAATCCCGCATACCATCAGCTTCCTTCCCTCCCCAGCTTTCCACATTTATTCCGTCCCTGATTTCCTGAGTTCCAGATAAAAAATCCTTCCGTCTCCTTCTCCATCCTATGATCGACGCCCTCCTCGAAAAAGACCTTCTCCCCGACGTCGCCATCCGCCTCGGCATCCGCCGCCTGCTCGCCCAGCGCATCCGCGACGAATCTGCGATCTACCACGCGCCTGCCTACGTCGCCGACCTCAAAACCCGCTCCCTCGCCGAGCAGACCGCCGCCGCCAACGAGCAACACTACGAAGTCCCCACCGCCTTCTACCAATTCTGTCTAGGCAAACGCCTAAAATACTCCGGCTGCCTCTACCCCACCGGACGCGAAACCCTCGACCAAGCCGAGGAGCACATGCTCGCCCTCTACGCCGAACGCGCCCAGCTCGCCGATGGCCAGGAGATCCTCGAACTCGGCTGCGGCTGGGGCTCCCTCTGCCTCTACAACGCGCAAAAATTCCCCCGCGCCCGCATCACCGCCATCTCCAACTCCCGCACCCAAAAAGAGCACATCGACGCCGAGGCTAAAAAACGCGGCCTCACCAACCTCACCATCATCACCTGCGACATCAACGCCTTCGACATCGACGCCAACCGCTTCGACCGCGTCGTCTCCGTCGAGATGTTTGAGCACCTCAAAAACTACCAGCTCCTCTTCCGCAACATCGCCCGCTGGCTCAAGCCCGGCGGCCTCCTCTTCACCCACATTTTCACCCACGACCGCCTCAGCTACCACTTCGTCGCCCGCGACGAGACCGACTGGATGAGCCGCTATTTTTTCACCGGCGGACAAATCCCCGCGCACGACCTCTTCAGCCATTTCCAAGACGACCTGAAACTCCTCCAAGACTGGCGCGTAAACGGACGCCACTACCAGCAAACCGCCGAGCACTGGCTCCAGAACATGGACGCCCACAAAGCCGAAATCATTCCCCTCTTCGCGCAGACCTACGGCGCCGACCAAGCGACAAAGTGGTGGTGTTACTGGCGCGTCTTCTACCTGAGCTGCGCCGAACTCTGGGGCTACAAAAACGGCGAAGAGTGGCTCGTCAGCCACTACCTCTTCAAAAAACCCGCGTAAACTTCCGAAACGTAGGAGCCCGTTTACGGGCGATGCTCGACCTACCCGCCCAAACTCTATCCATGCGGTTTTTTCGGTGCTGCAACCGGTGCCACATCTCGAACCGTCGTTTTCCCTGTTTTCACTTTCCGGGATTTTTTAGCCGCACGCAGCTGAAAAGGCGAATGATCTGGAGGTGTAATTCCGGCAAATGTTTTCCAGTTCTTGATCTCGATTTTCGTGGTGTCGAGATAAGCGGTCCCATGCCGCAATTTTGCGGTGCCACCTGACGTGGTCGTATAGGTTTCCGTTCGTTGGCTGCCTGTATCTTTATTAACCTTGCTGGGAACATATGACCAATCAGCCCCCGCTTTTCCATGACCGATCAAATCGGCAAACATCACATGGATAAAAACGATGTCCCCAGTCTTTTCGTTAAGATCAAAACAGGCCACGACATGCCACCCGGAATGCCCATTATGACTTTCTCCACCTTTGCCGGGCCGAATGGTTGATTTCACCTCAAGGCCGATTTCGATGGCCGGATTACCATTCTTACAAATCAAATCGGGATAACGCTGGTCATGGTTGTGCTTAAATTTCGTGAGCCTAGAGAACGAATCACAGAGAATATTTGAAATGATCCCGCTGAAATTATTACGCTGGATAAAACCTGAAAGCGGTCGCCCGCCGACTTTCATTAACGTCGCATTGATCAACCGAATCACTTTATGCGTTTCGTTAAGAGCTGATTGCAAATCCTGAAGCGCAAGACCTTGAGGCAAAGGCGCTCCGTTTATAAAAAACGCGGGATTAACCTTTGGAAGATCGTCTTCTGAGTGGTATGCCGTTGCGACCAATCCATCGACGCTACAATTCAACGCAGCCGATAAAGACTCCAGCACGCCAATGCTGAAGTTCTCTTTGCCATTTTCGACCGCAGACAAATACTGATAGGTAATATCGGCACTTTCAGCCAATTTCTCCTGTGATAAATCAGCAGTTTCACGCAACTTCCGTATCGTCAGTCCAATCGTGGTTTTCGCATCCATGTGTTCCGGCAGTTTACAAGTTGACGGCATCTTTGTCTTTCAACTATAGTTGAAAATGTCTTCTTTCCGAACAATTCTAGGCGAATGCCTGAAGGAGATTGGCCTGTTGGAAAACAATTCCCTACATGCGATCTGCACCGATCCGCCCTATGGCTTAGTTGAGTTTTCCGCCGAAGAAGTTTCAAAACTGCGCGCAGGAAAGGGAGGCGTTTGGCGAATCCCGCCCACGTGGGACGGCTGCACCCGACGCCCACTGCCCCGATTCAGCGTGCTGACACCCGAGCAAAAACAGGCAATCGAGGACTTCTTTTTTATGTGGGCGCAAGCACTGCTGCCGAAGCTCGTGCCGGGAGGTCATTTTTTGATCGCGGGCAATCCCACTCTCCAGATGTATGTCCAGAACGCCCTGGTGCGGGCTGGTCTCGAAAATCGCGCCACTATTCTTCGCATTTATCACGGTTTTAGAGGTGGTGACCGCCCCAAAAACGCCGAGGAAGAGTTTCCCTCGGTATGCGTATCCCCTCGTGGAAATTACGAACCGTGGATGCTTTTTCGGAAACCCATTTCCGAAAAGACAGTCGCAGAAAACCTAAGAAAATGGAAAGCTGGCGGGTTGCGAATGCTGGCAGGTGATCGCCCCTTCCCCGACGTTATCCCCAGTTTCAAAACACCCGAGCGAGAACGCCAAATCGCCGATCATCCCTCGATCAAGCCGCAGCATCTTTTGCGTATTTTCGTTCGAGCACTGCTTCCAATGGGTGAAGGGCATATTTTGGATCCGTTTATGGGTTCTGGCTCAACCTTGGCCGCCTGTGCGGCGCTCAAAGTTCAATCCACGGGGTTTGAGATCGATAAAACGTATTTCGAGTTGGCCCAGAAAGCCATACCCCGCCTCGCTGCACTTTATCCGTTATTCGATGGCTCCACATTGGAAATCACGGAACCGAATCCCCCAAAACCAGATTTTTCCGAGCAACTAGATTTGTTAACCGCTCCAGATGAATTGAGCTTCAAATAGCTTAATCAGCCCCCGCATAAATGCGCACGCAAGGAATCCCGAGCGTGGCCCAAGCCGTAGTGCTGCAGTGAAAATCGCCGATATCATCTTCGCCCTCCTCCTCCCGCTCGCCGCCGCTGGTGCGTCCGACGCGGATGCGCTCATCCGCGAAGGTCTCGCCGCCGAACAGCACCTCGACTCCGCCAAAGCCCTCGACCTCTTCCTCCAAGCCGACGCCGCGAAACCCAACGACGCCTTCATCCTCCAGAAAATCGCCCGCCAATACTCCGACTCCATCGTCGATCTCCCCGCCGATGCCATCGCCGAGAAAAAACGCCGTGCAACCGAGGCACTCGCCTACGCCCAACGCGCCGTCACCCTCGATCCCAAGAACGCCGTCAGCGTTCTCTCCCTCGCCGTCTGCCACGGCACGCTCGGCCTCTGCAGCGACACCCGCACCAAAATCGCCTACTCCCGCCTCATGAAAGAGGAAGCCGAGCGCGCCCTCGCCCTCGATCCTGACTACGCCTGGGCGCACCATCTTCTGGGCCGCTGGCACTACGAAGTCGCCTCGCTCGGCGGCACCACGAAGTTCTTCGTCAAACTCATCTACGGCAGCCTCCCCGACGCTTCCACCGTGCAAGCTGTCGCCCACCTGAAACGCGCCGTCGAACTGGAACCCAATACTCTTTCCCACCACATTGACCTCGGCTTCGCCTACCTCGCCGACGGCCAGAAAGAAAAAGCCCACGCCTGCTTCGAACACGGTCTTGCGATGCCATCGGGAGAAAAACACGACGAGATCGACAAGGCGCGCGCCCGCGCCGCGTTGAAAACGCTCTGATTCGTCGGCTAGACTAGATCACCATTCCCGCCGCAGCCGGCAGTTCGACCACGAAACACGCCCCGCCCGCCGTCGGCGATTCACACCACACGCGCCCACCCATGGCGATGACGAGTTGTTTCACGATGGCGAGCCCCAGTCCGGTGGACGGCTCTCCACCGGTGGGCCGCGCGCTCAAGCAGGTGTATTTCTGAAAGAGACGCGGCATCTCCTCGGGCTTGATGCCCGGTCCCTGATCTTTCACACGCATATAGACGCTTCCTTCCCGTGAAACTCCGCTCTCGACCACGATCTCCGTTTCCGGCGGAGAGTATTTCAGCGCGTTTGAAAACAGGTTTTCGATCACCTGATGAAGCGCTGCGCGGTCGGCCAGCGCCGCCAGCGCAAGCGCCTTCATTTCCATACGTAGCACGATGCGCTTGCGCTCGGCCACAGGACGAAGGCTGGCCAGGGTTTCCTGAACGGCTGCCGCCATGCCCAGCGGCTCGATCTGCAGCCGGCGGCTGCCGTCCTCCAGCGCTTCCACGTCGAGCAGATTGCGGATCATGTGAGCCATCTGGTTGACCAAGCCTTCGATCCGGTCGAAGGCCTCGCGCGACGGCGGGCCAGACTCTAGCCGCATCATCCCCAGGCTCATGTTGATTCCCGTCAGCGGACTGCGCAGGTCGTGGGCAGCCATGCGCATGAGTCCACTTTTTTCCTCGTTTAGCCGCTGCAATCGCGTCTGGGCGGCCTCTAGGTCACGCTGGATGCGCAGGCGCTTTTCCAATTCGGATCGAAGGCTCAGGTGGCGCCACAGGATCAACCCTCCCGCCAGTCCCGCGAGTGTCGTCAACGCGCCCGCCCAACGCACCAGGTAATCCCAGCGGACTACATCCGTGTCATCCAATTTTACCCAGGGCGAGATGATCGCCTCTCGCTCCCGCTGGTCCAGCGAGGCCACTCCCTTGTCGAGAATGTCGCGCAGCACAGGTTCGTCGTGGCGCACCGCGTAGCGCAGTTGAAAGAGATACGGCATGACCCCCGCGACCTTGAGGTTGGCCAGCCCGAGATTGCGAACGACGTAGTGCGCATTGGCGATATTGGTGGCCACGGCAGCCGCCTTTCCCTGTGAGACAGCGAGAAAGGCCAGATCAAGAGTGTCGAAAATCTCGATCTCGATGCGCGGATAGTCGCGCCGCAGAGTATCATTGCCCACGTAGCCGCGCGCGGCGGCCACCTTTTGGCCGTTCAACTCCTCCAGCGAGTGCAGCGCGGGCGAGTCCGTGCGCGTGATGATCGCCATGGGAAACGAGGCGTAGGGCCGGGTGAAAACAAAGGATTTCGCCCGCTCCTCGCTCTCGGATGTGCTCACCAGAAAATCCGCGCCTCCGGCCTTCGCATTCTCATAGGCCTCGGGCCACGAACGCGAATCCACCGGCATAAACTTTAATCCCAGCCGGGTGGCCAGCCGGTCCAAAAATTCCCGGTCGATTCCGGCAAAGGCCGCGTTCTCGTCCCGATAGGAAAAAGGCGGCCAGCCGGGATCGTAGCCGAAATGCACCACGGGATGCGCCCGCACCCAAGCCAGCTCGGCGGCCGTCAATTCAACGCGGACATCATCCGCCTTTCAGCACCCAGGTGTTCACGACGATCCAGCAAAGGCTGCAGGCGCGCAATGTCTGGAAAATATCCCGCATAACTTCACTTTGACGTTTTTCCAACGCGCGACAAGACGTGTGTTGCCAGCCGGCGTAAACCCATTTCCGCCTATTGCGCCGCCGCAAACTTCCGCAGGTATTTCAACGCCACTTCGAATTCGTTGGGCAAACCCGTCTTGATCGTAAACGGCTCCTTCGTCACCGGATGCTTGATCGTGATCTCGCTCGCATGGAGCGCCAGCCGCGCGATCAACGGCTTCTCGTCCACGCGCCCCTTGTAGCCGCGCTTGAGCTGGGAAAGCAGCAGTGTCGTCACGCCGTCACCGTAAAACGGATCATTCAAAATCGGGAGACCGCTGAATTGCAGGTGCACGCGGATCTGGTGCGTGCGGCCCGTCAGAGGACGGCATTCGACAAACGTGAACCGCTCGAACCGTTCCAGCACGCGCACGATAGTCTGGCTCGCCTTGCCGTTCTTGCGGATGGTGCGCATCCGCCCGAGGTTCGCCTCGTCCTCGATCAGGTCCCTGCCCACAAAAAACGCGTTGGGAGGCAGATGGGGCATCTCCTCGTTGGGCTCGAACAGTTCCGGCGCCGGTAGTCCCACACAGATCGCATGGTAGATTTTCCCGACCGTCTTCGACTGGAACTGTCCGCTGACATAATCCAGCGCCGCCTTGTTTTTCGTGCACAGCAGCAAGCCGCTCGTATCCGCGTCGATGCGGTGAACGTTGGCCACGTCGTGCCCCATTTTGTCGTGCACAAGCCCCATGAGATTCTCGCGTTTCTTGTCCCACCGGTCGGGCGCCACGAGCATTCCGCTGGGCTTGTCGAACGCGATGAGCGTGTCGTCTTCAAAGATCACAAGGGGAATGGGCATGAGCCAACCAGCATCGCAATGCCGCCGTTCGTGTCGACGCGGAAGCTCGCCCCTCCACGGCCCGAGCGAGGTGTTCTCTGCTGCTTAACAGGCCGCCTACGGCAGATTGTGACGCCTGCGTGTCGGCCGCGTGAACTCCGGGTGACACGACCTCTTTCGCTTTGCCGGGCGGGACCGCGACACGCATGGCTTCCATAAACCCATCATGCCTGCGCTTAGCTTTGCACCTGCCATCTCCCTCCTAGCCGCCTTCGGCCGCGTGTCGCCCACGCAACCGCTGCGCACCCTGATCCGCACCACCGGCTACAAGCTACGCCCGCCCCGCCCGCTGCCACATCTCCCTCGCGTGCGCACCGCTCAAAACGCGGTCTTCGCTACGGGCCGCGCCGGCCCGCACCAGATGGCCGCCCTTCTAAGCGAACAACGCAAGGGCCCCATTCCAACGATCGTCCTCGGCGGCTTCGTTCCCGACGCGACCGAGCAGGTTTTCCTCATGCGCGGCTTCTTGCTCAAGAATGGCAGCGTATATTATATCAATTATCCGCGCCACGGTTTTTCCACCGAGATGCTCTTCGCGCAGCTCGACGACCTCATCGAGGAACTCACCCGCGAACACGGCACGCCGCCCGTGGTCTTCGCCGTAAGCTTCGGCGCCGGCCTCGTGCTCGAGTGGCTGAAGCGCGCCCGGCGCGATGGCCGCACCCCCGATTTGCGCGGCATCATCCTCGTCAGCCCTGTCGCCTGCATCGAAGACCTGCTCGCCCCCGGCGAGGCCAAGCCCTCGACCCTGCTCGGCCGCGCGGTCAAACCCTTCATCAACAGCGAGGTCCCGCCGGACGCGCGCCAGATCGAGAAAACCCGCACCATCTTCGCGCGCATGTTCGAGGCCGGCGCCCAGAACAAGGCCGCCCTCGCCGCCCTTATGAGCCGCGACGAACTCCTCCACCTGCACGGCGCGGTCATGAACACCATCGCCGGGGTTGACACGCAAGGCGCCTGCGAGCGCATGCAGGCGCTCAAGCAATTCGAGGCGCCTTCGTCGTATTTTTCGCAAGCCCTCCTCCCGCTCACGCAAGCGCCCGCGCTCATCCTTTTTGCCGAAAGCGAAGACGCCGTTCTCGCCGCGCATGCACCCACAAAGTTCGTGCTTGAGGCCGCCCATCAGGCTTATTTCCCCAAAAGCCGTTGCAAAACCATCTGCAACCACCGGGGCAGCCCGGTGCAGCACGCCTCGCTGGTCTTTCACTGTTTCAACTTCCTCCCTCCCATCTCGCGTTTTTACCGGGAGTTAAAAACAAATAAGCTTCTCCGCGCCGCGTGAATTCTCTTGCGAGCCCTCCTCAGGCAAACCTGCCTAGGAACCAGTCTTTTCGCATGCTGGCTCCTCCCAAAACACTGGTCAACATAGGCACGAGTTTTCTCACCTCCCGGACCATCAAGAAGCTTCAGGCCCGGGGAGCGGCCGTGCCCGCCCAGCAGAAGACATTCGCCGGCCTCCGCGAGAAACTGGTCAAAACCGCCTACGGACAGGAGCTTGGCCTCGCGGCCAGCACCTCTTACGAGGAGTTCCAGACGCGCCTTCCGCTGCGCACCTATGAAGGCTTCATGCCCTACATCGAGCGCATGAAACGCGGCGAGGAAAGCGTGCTCTGGCCCGGCCGGTGCAGCTTCTACGCCGTCTCCTCTGGCACGACCGCCGGCCGCACCAAATTCCTGCCCGTGACGGAAGACATGATCGCCCACTTTCGCAAGGCGGGTCTCGACTCGCTCCTCTACTACACCGCCCGCATCGGCCACAGCGGCGTCTTCCAAGGCAAACATCTCTTCCTCGGCGGCTCCACCACGCTCAGCCGTCTTGAAGAATCCAAACACCCCGCCTACGCCGGCGACCTCAGTGGTATCACCGCGCTCAACCTTCCCGGCTGGGTCGAAAGAAGCCTCTACGAGCCTGGCGCCGAGATCGCCCAGATCGCCGACTGGCCCGCCAAAATCAAGGCCATCGCCGACCGCACTTGGAACCGCGACATCACCATGCTTGCCGGCATCCCGAGCTGGCTGCTCGTGCTCGCCGAAGCCGTGATCAACCGCGCCACCAGCGGCAAGGCCCGTCCCTCCCACCTTCAGGGCGTCTGGCCCAATCTCGAATGCCTGGTGCACGGCGGCGTGCCCATCGGCCCGTTCATCGACGAACTCCGGAACAACATCGGCCCCAAGGTGAATTTCCACGAAGTTTACCCCGCCTCCGAAGGCTTCATCGCAACTCAGGATTCCGAATCCTCGCTCGGCCTCCGGCTCATGACCGACGTCGGCCTGTTCTTCGAGTTCCTCCCCATGGAGCATTACCACGAGAACGAACTCACCCGGTTCAGCGGCAAAACCGTGCCGCTTGAGGGCGTGCGCGTCGGGGTTGACTACGCCCTCGTCCTCACCACGCCCGCCGGCCTCACCCGCTACGTCATCGGCGACATCGTGCGCTTCACCAGCATTGACCCTCCCCGTCTTATCTATGCCGGCCGCACCAAGCTCCAGCTCAGCGCATTCGGTGAACACGTCATCGAGAAGGAATTGACCGACTCCCTGCTCGCCGTCTGCCAGCGCCATGGCTGGAGCATCACCAATTTCCACGTGGCCCCGCAGTTTATCAACTCCACGATCATCGGCCAGAAACGGGGGCGCCACGAGTGGTGGATCGAACTCAAGCCGGTCTCCCTCAAAACCCCCACCGGCCCCGTGCTCTCCGCCGAGCTCGACATCGAGCTGCAACGCCTCAACGACGACTACGAAGCCAAACGCAAGGGCGGCGGTCTTGAGGCGCCCAACGTTCGCCTCGTCATGCCGGGGGTTTTCGAGCACTGGATGCGCGAAAAAGGAAAATGGGGCGGACAAAACAAAATGCCCCGCTGCCGCAGCGACCGGGAGGTCGCCGACGAACTCGCCCAGATCGCACGCTTCTCCGCCGACAGCTCCGATCCTTCCACGGACGTGCGTTAATTTGAAGCGTTTTGCCGGCGCGAAAAGTTTGGCACGCACGATGCTTAAACAATTCCGACATACGATTCCCTGCCTCAGCAGGGTCTTGGGGTAACATGGAGCCGGTCTAAAAACCGGCATAGAAAATAGTGGGCCCGCCGTTAGGGGTTTCGGCGGGCCCTTTTTATTTTCAAATGGCCCTCGTCATCGCACCACCAGCGCGATTGCCACCAGCATCAGCCCAGCGCCGATCAACCGGCTGCGCAGCACCGCTCCTCCGAGCGTTTGCTCATCGTTGCTGAACCAATGGCCGACCAGCCACACCGCCAGCACGCTCCACAGCCCGCGCGACGCATAAACGATGTTCACCGCCGTCGCGTCGCCAAAAACACCCAGCGTAATCGCCATGTTTGCCGCCTGTGCCGCCAACGCGATCGATCCACCCAGCAACCACGGCCATCCCGCCCTCGGCACGGCCCGCAACGGCGCGCTGAAAAACGGCACAAAACCCGCCGACAACGCCGCGACCACCAAAAACATCAAGGGCAGGAATCTGCCGACACCCCACGCCGGCGCCCATTTCTGCACCAGCACATCCGTCGCCGCGAAACACGCCGCCGACAGCGCCGCCTCCACCACCGTGCGGCCGATCTTCCGATGCGGACGCCGATCGGCACGGTTAAGCAGCACGATGGCCACCGTGCTTAGCCCCGCCGCGATCCACCACTTAAGCGGCACCGGTTCCGTCAGCATCACCACGCTGAAAAACGCCACCAACACGACCTTCAGCCCAAGCACCGGCGTTGCCACGGAGACATCCCCGCTTTGCAGCGCCTTGAACGTGAAAATCTGCCCGAGAAAAAACAACGCGCCTGCCGTCGCCGGCTGCCACAGCTCCGCGACAGGCCGCCCCGCGCCCCCCAGCAACCACAACGGCGTGAAAAAAACACCCATCGCCAGATTCGACACAAACGCCGTCCGCCATACACCCACCTCGTAAGCAGCCGCACGCTTTAAAAGCAGGACCGCACCCACATAGACCACGCTGCTCGCAAGCGGCAGAAGAAGGTGTCTAGGGAAATACATCGAAAGCACCGAGGGGGGAGGGGAAGGCGGTGCCCGCGAGCACCGTCTCGTGATTTCCCCCATGGTAATCGCATTTATTTCAATAATTCCAAAATGCGTTTTTCATAGTCAGCCTCCGCGACGCGGCCGATTTTTTTGTCACGGATGTTGCCTTCGCGATCGATCAGGAAAGTCGTGGGCACGCCCTCGATGCCGCCAAAAGCCGCCACCACGTCGTCGTTAAACAGCAGCATCTGGTAATTGATACCCTTTTCCTTGGCAAAAGGCGCGACGGCCTTAGCCCCGTCCTCGTCCAGTGAAATGCCAACGACCACAAGGCCCTTCTCGGCATATTTCTTCTGCAGACTGATGTATCCCGGGATTTCCGCCCGACAGGGCGGGCACCACGTCGCCCAAAAATCGATCACCACGATCTTCCCCTTGAAATCAGCGGCGCTGACTTCGCGCCCCTGAAGGTCCTTGAGTTTCCAAGCGGGCGACTTGCCCAACACCGGCAGCTCGGCTCGCACGTGTGCGGTCGCAGTTGCCATCACTATCACTGCAAGCAGGGGTAAAAAGATTCGTTTCATGGTTAAAAAGTAGGAGTAACAGCGAACGCGCCTTATTCCCGGCGTCAAGCCGCGCCAGACTTCAGCCCACCGCTCAAGCCCTCACGGATTGATCGCCGGCAGATCCATGTCGAGAATCTCGATAAATTTCTTCATCGCCGGCGTGAGCACCCGGCCCTTGCGGTGCAGGATGGCGAGTTGACGGGTGAACTCGCGGCCCTTGAACGACAGCACCGCCAGCGAACCCTGCTTTTCTTCCTGGATCACCGTGGCCTGCGGCACAATGGCGATGCCGTGGTCGATCTCGACCGCGCGCTTCACCGTCTCGATGTTGTCGAACTCCATCACCGGTTCGATATCGAGCTTGTTATCACGGAAAATTTGATCGACCGCCTTGCGCGTCGGAATGTCCGGGTCGAACCCGATGAAACGCTGTCCGGCCAGGGCCTTGAGCTCCACGCCCGCCGCGCCGCACTTGGCCAGCGCGTGATTGGGATTCGTGATCAGCACAAGACGGTCGTTGCGAAACGGAATCTGCTCGATCTGCCGCGTCTTCACCGGAAAAGCCACCAAGCCGAAATCCACCGCGTTGTGCAGGATGTCCTCATAGACGAGATTGTTGCGGCGGTATTCCACGCGCACGTTCACTGCGGGATAATCGACCAAAAACTGCTTGATGTAAGGCGGCAGTTCGTGGAGGCCGATTGAGTAGATCGTTGAGATTCGGATCGTGCCGCTGATGACCTTCTTCAACTCCTGAAGCTCGCTCGCGAGCTTATCATAGCTGTGCAGCAACTCCTTCGCCGCCTCGTAAACTCGCTGGCCTTCCCTCGTCAGTTGAAACTGTTTTTGACTGCGGTCGATCAACAGTGACTTGAAATGCCGCTCCATCGCACGGGCCTGCTGGCTCACCGCAGACTGGGTGATGGCGTTGATTTTTGCGGCTTTTGAGAAACTCTTTGTTTCAACCAAATCGGCAAAGATTTTGAAGTTTTCGATTTGCATGGGCGACGACCTATTTCTGTTCAGTGTGAAAAACGCTTATTCAGCGGCAAACCATAACTTGGCATTCAATGCTCATTTCCTATCCAGAGTTTAAGGCACGCGCCGACGCCGTTCAGGCTCAAATTGCCGCCGCCTGCGTGCGAGCCGGTCGCAAACCCTCGGACGTCCAGCTCCTCGCGGTGACCAAAACCCATCCCGCCGCCGCCGCCGACTACGCCGCCCGCTACGGCCTGCACGCCGTCGGCGAAAACCGCGTTCAGGAAGCCGTGGACAAACAGCCTCTCTGCACCGAAAAAATCCGATGGGAACTTATCGGCCACCTTCAGTCGAACAAGGCCAGGCTAGCCGCCGCCCACTTCGATCGCGTGCAAAGCGTGGACAGCGCAAAACTCCTCACCTACCTCGACCGCGCCGCCGGCGAGCTCGGCAAAAACCTCGGCGTGCTCCTCCAGATCAATGCCGGCTACGACCCCGCCAAGTTCGGCGCCGATCCTTCCGACGCCCCGCGCCTGCTCGAAGCCGCGCTCGCCTGCCCACACCTGCGCATCGACGGCCTGATGACCATCACCCCTCTAGGAGCCACGCCCGCCGAAACCGCCGCGCTCGCCACCCGCACGTTTGAAAATCTCCGCGCCATCCGCGACGACCTCGTCGCCAAAACCGGCGCGCCTCTGCACGAACTCTCCATGGGCATGAGCGGCGACCTCGAAGCCGCCATCCTCGCAGGCAGCACGCAGGTCCGCGTCGGCACCGCGCTCTACGGCGCGCGCTAATCCCTCACTTCGCTTTCCCGTTTGCGTCGCCCGTAAAAGCGTCTTCGCTTTTACTCGTGGACAACGACCATCCCAGCCTCGGCTCACGCGAAGCGATTCTCGGGTTGCTCGACGACCCAAGCCCTGCCGTCCGCAAGGTCTTGCTCGCCCACTTTGCGTCCCAAGGTCCCGCCTCCCGGCGCTTCCTCGAGGACATCATCAAAAACGGCAACCGCCTCCTCGCCGTCCCCGCACGCAGCTACCTCGAGGAGCTCAAGTTTACCGACCCGGTCGCGGAATTCGTCGGCTTCATCCGCTCGCTCAACTACGAGCTCGAAACCGGCGCGCTGCTGTTAAGCCGCACAGTGTTTCCAGACATTAATGCCGGCGCATGCTGCGAACAACTCGACGCCCTCGCCGCCCGCTGCCGCGAACTGTTCGCCGAGCCGCTTTCTATCCGCGAAAAATGCCGTATTCTCAACCGGGTGCTCTTTCACGAACACGGCTTCCGCGGCAACGTCGAGCACTACACCGATCCGCTCAACAGCTTTCTCGACCAGGTGCTCGCCCGCCGCAAAGGCACGCCTCTCTCGCTCAGCATCGTCTACCTGCTCGTCGCCCAACGCCTCGGCCTCGATCTGGAGCCCGTCGGCCTGCCCGGACATTTTATGGTCGGCTGTTACTTGGAGAACGCCCCTCTCTTTATAGACCCGTTCGAACAAGGCGCGTTTCGCTCCCCCGAGGAAGTCTTCGCCTTCCTGAAGGCCAATAAAGTCTCGCCCAAGGTTTCCGACCTCGCCCCCACCCCCGTGCGCGAAGTCCTGTGCCGCTCCTGCCGCAACCTCGCGCACCACTACAACCTCGCGGGCGACGCCACCCGCTCGAAGCTCTTCGCCGGCTTCGTGGAAGAATTCGAGGAGACCTACGAGCGCCATGCTCAACCGTAAGTAAAACCGGAAAGAGCAGGCCGGAAACAGGAACGCACAATTACCTTCCTTCTTTCCGGTTTCCGGTATCCGGTTTCCTGTCTTCATGACGTCCCCCGAACCGATCTACACACTCGCCGATCTCGATACCTGGTCTTTCTCCGGCACCGCGCTCGCCGTGCTCGGCCACCCGATCAAGCACTCGATCAGCCCGCCGATGCACAACGCGGCACTCGCGCAGATGGCTTTGAACGACAGGCGCTTCGGCTCGTGGAAATATTTCCGCTTCGACATCGCGCCCGAAGATCTGCCCGCCGCCCTCAAAAAATTTTACGTCCGCAGATTCAAGGGACTTAACCTCACCGTCCCGCACAAGATCATCGCCTTCGGCCTGCCGGACGTCGCCGTGACGCCCGCCGCCCAACCCATCGGAGCCGTCAACACCCTGCTACGCACCGAACACGGCTGGACCGGCCACAACACCGACGGCTACGGACTCGCCACCGGCATCCAGGAAGACCTGCAACGCGATCTGCGCGGTGCCGACATCGTGCTGCTCGGCGCAGGTGGCGCAGCGCGTGGCGCCGCTGTCGAATGCCTGCAACGCAGCTGCGCCAGTCTCACCATTCTCAATCGCACACCCAAGGCGATGGATGAACTCATCGAGCTAATTTCAACCTTGGATTCAAAAGTGCCGCTCAGGGGTATTGCTCTTAAAGATTTATCGTCCGTTCCAGCAGGTGCTCTAGTCATCAACGCCACCAGCGCCGGCCTCAAGCCGGACGATCCCCTGCCCGTAAATCTAAGATCCCTCGTCCGTCCCGCCGGCGTTTACGACATGATCTACAACCCGCTCGAGACGCCCTTTCTCGCGCAGGCCCGCGCTCTCGGCATCCCCGCCGCCAACGGTCTCTCCATGCTCGTCCACCAAGGCGTGCGCGCCCTCGAAATCTGGACCAACGCAACCGTGCCCGTTGAAGCGATGCGTGATGCAGTCGTTAAAGCCATGGCCGCCCGCTGATACTCCGCGCTTCCGTCCTTCCGCGTTTCCGCGATAACATTCCCCACTTTTCCCGCATGATGACTTTCGACTACGCCGAGTTTAACGCCGCCTTTCCGTGGTTCTTCCCGACCGTCATCGGCATCCTCGGCGCCATGATCGGCAGTTTCCTCAACGTCGTCATTTACCGCGTCCCCGCCGAGAAATCCATCGTCACCCCCGGCTCGCACTGCGCCTGCGGCACACCGATCAAGTGGTATGACAACATCCCGGTGCTGAGCTGGTTCGTCCTGCGCGGCAAAGCGCGCTGCTGCGGACGCCCCTACTCGTTCCGCTACGCCTTCGTCGAACTGCTCACCGCTTCATGCTTCGTCGCCTGCTGGCTGGCGTTCCCCCATTCACCCGCCAAGGCGCTTTGCGGGCTGGTCTTCGTGAGCTGCCTCATTTGCGCGACGTTCATCGATCTCGACCACATGATCATACCCGACGTGTTCACCATCGGGCTGGGCGTGTTCGGCGTGACCCTCTCCGTGTTCGTGCCCGCCCTGCACGGGCAAACCCAGAACGGCTTCATGATCGACGCCCTCCGCTCCGGGGTGATTTCCCTCCAAGGCTTGCTCGTCGGTTCGGGTATTGTTCTCTGGATCGCGCTGATCGCCGAGGCCCTCCTCAAAAAAGAAGCCATGGGTTTCGGCGACGTAAAGTTTGTCGGCGCGATCGGCGCGTTTACCGGCTGGCAGGGCGCGGTATTTTCCATTTTTGGCGGCGCGGTCGTCGGCACGATCTGGATCGGTCTGGCGCTACTTTTCAAAAAAATTTCCGGCTCGCGCGTGCAGGTCGCGCCCCGCGCGGAGACTCCCGACGGCCAGCCTGCCGAGCTCGGCATGGGCGTGCAGATTCCATTCGGGCCGATGCTGGCCATCGGCGGGCTGCTCCACTTTCTCTGGTTCCACCAATGGACGGCGGCATTTTTCGCCCAGTTGAGCGAACTGCTCTGACGGTTGACGACGGCTCAAAGCCGTTCCGCGCCGTCGCCCGTCTTCATGTGCAGGATGTCGGGTCGTGCGCCAAACCGTTGCTCGTAAGCATCGGCGATCGTCAGCGCCTGCGAGTCGCCAAACGCCGGACTCGTGAGCGCCATGACCGCGCCGCCAAACCCGCCGCCGGTCAGGCGAGCGCCATAAACGTTTAGCGTCGCGGTGAGTTTATCCACAAGGAAGTCGAGCTCCCGCGTGCTGTTTTCAAAAAGGTTCTGCGAGCTGCAATGCGAAGCCGTAAGCAGGCGGCCGACCGCGTCGAGGTCGCTTTTCTTCAGCGCCACGACGGCTTGGTCCACGCGGGCGATCTCATCGACCACATGCTTCGCACGTTTAAAGGCTTCGGCCGAGAGCTTGCCATTCGCAGCCTCGACATCGGCCGGCGTGGCCTCCACGAGCAAGGAAACTCCCAGCGCCTGAGCCGCCTCCATGCACTCGCGATGACGCGCCGCGTAGAGTCCGTCCACGAGCGCATGCTTGGTGTGCGTGTTGAAAATCCAGAAATGCGCGGACTCGGGCAAAGGCACCGCGTCAAAGCGAGGCCCCTTGCAATCAATGAAAACAAGGTGGTCCTTTTTTCCAAAGCCCGACACGCCCTGATCAAGAATACCGCACGGCACACCTACGAAGTTGTTCTCCGCATGCTTGCCGATTTTCACCAACGTCTCGCGATTTGGATGCTGGTCGGTGAGCGCAAGAAACGCGATCCCCGACGCCAGCTCGATCGCCGCGCTGCTGCTCAGGCCCGCGCCGGTCGGCAGGTTGGAAACCGCCGCGTAGTCGAAACCCTCGGGTGCCTTGAGCTTGAAAGCCGGGAGCGCCATCAGCACGCCGAGCGGATAATTGATCCAGCTCGCCTCGTCGGTCTGCTTAGCCGTCACGTCCGCGCCTAACTCCACCACCTTGCCCGCATATTCACTGAAAAACCGGCGCTTCCCGTCCGTGCGCGGCGCGACCGCCACCCACACGCCGCGGTCGATCGACGCGCCCAGAACTGTGCCGCCATTGTAGTCGGTATGGTTGCCGATGAACTCAATCCGGCCAGGCGCACGGGTGATGAACGCAGGGGCGCGGCCATGGACTTGCTGGAAGAGGGCGGTGATTTTCTGCTGCATAAAGGGAGCGGCCGGAATGCCCTGCGGCGCGCCAAGGCGTCAACGTGTTTCCCGCGCAGGCGGTTGTCTCACGCCCTCAAATCCCGCCGGTGCCTCCCCTTGGCTTCCCTTGGTGACGAGCTCCAGCAAGTAGGCCATCGCCTCGGTGCGCGAAATGCCGCGCTGAGCGGCGAGCTGGTCGCACCGCTTGAGCAACTGATCGGCCATGGTCGCGGCCGCAGCGGGCGTGGGAGCTCCAAGCCGGGCACAAAGTTGAACAAGCTGATCGCGTTCGCTGATGACGTGTCGGTTGTTCATGGCGTGTCGATAAGACGAATATATGCGTGCCCGCCTGGCTCAGCGGCAAGCGGAGCATTCACATCAAGCCGCAGCGTCGTCACCAACGCGAGCCCGATGAAACCTCCCGCGCCGTCCGCCACCGCCGAGCGCAGTTCCCCGATGCGTGTCTCCCCCTGAAGCAGCGCGCACGGCACCGCCGGCACCGGCCCTTCGCCCGCCGACACGCGCACGAGCTTGCGACGCAACTGCCCCATCGCCTTTAACCGCGCCATCACCTCCTGCCCAAGGTAACAGCCCTTCGTATAAGAGATGGCGTCCGCTTCCAGCCCGCCTTCGTTGGGCAACTCGCCCGGACCTATGTCCGCCGGAACCTCCGCAATGCCCGCCATGATGCGCATGCGTTCCATCTCCACAGCCGATAGCGAAGTCAGTCCTTCGGGTAAAGTCGCGCCAAACGGCCGCAACCATTCCCACGTCTCCTCCGCCCCGCGCCGCCCGCGAAAAACAAACCCGTCAGTCGTCCTTAAAAATCCCCCAGGCATCGGTAAAGCTCCGCCCGTCAACTCTGCGAGCCGCTCGGTTCCTCCAAGGCCACCCACCGCGAACCCGCTCCACTGCTCCGTCACGTCCTCGATTATCACATCATCCGCGATAATGTAGCTTTCCAGCCGTTCACGAATCACCTCCGCCTTCGATGAAAAACTAATAACCCACGCGCTTTCAGAAGTTTCCCGAAGCACAAAACTGTCCGCCAGCACCTTTCCCTTATAATTGAGCCATAACCCATAGGCCACGGGAGCCTTCGCCGAAGACCTCAATTCCTGCGTAAATTGCCCTTGAAGAAAAGATAGCGTATCCTCACCCGTAATGCGAAGACAAGCGCTCAATCTGGATTGATGCCCCCACCGCTTGGGCAGGGCCGAAATGACCATATTTTTATCTTTATGCACAAAAATAAGTTATAAACAATAGTGGGAGCTTCTGGGAACTTTTTATTGACGAACTTCAGACCAATCGTATCACTAACGAAGTCAGATTAAAACACTTCTCCTGCTTAGCAGGAGTTTTGGGGTAACTAAGAAAGCAAATGGCCGGTCGCTTAGGGGTAGGCGACCGGCCAACTTATTTTAAATGTTTGAACAAGCACCGCATCGTCTTGATGCGGTTTTTTTATGCCCAAATGCGAAGCCGCGCCGCAGGCTTGCGGTCGGCTGTCTTTTTACGCCAAGGTCACAAGTTCATGCACAAGACGTCCGACATCAATGTCGTGGAGACCAAGGCCCTGCCTTCGCCCGCCCACCTGCTGGCCGAGCTGCCCAAGACCGAGGCCCAGGCCGCTTTCATCACCCGCGCGCGCCAGGAAATCCACCGCATCATCTTCACCGACGACAAGCGTTTCCTCCTCGTGGTCGGCCCCTGCTCCATCCACGACACCACCGCTGGCCGCGACTACGCCAAACGCCTTGCCGTCCTCGCCGCCGAGGTCTCCGACCGCGTGATGATCGTGATGCGCGTCTATTTTGAGAAACCCCGCACCACCGTCGGCTGGAAAGGTCTCATCATGGATCCGCGCCTCGACGGCTCCAACGACATCGCCGCTGGCCTCAGCCTCGCCCGCACATTCCTCCGCGAAGTCCTCGACCTCGGCCTGCCCACCGCCACCGAGCTGCTCGACCCCATCACGCCCCAATACATCGCCGACCTGATCTGCTGGTCCGCCATCGGCGCCCGCACCACTGAATCCCAGACGCACCGCCAGATGGCCTCCGGTCTCTCGATGCCCCTCGGCTTCAAGAACGGCACCGACGGCGGCCTCACCGTCGCCGTCAACGCCATCAAGGCCGCCGGCCAGCCCCAGACTTTCCTCGGCGTTAACCTCGAAGGCCAGGCCGCCGCCATCGTCACCCGCGGCAATCCCAACTGCCACGTCGTCCTTCGCGGCGGCGCCAAAGGCCCCAACTACTCCGCCGCCCACATCGCCGAAACCGAAACCGTTCTCCACAAGGCCGGCCTCATCAAAGCCATCCTCGTAGACGCCTCCCACGACAATTCCGCCAAAAAGCCCGAGCTCCAGCCCGACGTTATCCGCGACCTCATCACCCAGATGAGCGCCGGCAACACCTCCATCATCGGCGCGATGGTCGAGAGCAACCTTGGCGCTGGCAACCAACCCTTCCCCCAGCCCCTCGAAAAACTCAAATACGGCGTCAGCATCACCGACGGCTGCATCGACTGGGCCACGACCGAAAAGATGGTCCGCGACCTCCACGCCGCCCTCGCCCCGCGCTTCGCCTAAATTCGCACGTCCAAAAACAATTCCTGCGTATCTCCTTTCTTCAAAATCTGCTTAACTAACCCCTTATCACCATGAAAACTCCCATTCGCGTCGCTGTCACCGGAGCCGCCGGTCAGATTGGTTACTCCCTCCTCTTCCGTATCGCCTCCGGTGCGATGTTCGGCCCCGACCAGCCCGTCATCCTCCAGCTCATCGAAGCCCCCTTCGAAAAAGCCCTCAAGGCCCTTGAAGGTGTCGCCATGGAACTCGACGACTGCGCCTTCCCCCTCCTCAAGGGCATCATCCAGACCTCCGACCCCACCGTCGGCTTCAAAGACGCCAACTGGTGCCTCCTCATCGGCGCCAAACCCCGCGGTCCCGGCATGGAGCGCGCCGACCTCCTCAAGGACAACGGCGCCATCTTCATCGCCCAGGGCAAAGTGATCGACGCCGTGGCTGCCACCGATGCCCGCATCGCCGTCGTCGGTAATCCCGCCAACACCAACTGCATGATCGCCGCCTCGCAGGCCAAGCGCCTCCCCGCCGACCGCTTTACCGCCATGGTGCGCCTCGACCAGAACCGCGCCCAGACCCAGCTCGCCAAGAAGGCCGGCGTCGATCTCACCGCCATCAAAGACATCTTCATCTACGGCAACCACAGCCCGACCATGTTCCCGTCGTTCGCGCACGCCACCATCGACGGCAAGCCCGCGACCTCCGTCATCACCGACTCCGCCTGGCTCCAGGGGCCGTTCCTCGAGACCGTCGGCAAACGCGGCGCCGCCATCATCGCCGCCCGCGGACTCTCCTCGGCTGCCTCCGCCGCCAACGCCCTCGTTGACCACGTCCGCAGTCTCGTCACCCCCGGCGCGATCCACTCCGTCGCCGTGAAAAGCGAAGGCCGCTACGGCTTCGACAAGGACGTCTGGGCCGGCATGCCCGTGCGCACCACGACCCCCGGCAGCTACGAGGTGATCGAAGGCTACGCCATGGACGATTTCGCCAAGGCCAAGATCGCCGCCACCAACCAAGAACTCGTCGAAGAGCGCGCCGCCGTCCTCTCGATGATCACCGCCTAATCCTGCAAATTTCGTCTGGTTGGTTCTGGACGGGCGGCGCCTCACCCCGGGCGCCGCTTTTTTGTGCCCAATCTTTCCCTTTCCTCTTTCTCGTTCTCCGTTTGATTCCCCGGATCGAAGGTAGGGCGGGACCGCTGGGCCCGCCGCGAATACCCAAAGTCATGCGCATCTCCAACCGGGCGCCCTGGCGATCACAACAGCCCCGACAACACCCGGTCCTTCGCGAGCTTGAACTCCGCCCGCACCGCCACAAACGCCTCCACGAGTTCCTTCGGCGAGCCGTTCCGCCCAAAATCCATCGCCAGCGTCGCCCCGTCGCACGTCACCTCCGCCGCGACGCCCTCGACCGACAACACGCAATGCCGGTAATCCGACGGATAAGTCACCCTTAGCGTCGCGCCCTCGTCGAGCCCCTCCACCGCGTCGATCACCGCTTCCACCCGCACCGCTTTTTTCAACGCAAATACGATCCCAGAAAACTGCCCCGCAAACAACTCGTCAAACTCCTGCGTCTGCACCACGTCGCCATTGCGCAGCCCGTGCAACGACCGCGTCACCGCGTAGCCCGCCGGATCGCCCTCCGCCAACGCATAGGCGATTTCCAAGGTAAAATCCTTCGCCGTGAGCGTCGCCACCGGACTCGATACATCGAGCGAGATCGCCGCGCGCTTGTAGTTCATTCCCGTCCGCGCGCGCTGAAAAAACCCTTCCGCCTCAGCCGTGAGCTCTGCCGCGCACAGTTGCGCCAGAAACCGCGACGTCGCCGCGTTGACCGCATCCGGCACCGTGTGATGCGACTTCTTGAAACCGGCCAGCGCCTTCACCGCGCCGCCGCCGCGCCCCACGAGGCTCACCTGAGATATGAACTCCGCCGATTTCGCCATGATTTCCCTAATCAACAGTCAAAAATGAAATCTGGAAATCAGGAAATCAGGAATCAACGATACGACCATGCACCCGTCCCTCCTTGGCCGTTCCTGATTTCCTGAGTTCCAGATTAAAATCATGTCTCCTCCCATCCCCGTCGTCTGCGCCCTCATCGAAGATCACTCGGGGCGCATCCTCATGGCCCAGCGCCCGCCGCACAAACACCTCGGCCTCAAGTGGGAGTTCCCCGGTGGTAAAATGGAAGCCGGCGAGTCGGCCGAGGCCGCCCTCCACCGCGAAATCCGGGAGGAACTCGGCTGCGCCGTCGAGATCGTCCGCGCCCTCCCCCGCACCACGCACGCCTACGAAAAAATCACCATCGAGATGATCCCCTTCGTCGCCCGGCTCGCCGCCGGCTCCGCCGAACCACACCCCCACGAACACGTCGCGCTTAAATGGGTGCGTCCTCTCGAACTCACCTCGCTCGATCTCCCCGCCGCCGACGCCCCCATCATCGCAGCCTATCTTGCCACAGGGTCGTAAATTGATAAAACTCGCCCCGACCCCTTAGGATTGGCCGTCACTTTCCCTAAAATACCGTTTAGGCGCAGGCAAAGACCCTTGGGGTGAAACGCAAAGGGCACAAATTGCAGGGACACCCAATCCGGCCGCTGCTCCTTGAGCCAAGCCAGCGCCTGCTTTTCGCGAGACGACCAGGCCAGTGCGCGTGGCAACCGGAGGACTGTGACGCGATTCCCGCCCACCGTCTGCTCCTCGGCTGTGGGCACCGTGACAAATGCATGGCGGGCTGCCAAGTCAAGTGCAACAGAGGCTGGGTTGAGGATTGAGGGATGGAACTGAACAAAGATTTAGGGAGGGGAGCAGGGGAGGGAGCGAAGCCCCCGCCCCGCATTGACTGGCCACCGAAGGGGGCCGGTTTGAGATCGAGATCAGGGACACAGATCATGGAAGAAGTCGATGGGCGGGCGGCCACCGGTGACGTGAAGAGGGCAGACATTAAGGTGGTCGCGAAG
>JANXRL010000083.1 GCA_025352985.1 Verrucomicrobiota bacterium
TTCGGCGAAGGCGCCGCCCAGCTCCTCCTCGCCAAGGTCGGCGCCAACACCCGCCTGCTCATCGAGGAGACGCGCAAGCTCGCCACCTTCTCCGCCACGTCCGTCATCGAGGAAGCCCACGTCGCCGAACTCACCGCCAACACCGCCGAGGGCGATTTCTTCGAGGCGGCCGAGGCGTTTTTTAGCGGCGACCTCAAGTGGACGCTCGCCGCGCTGCACCACCATTTCTTCACCGGCGGCGACTCGCGCCCGATCATCAGCGCCCTGCAAAATCGCAACCGCATCCTCCTCCAAGTTCGCGCCCTTGCCGACGCCGGCGAGGTGCGCGTCGGCCCGCGCGGACTCGACGGCCTGCCCAAGGCCACCGCCACCTACGGCCGCCATTTCGTGGGCGCGACCGAGAAAAGTTCGTTCAACCTCTTCAGCCAAAACGCCTGGTATGTCGGCAAGCTCGCCGGCTCTGCCAAGCTCCCTTCGCTCCGCCGCCTCATCGACAACCAGCAGGAGTTTATCCGCGCCTTCGAGGAGATCATCCAACGTCCGCACGAGCAGGAGGAAGTCCTCCGCGAAATGACCGTGCGCTGCCTCTCGACCTAGCCCCGTGCTGTGATGACGACGCCCGGCGACTCCAGTGCTTCTTTTATCCTCACGACCAGACGCCGGTTTTGGGCGGCCGTGCTTCTCACCGGCTCGCTGGCCTGCAACATCGCGGTGCTGATGCTGCCGTTCATGCAGCTGCGCGTCGGGCTGAGCCAAAACCCGTATTCCCTGCTCAGCTCCGTGGACATGCTATGGTCCGGCGGCCTCTGCGTGCTGGCGATCCTCGTGGTGGCGTTCTCCGTGGTATTTCCCTTTGCGAAGCTCGGTGTGCTCCTCTGGCTGTGCACCCGTCGCGAGATGAACGCCCGCCGCCTCCGCTGGCTCACCTGGGTGGAGCGTTTCGGCAAATGGTCGATGCTCGACGTGTTTCTCGTATGCCTGATTCTCGCCCTCACTTCGGGCCAGCTTCTCGTCGGCTCGACCCCCCTCATCGGCATCTCGGTGTTCGTCGCGGCGATCATGCTCAGCATGGCGGGCGGCGCACTGCTTTCCGTCGCCCTGCCCTTTCCTCTTTCGCCACCGCCGCTCAAGGGCGGCGTGTTCGCCGGAGGCGGCGGCTGGCTCACGCTCTCCGGTCTCGCCCTCGCCGGCACCGTAGGCCTGCCGTTCCTGCGCATCCACGACTGGCTGCTCGCGGACAACAGCTACAGCATCGTGACCGTCGTGCCCACACTCATGCACAAAGCCGTCGTGCCCGCCGTCATCACCGGCGTCTTCCTGATTTTTACCCCGCTGGCCGCATGGGTCGCCTCCTGCGTGTGGTGGTTGCGGCTGAGACGCGGACAAACGGCGGACGCCGCCTACCGCCACATGTTGCTCTGGCGGCGCTGGAGCATGCTCGACGTCTTCGGCCTCGCCCTGGCGATTTTTCTGGTCGAGGGCGACTACCTCATGAACACGGAAGTCCGCTGGGGCGCCCTCGCACTCGTCACCTTGCTCGGCCTCCAACGCGTGTTGCAGGCCGCGCTCGATCGCACCTTCGGTAAACCCGCCTGACCGGTCCGTATCTGCGCCCATCTGCGCAATCCGCGGTTAAAAACTCCGGCTCCGTTCCTGCCTTCCTGATTTCCAGATTAACCTGCCTTGGATTTTCTCTGGCCTTTGGCCGTTTGACGTTTGGAGTTTGTCTCAACCATGTCCGCCATTCCCAACGTCCTCGCCGAACGCTACGCCTCGCCGCTCATCAAAGACATCTGGTCGCCCACCGGCCGCATCGCCATCGAGCGCGACTACTGGATCGCCGTCATGAAAGCCCAGCGCGACCTCGGCCTCGACATCCCCGCCGCCGCCATCACCGCCTACGAAAAGGTTAAGCACACCATCGACCTCGCCGACATCGACGCCCGCGAACGCATCACCCTCCACGACGTCAAGGCCCGCATCGAGGCGTTCAACGCCCTCGCCGGCCGCGAATCCATCCACCTCGGCCTCACCTCGCGCGACCTCACCGAAAACGTCGAGCAGCTCCAGGTCGCCCGCTCCCTCGAAGTCGTGCGCATGAAGACCGCCGCCGCGCTCCTCAAGCTCTCCAAGCGCGCCAAGCAATACCGCTCGCTCATGCTCACCGGCCGCACCCACAACGTCCCCGCCCAGCCCACCACCCTCGGCAAGCGTTTCGCCATGTTCGGCCAGGAACTCCTCGCCGCCTACACCGGCCTCGACGAGATCACCGCCCGTTATCCCGTCCGCGGACTCAAAGGCGCCGTCGGCACCCAGCTCGACCAGCTCACCCTCTTCAACGACGCCAAAAAAGTCGCCCGCCTCGAAGCCGGCATCATCAAGCACCTCGGCTTCAAATCCACGCTCTTCGCCGTCGGCCAGGTTTACCCGCGCTCGCTCGATTTCGAAGTCGTCTCCGCGCTCCACCAGGTCGGCGCCGCCGCCGCGAGCTTCGCCACGACCCTGCGCCTCATGGCCGGCCAGGGCCTCCTCACCGAGGGTTTCCAAAAAGGCCAGGTCGGCTCCTCCGCGATGCCGCACAAGGTCAACGCCCGCAACTGCGAGCGCATCTGCGGCTTCTCCACGATTCTCTCCGGCTACGTGACGATGACCGGTGCTCTCTCCGGCCACCAATGGAACGAAGGTGACGTCTCCTGCTCCGTCGTCCGCCGCGTCGCGTTGCCCGACGCCTTCTACGCGATCGACGGCCTCCTCGAAACCCTCCTCGCCGTCCTCAACCAGATGGACGTCTTCGAAGCCGCCATCGGCGCCGAGATCCAGCGCCAACTCCCCTTCCTCGCGACGACCACGATCCTCATGGAAGCCGTGAAAGCCGGCGTAGGCCGCGAGACCGCCCACCTCGCGATCAAGGAAAACGCCCTCGCCGCCGCCAAGTCCATCCGCACCGGCGAAGGCGAGACCGACCTCGTCGTCCTCCTCGCCGCCGACACCCGCCTCGGCCTCTCCGAAAAATCCCTCCGCGCGATCCTGAGTGACAGCAAACGCTTCGTCGGCGCCGCCCCGCAGCAAGTGGACACGTTCGTCAAAACCGTCGCCCCCCTCGCCAAAAAAGTCCCCGGCTCCGCCACCTACGAGCCAGGCAAGCTGCTCTGAGTCGGATCGGCTGGTTTTGAGGGCACAGTTTTAGCGATTAACCGTTTCATCACCGCGATCTGTCGGTCGAGATCCACGTGCGTGCCGTGAAGGACAAACGGCAAATCGGGGCGACTGAGGTTGATGGCCCGAGCGGCATCATCGCACACGCGAATGGCGAGCCGGTTCTGATCATTGCCTTCCACCACCTGATACCACATGCGCTCTTCGCGAGTGTCATCCAGTAGTGGCGCAAGGAACTCCACGGCCCATTCGGGGCGCGCTTGAATGGCGGAACACAAGGCAACCCGACGATTGAACGTCGGTTGCTCACTGTAGCGCAAATAAACCGACTTGGAAGCAGCACCCAATCGCTTTCCAGCCGCCAAGACCAACATATACCCCTCGTCAAAGGGGCCGAAGGGCTCCTTGTCTGCGATATCGGGTGGCAGTTTTAATGCGTCAATCAGGCTTAATATCCGCTGCAGCACCAAATCGTTGTCCTTTTCATCCACCGCAGAAAGACAGGTGAGCAAAACCATAGGGTCTTTGGTCTCACGAAAAATCTTGGTCACTTGGCTCCGCACGGCGGGGTGTTTGCTCCACGCTACGGCTTCGAGCAGGTCTTTGTCTTCAGCTTTTCCCGCGATAAGTTGCGCGATCAAATCGCCCGTTTCGTTTGGAAAATAATAGAGCAAACGCATCGTCGCCCCGATTGGAAATTGCCACGCCACTCCAAAAGCTCGCTGGCGAAGCTCCTGTGACGCATTTTCAGGAAGATTAACCGTGGTGGAAAAATCCAGAAGCAGGAAATCCATCAGGTGTTGCTCGGGCTCTGACGCCGACCAGATCGAACGGATTTGTTTCACGAGCTCCGGGTCATCCGTGGGGCTGTTGATGATGGAGATAGCCGTGGGCTGATAACGCGACGCGCGATAGGAAGGCCTATTGGTAATCTGCCCGATGATCACGAAACACACATCGCCCACGGTGACAATGTGCCGCTGGTCTCTGACGCTCTCACCCAAATCAAGGTCTTCCGAGGCATGGGGAGGTTTGGGGCCGATGGCCGTCCGCTCGGCTGCGTTGGCAGGGTTGCCCCTGATTTCGTTTCGACGAAACATGCCGCCAAATATTTCGTTCGAATGTGAACCTATTGGCTGGCCGAGCACGAGTTTGGTCGGAGTCCGGTCATCCAGCGCCTCCAGCAAAAAAGGCAACGCCTTGGGGCCGAGTTTGACGAGTTCTACAAAATCGCCGGATGTCTTGGGCTGGGCAGATCCCAGCAGCATCATTCCGACGCTGGACACTTGTGGAACGGGAGCGAACGCCGTGCCGGTATAGTTGCTCGCAAGCCCCATGTCGGGGCGATCAATCAGGGCAAGATTGGCGATGTGTTGCTTGATCTGCGCGATTTCTTCCGGAGCAAGCGGTGTTCGCAAAGGAAGTTTGATCGCAGGAACATCGAGCGCACGAACGACTGTCGCGATGTCATCCCCTTGTAAACCTGAACCTAAAGAGGGTGCAGGCGCACCTGCCGTCTGCTCGGCCAGCAAAGGCACCGCCGTAAAGATCAACACCGCCGTAAGCCAATGTTCAGTTTTCACGCAACGGTCGTTTACTGTTATGAGAGGATGAACCCCACAGAAGACATATCCGAAATCAAGTTCCACTGGTATGTTGTTTCAAACGTTATCGCTCTTCATCTCCAAGTATCACCCCGCCCCGTTTATCCGAGATTGCGCGCAGCCCTTGGCATGGCATCGTTTCCGGAGAACGATTCGTTCACCTTGTCAGTAAATTTGCCTTTCATCACTCCTCGCTATTTTCATGCCCTCCCGAGCTCCCCAGCCCTTCATCTTCGGCCTCGATCTCGACGGCGTCGTGGTGGACTTCTACGGCGGCCTCAAACCCATCGCCGCCGCCTATTTCGGCAAAACTCCCGCCGAACTTCCCGACGACTACACCTTCGGCCTGAGCGAGTGGGGCCTCCTCGAAAAACACAAAGGCGCCGGCGGCTACGACCTCACCTACGACGCCCTCCACCGCCACGCCGTCAACCAGCACGAGCTCCTCAAAACCGCCCCCGCCATCCCCGGCGCGGCCTACACCCTGCGCCGCTTGTCGCGGCTTGGCGTCCACATCCGCATCATCACCCACCGCCTCTACGTTGGCGGCCTGCACGGCAAATCCGTCATCCAGACCGCCGAGTGGCTGGAGCGCTTCGACATCCCCTACCGCGACCTCTGCTTCGTGAAGGACAAGCTCTCCATCAACGCCGATCTCTACATCGACGACTCGCCGAAGAACATCGAGGCCTACCGCTCCGCCGGCCGTCCCTGCATCACCTTCGACAACCCCACCAACCGCCACCTCGGCGACACCCTCCGCGCCCGCGATTGGGACGAGGTTTACGCCCTCGTCACCGCCGCGATGCCCAAGGCCTGAACCGGTTTCCCGCCAATCTTTCCGCCGCAGGCTTGCCCCTCGGTGTCCTCCCGCTTTGCTCGTCACGCGCATGTCCTCCGATCCCGTCGCCACCTTCATCGCCCGCTGGTCCGACACCGAGCGCGCCGAACGTGCCAACAAGGATCTTTTCCTCGCCGAGCTCTGCGACCTTGTCGGCGTTTCGCGCCCCGATCCCGCCGGACCCGACAGTGCGGAAAACGCCTACGTCTTTGAACGCGCCGTCCCCCTCCGCCACGCCGACGGCCGTGTGACCACCGGCCACATCGACCTCTACAAACGCGCCTGTTTCGCCCTCGAAGCCAAGCAGGAAGCCGCCGATTCCCGCCCCGGCGTCGCCGCCTCCTCGCCCGACGGCCAGCCCGAGCTTTTCCTCGCGCCCGCCGACACGATCGCCTCCCGCCGCGCCGATCCCTACGGCCGTGCCATGCTCTCCGCCAAGGCCCAGGCCGAGCGTTACGTCCGCCACCTGCCCGCTGCCGAACCCACCCCGCTCTTCCTCATCGTGTGCGATGTCGGCCACTCCTTCGAGATCTTCGCCGACTTCACCCAAAAAGGCCGCGCCTACCTCCCGTTTCCCGACGCCCGCTCGCACCGCGTCCTCCTCGCCGACCTGCGCAACGAGAAGATCCGCGCCCGCCTCCGCGCCATCTGGCTCGACCCCGTTTCGCTCGATCCCGCCAAAACCTCCGCCGAGGTCACCCGCCAGGCCGCCCGCCACCTCGCCGAGTTGGCCAAGTCCTTCGAGGCCGACCGGCACGAGCCCCGCCTCGTCGCCGCCTTCCTCACCCGCTGCCTCTTCTGCATGTTTGCCGAGGACGTGGGCCTGCTCCCCAAGGACGGCTTCCGCACCCTCCTCGAAAGCCTTCGCCCCACCCCCCACGGCGTCGCCGCCACCCTGGAAAACCTCTTCCGCGAGCTCAACACCGGCACGCCCTTCTCCACCGTGCTCCGCGTCAAGCTCCTCCATTTCAACGGCGGCCTCTTCAACGAAGCCTCCGCCCTCGCGGTCAACGCCGCCCAGCTCGACCTCCTCATCAAAGCCGCCGCCCTCCAGTGGCGCGACGTCGAGCCCGCCATCTTCGGCACCCTTCTCGAACGCGCCCTCGACCCCGCCGAGCGCCACAAACTCGGCGCCCACTACACCCCGCGCGCCTACGTCGAGCGCCTTGTCCTCCCCGCCGTCATCGACCCGCTCCGCGCCGAGTGGGGCAACGTCCTCGCCTCCGCCATCTCCCAGGCCGAGGCCGGCCGCACCGCCCGCGCCCAAGAGGATATTTTTAAGTTCCACCGCCGCCTCTGCTCCGTGCGCGTGCTCGATCCCGCCTGCGGCTCGGGCAACTTCCTCTACGTCACCCTCGCCCACTTCAAAATTCTCGAAGGCGAAGTCCTCGAAGCCTACGAACGCTTCGGCGGCGGTCGCCGCACCGAACGCGGCCCCCGTGGCATCGGCGCCGAGACGGTCGATCCGCACCAGTTCCTCGGCCTCGAACTCAACCCCCGCGCCGCCTCCATCGCCGAACTCGTCCTCTGGATCGGCTACCTCCAGTGGCACTACCGCACCCTCGGCCAAGTCGCCCCCGCCGAACCCGTGCTCCGCGCGTTTAACAACATCGAAAACCGCGACGCCGTCCTCGCCTGCGACGGCCCGCCCGAGATCGTCACCTGGCGACTCGCCGCCGCCGAGCCCGCCTCCATCCCGGGCCTCCCGCCCGAACTCGCCCGCGACACCGCCAAGCTCGCCGCCGCCGCGAAGGCCAACCCCCTCGCCCCCGTTTCCCTCTGGGATCGCCGCTCCACCAAAACCGACGCCGAAACCGGCCGCGAGGTGCCCGACGAATCCAAGACCCGCCCGCTCTACCGCTACGCCAACCCGCGCCCCGCCGTCTGGCCCGCCTGCGATTACATCGTGGGCAACCCGCCCTTCCTCGGCACCTCGCGTATGCGCGAGGACTTGGGCGACTGCTACACCGAGACGCTCCGCGCCACCTACCCCGAGATTCCCGAGAGCGCCGACTTCGTCATGTTCTGGTGGCACAAAGCCGCTCAGCTCGTCCGCTCCGGCGCCGTGAAACGCTTCGGCTTCATCACCACCAACAGCATCCGCCAGACCTTCAACCGCCGCATCGTCGCCGCCCACCTCCGCCCCGTAGCGGCAAGCGTGAGCGAGCCGATCCTCCCCGCGCTCGCCCTCCGCTTCGCCATTCCCGATCACCCGTGGGTGGACACCGCCGAGGGTGCCGCCGTGCGCATCGCCATGACCGTCGGCGAGCTCGCTGGCGACGACCCCACCGGCGTGCTCCTCACCGTCACCTCGGAACGCCCCAACAGCGAACGCCTCCGCGAACTCCGCGCCAACCGCGCCCTGCGCAACGACACGCTCGAAGAGGCCGCCGCCGCCTACGGCGTGGACGACCGCAAGGACGACGGCTCGCTCGATGTGACCCTCGATAAAGACTCCGGCCACGTTTCGCCCGATTTCACCGTCGGCGCGGATGTCACCGCGACCAAGCCGCTTCTCGCCAATGATGGGCTGGCCTACCGCGGCATGCAGTTGATCGGCTCCGGCTTCATCGTCACGCCAGCCGAAGCGAAAGCCCTCGGCCTTGGCAAAGTGGCCGGACTCGAAAAACACATTCGCCCCTACCGCAACGGTCGCGACCTCACCGACCAACCGCGAGACGCGCTGGTGATCGACCTCTTCGGCCTCGACTTAGATCAGGTCCAGACGCGCTTCCCGCTGGTTTATGAACACCTCGTTCGCACCGTAAAACCCGAACGCGATTCCAATGCTCGCGCCAGCTATCGCAACACATGGTGGGTTCACGGCGAACCAAGGCGCGATTTGCGTCCGGCGATCTCTGGCCTCCCGCGCTACATCGCCACCGTCGAGACGGCCAAACACCGCATCTTCCAGTTCCTCGACGCCGAGATTTTGCCCGACAACAAACTCGTCGTCATCGCCCTCTCCGATGCCTTCCACCTCGGTGTTTTGAGCAGCCACTTTCATGTGAGCTTCGCGCTCTCACGTGGCGCGTTGCTAGAAGATCGTCCGGTCTATCCCAAAACGGAATGCTTCGACCCCTTCCCATTTCCTGACTGCAACGCCAAGCAACGCGCCTACATCGCCAAGCTCGCCGAGTCCCTCGACGCCCACCGCAAACGTGCACAGGCCGAGCACGGCCTCGGGTTGACCACGATTTACAACGTCCTCGCAAAACTCCGCGCCCACCAGCCGCTCACGCCCAAGGAAAAGCTCGTCCACGACCAGGCCCTCGTCTCCACCCTGCGCCTCCTCCACGACGACCTCGACGCCGCCGTGGCCGCCGCCTACGGCTGGCCCGCCGACCTCGACGACCCCGAAATCCTTTCAAACCTCGTCGCCCTCAACGCCGCCCGCGCCAAGGAGGAAAAGCTCGGCAAAATCCGCTGGCTCCGCCCCGAGTTCCAGGCCCCCGCGCAAGACTCCCTCTCGCTCACCGCCGCCAAAAAAACCGCGCAGCCCAAACCCGCCTCCAAACGCTCCCGCGTAAAAACCCCGTGGCCCAAGGAACGCCCCGCGCAGGTCGAGGCCGTCGCGGCCGCGCTCAACGCGTTTGGCCGTGAAGCAACCGCCGCCGACCTCGCGACGGTCTTTGCCCGCGCGAAGAAAGAGACGATCTCCGAAATCCTCGCCGCCCTCGTCATCATCGGCCGCGCCCAGCGCGGCGAAAAACGCGGCACGTTCACCGCCTGACACTCCCCCGCCCATGCCCGCCGCCGGCTTCATTCCAGAAGGCATGACACATGCCTACTCCGCACCGGCGCCACCCGTTATCTCACGCCCAGACCCCCGCGCTGAGCCCCTGCTTTGGGTCCCTAAGGCTTGCAAGTTCCGGCATCTACCCTTGCCCCACCCTCCACATCGGGCCAGTATCTTCCTGTGATTTTCTTTGTCGTGATTTTTTTAGTTATGATAACAGCCGCCGCTTTTATCAAAGACGCATGGAACCGCGCCAAGGCCGAGGTCATCCGCAAAGAAGAGATTGAGCAGCGTATCAGCCAAGCCAGAAAAAACCATTTATTTAGAAGGTAAATCACCATGCTGTTCATCGTGTTGTTCATGTTTTTCGGTCTGATCGCCGCCGCCGTCATCAAAGACCTCTGCGCCCAGCCCGAAAAGGACATGAAACGCGCCATGCGTGAACACCGAGTTGGCAAGGTGGGCAACCCATTCGAAGAAAGCTAAGGTCTCCCTGCGGCAGCCTCCCTTCGGCGTTGGTCGCTTGCACGGTCCGGCACGCCCCCGTCCGCACTTTGGGTTTGCCAGCGGCGCCCGCCGCCCGCCAACCTGCACCTTCACGTTCTCTCTTCACTCCCTTTTAATCCAAACACACGCCATGTCCGAAGAACTCACAGGTAATGTCCTCGTAGGCCAGTCCGGCGGCCCCACCGCCGTCATCAACGCCAGCGTGGCCGGCGTCATCGCCGAAGCGCTCAACCACGTCGAAATCGAAGAGATTTACGGCACGCTCAACGGCGTTCTCGGCATCCTCCAGGAAGACTTCATCGACCTCGCCGCCGAGTCCCAGCAGACCATCCGCGGCCTCAAGTTCACCCCCGGCGCCGCTCTCGGCACCTGCCGCTACAAACTCAAGAAACAGGCCGACTACGAGCGCGTCCTCGAAGTCTTCAAGGCCCACAACATCCGCTTCTTCTTCTACGCCGGCGGCAACGACTCCCAGGACACCGCCGACAAGATCTCCAAGCTCGCCCAGCAACAGGGCTACGCCCTCCGCGTCATCGGCATCCCGAAGACGATCGACAACGACCTCCCCGTCATCGACCACTGCCCCGGCTACGGCTCCGTCATCAAATACATCTGCACCACGATCCGCGAGATCGCCTGCGACAACGAGGCCATGGGCCAGCATGATCTCGTCCAGATCGTCGAGGTCATGGGCCGTAACGCCGGCTGGATCGCCGCCGGCGCCTCCCTTGCCAAGCGCAAAGACCACCCGCACGACGCCCCCCACCTCATCTACCTCCCCGAGGTCGCCTTCTCCCAGGAAAAGTTCATCGCCGACGTCCAACGCGTCCTCAAGCGCGAGAAATACTGCCTCATCGTCGTCGGCGAAGGCCTGATCGACGCCGACGGCAACTACGTCTCCGCCGCCGAGGCCACCGACGCCTTCGGCCACGCCCAGTTGGGCGGCGCAGCAGACTATCTCCAGAGTCTCGTCGAGCAGAACATGCCCGGCATCAAAGCCCGCACCGTGAAGCTCGGCATGGCCCAGCGCGCCGCCGTTCACGCCGGCTCCAAGACCGATGCCGACGAGGCTTTCCTCGCGGGTCAGGCCGCCGTCAAGGCCGCCATCGCCGGTGAGACCGACAAGATGGTCACCCTCCTCCGCGGCGACCAAGACCACTACACCGTCGAGACCGGCCTCGCCCCGTTGAGCGACATCGCCAACGGCGTGAAGAAGCTCCCCCGCGAGTGGATCAACGAAGACGGCGTGAGCATGAACCACCAGTTCCTCCGCTACGCCCAGCCGCTGATTCAGGGCGAGACGATTGTCCCCTACGACAACGGCCTCCCCTCCTTCGCCAAGCTGGACAAGAACCGCGTCGAAAAACAACTCGCCGCCTACGAACTCTGAGTTCCCTCGCCGCCGCGAGCGTCTGCAAACCAGTCGCTCTCGCAAAACTTCAAAAGCCGGTCGCCCTTCGCGACCGGCTTTTTTTTACGCCCGTTTTCCGCCTCCTCCTCCGCTTTACCCCAAACCCGTTTGTCACTTAATAAGTGACAAACGACCCAGTGCCGCGAAGCCCGGTTTTCCGGATCAGACTGCGGATATGCGCCTTTACCCACCGCACGAATGTTTCATCGTCGGTTTTCTTTTATGCGCTGGCTCATCCTGACTTCCTCCACTGGCACTGGCCACGACATGCGCGCCGAGTCAATCCGCCAATGGTCGCGGCTCGTTTACGGCGACACCGTCGAAGTGCGTGTCGTGCAGGTTCTCGAAAGCACCCACTGGCTCTACAAGTTCGGCGTCGGGTTCTACAACTGCATCCAGCGCTACGCCCCGCGCTTCCATCACGTTTACTACAACTACCTCGAGGTCGCCGCCATGCACCGCCACGGACGCAAAATCCTCGGGCGCGACCTTTTCACCCGGCTCATCCAGGAATGGCGTCCCGACCGCGTCATCAGCGTCCACGACCAGACCAATCACGGTTTCCTTGAGCTCGCACGCGCCGCCCTGCCCGACGTGAAATTGCGCACCGTCACCTACTGCACCGAGCTTTCCAGCGGCTACGGTTTCAGCCGCCACTGGACCAACCCGCGCGTTGACGGCTTCATCGGCGCCACTGCGGAGGTCTGCGCCGCCGCCCGCGCCGTCGGCACGCCCGACGACCGCGTGCTCCTTGGCGGCCTGCTGCTCCGCCCCGCCTTCTTCGCTCCCGAAACCGAGATCGAGGCCGCGACCGGCGCGATGGCGCGCGCGCTCAAGCTCGACCGCGCCGTCTTCACCCTGCTCCTGAGCACCGGCAGCGTCGGGGCCAACAACCACCTAGCGCTCCTGCGCCAGCTCGCCGACTCCGGACGGAAACTCCAGGTCATCGTCCTCTGCTCCAAAAACACCGCCGTGCGCGCCCGCGTCGAAACCTTTGCTGCCGCCCATCCCGCGCTCGTGATCCGCACGCTCGGGCACACCGAGGAAATGCCCGCCCTCACCCGTCTCGCCTCCGCCATCGTCGCCCGTCCGGGCACGGGCGCGACCAGCGAAGCCATCCTGCTGGGCACGCCCGTCATCCACAATGGCATCGGCGGCGTCATGCCGCAGGAAATGATCACCGTGAAATACTGCCGCGAGCACGGCTGCTCGCTTTTCGGCTCCTCCCCGCGTGAAATCGTCGGCCACGTGATCCGGTTGATGGAAGAGCCGGCCTTCGCCGACACCCTGCGCGCCAATCTTCGCGCCGCGCGCCCGCCCACACACCCCGAGCAGATCGTCCGCTGGATTCACGACCGCACGTAAGCGCCCTCCGGCGCGGCCGGCGTTTAAACAAACACCCCGTCGCGCATCGAAAGCACGCGGTCGCTGCGTTTCGCGATCTCGGGATTGTGCGTGACGAGCACGACCGCCTGGCCGTTCTCGCGCGCGAGCCGGGCCAGCAGGTCGAAAACCATCGTGGAATTTTTTTGGTCGAGATTGCCTGTCGGCTCGTCGGCAAGGATGACCGACGGCTCGTTGGCCAGTGCGCGCGCCACCACCACGCGCTGTTGTTCGCCGCCGGAAAGCTCCGTGCCCAGCCGGTGCGTCTTGTCGCCAAGGCCGACCTCGCCCAGCAGGTGGCGCGCCCGCTCCGCCATCGCCGCCTCGTTGAGCCGGCCGAGCTTGCGCATGGGCATCATCACGTTTTCCAACGCTGAAAACTCCAGCATCAGAAAATGAAACTGAAACACGAAACCCAGATGCCGCCCGCGCGCGGCAGTGCGCAGTTCGTCGCTGGAGTTGGAAACCAGTTCGCCGCCGATCCAGATGCGGCCATCGTCCGGCTTGTCCAGTAGGCCGAGTTGGTAGAGCAGCGTGGATTTGCCGCAACCCGAAGGACCGACGATCGCATGAACAAGCCCCCGCTCCGCCTCAAACGAAACTCCGCGCAACACATGCACGCGTCCGGCGTCGTGCCCGAGATGGCGGTGCAGGTTTTCGCAACGGATCACGGCGTTGGCGGCGACGGGCGTGCTCATTGCGAAGTCCCCCGGATGACGTCCCCCGGCTCCAGCCGCGCGGCGCGGCGCGCCGGGATGAGGCTTGCCGCCATCACGATCACCGAGGCGATGAGCACCGCCGCCACGTAGTGCGAGAGCGACCACGAGACGACGAAGGAATCCGTCGAAAAAATGCCGCGGATGCGGATGGGCAGCTTGGAAACGCCGTAGGTGGCAGCCGCCCCGAGCACGCAGCCGGCCATCGCGCCGGCCGCGAGCACGATGGCGCCCTGCCAGATGAAGATGCGGGCGATATCCGCCCGGGCGTAGCCCATCGAGCGCAGGATCGCGATATCCTTGGTCTTCTCCATAACCACCATCGCGAGCGTGTTGAACATCGCCAGGCCCGAGATGAGGATGATCGTCGAGACCGTGATGGCGGAGGACAGGCGCAGCGCGCGGAAAACATCGAGCCAGGTTTTCTCGCGCTTCTGCCACGGGGCGACCACGTGCCCGATGACCTCCTGGATGCGCACCGCATCCTCGCGCGCCCGCCCCGGATCAAACAGGTTCACCTGCAGGAACGACGCCCCGGTGGGCTTTTGGAAAAGCGAACGCGCCTCGGGCAGGTGGACGTAAATGCGCACCCGGTCGATGTCGCTCACGCCGGTCTCGAAGATCGCGCTCACCCGGTAGCGTCGCAACGCGCCGTTCCACTCCAGCGTGAACGAGTCGCCCGGGTGCAGTTTCTGCCGCGCGGCGAGAATGCTGCCGACCACCGCGCCGGTGGGCACAATGCGAAAATCCGCCAGGCTGCCCTGCAGGATCTGCCGCGAAAGATCGGAGACCGCGAGGTGGTCGGCGATGTTAACGCCCTGCACATGCGCCGTCGCGCCGCTCACGTTGGTCGCAAGGGTGGCGGTGCCCTCAAGCACGATGGAAACCCCGGAGACATTCTTGAAATGGCGCACCGCCTCGCTGATCCGCGCAGGATCCTCGACGCCGGGGATGATCTTCTTGTTGCCGTCGCTCGCCACGAGAAAGTCGGAATGCCCGTCAGCCCCGTCGGCCTCCATCGGAAACAGCGTCGCCTGCAGCCGGTCCTCGATCTTGAGCGCGCCGTTGGTGCCGAGGATCGTCTTGATGAAAAAGTCCTCGAAGCCGCTCGTCTGCGCCTGCGTGACGATGAAAAATCCCACGCCGACCATGATCCCGATCAGGCTCATGAACATCGCCCGCCGGCGCGCCGTGAGAAACCGCAGGGCGATGCGCAGATTCGGCGACATGGGCGGTGCGCTCAGGGCCGCGCGGCGCGCACCCGGTCGCCCTGGCGGTAGGCGTCGAGGTTGTCGGTGACGATCAACTCGCCCTCTTTCAGGCCGTCCGCGATCTCGACCTCGTTGAGGCTTTCGTAGCCGCGCTGCACACGGCGCTGCTCCACGCGGCCGGATTTCACAACGAGCACGTAGTCGCCCAGCAACGCGCGGCGCGGGATGATGAGCACGCCGGGATGTTCGCCCACCGTGATGCTCGCCTCGCCGCTCAGGCCGGGCACGAGGCGCTCGGGCGCGATGGCGACATCGAGGATAACCGTGTAGCGCTGCGTCAGCGGATCGGCGGTCGGCAGCACGCGCGCGACCTTGGCTGAAAACTGGTCGTTGCCGTAGCTCAGGAAACGCACGGAAGCGGGCTGGCCCGGGGCGATGCCCGCGAAATTCTCCTCGGCGACGCGCGCTTCCACCACGCGCGCTTTCGCCAGCAGCGAGGCCAGCGGTGCGCCGGGCGCAATCAGGTCGCCCACGTGGGCGGAGACCGCCGTCACGTCGCCGCCGATGGGCGAGACCAGGGAGGTTTTCTCGATCTGGCGCCTCTGGGTTTTGATCTGGGTCGCGAGGCTGTCGATGAGCGAGGTCTCGTTCACGTCCTCGATTTCCTGCTTTTGCTCGAGCTGGCGGAGCTCGCGCTTGCGCTTGTCGAGCTCGGTGGCGGGATACTGGCCGGCCTCGGCCAGTTTTGTGAAGTTGGCGAGATCGGCCCGCGCGGTCTCGAGATCGAGCTTGGTGGCCGATCCGATCTCGCGGCGGCGCACGGCGGCGTTGTAGTCGTTGGTCGCGCGCTCGAGGTCGAGCTTGAGGTCGGTGTCGTCGATCTTGAGGAGCATCTGCCCCTGCTTCACCGCCGCGCCGAGCACGAGGGCGGAGTCCTGCACGCGGCCGCCGGCCTCGCTGCGCAGGTCCATGATGTAATCGGCGCGCACGACCACGTTGGCGGGCACGGCGTTGAGGGCGGTGCCGCGCCTGACGGCCGCGACCGCCGCCTTCGGCTCGGCCAGCGTGACCGCGAGCCACGCGGCGGCGGACAACGCGAGCACCGCGACCAGCAAAATCAAAGTGCGGCGGGATTTCACGGGAAGGAGATTTCCTTGGAGGGCTTGGTCGCCCGCTGGCGCAATAATTCCTGCTCGGCCAGCAGCAGGATCAACCCGCCGCGCAGGCTGAAAAGGTTGGCGCGCTCGACTTGCACGGCGCCCCGGCGCGTCTGCCAGTCGGCGTCGGCCAGGCGGCCCGATTTGCGCAGGTCTTCATCCACCTGCTGGCGGGACGAGGTCTGCGCGAAACGCTCCTCGGCGATCTGCAGTTCCTTGACAGCGAGAGCAACATCGGCCGCGCCGTCGGCCAGTTCCTGCTCCAGTTGGGTGCGGGTGTCGGCGAGGGCGCGTTCGCTTTGGCGCACGACCACCTTGGCCTGCCGCACGGCCGCGCGCGTGGCAAAGCCGTCAAAGATGTTCCAGCGCACGTTGACGCCACCGTAATACGAAAGCGCCGCCGTCTGGTCGGCGCCGCTGGTCTGGTCCTGGTTGGCGCCCGCCGCGAGATTCACCATGGGGAGGTTGCGCACGCGGGTGATGTCTTCGTTGAGCCGCGCGGTGGTGAGTTCGCCCTGCGCGCGGGCCAGCGCCGCCGGGGGCGCGCCTTGGGGTGCGGGCGCCGGGACCTCGGGCGCGAGCAACGCCACCAAGGCCGGGGACACTCCGGGGATTTGCGCGGGCAGGCCGTCCGGCGAAAACGAGGGCAGGCCGTTGAGCACGGCAAACGCGCGCAACGCACGCTGGAAGGCCTCGCGCTTGCGGTCGCGAGAGACCTCCGCCGTCTTCACGTTGAGCTCTTCGGCGGTGAGCAGGTCGGCGGAGACCTGGCCGCGCGCCGCCTGGTCGCGGCTGGCCTTTAAGTGGCCGGCGAGGCGTTCGGAGGCCGCGTCGGTCTCGGCCGTGTCGAGTTTTTGCAGCACGAGGTCGAGATACCGTCGGCGGATGTCGAGCACGAGCAGACGGCGGGCCTCATCGTAGTCGTTGTCGGCGAGCTGCCGCTGGATTTTGGCGACGCGTTTTTGGTTATCGAGGGAGTTCCAGTGCCAGAGCGGCTGCTCGGCGGAGGCGTTGTAGTAGGTTTGGAAAGAGCCGGTGGGGCCGGCATCGGTCGCCCGGTAGCCGCCCGAGACATACACATCCGCGTGCGGACGGGTGAGACTGCGGGTTTCCTCTTCGCGGGCGGCGGCGGCGAGCGCCTTGAGCCGCGCGTCGATCACGCGGGGCGACGTCTCCAGCGCCTTGGCCGCAAGCGGCTGGAGGCCGTCGATGAGCGTCTCGGGAATCCGGAGAAGCGACTCGGAAGCCCCTGTGGTCTGCGCCTTGAGGGAAAGGCCGCCCAAGCCGGCAAGCATGACAACAATGCAGAATGATCGGCGCATAGTGGAGATTTGTCCCCGAATAACCGTGGTCGGCGGTGGCTCTGGCAACATCGAAGTGTGGCGCGCCAAAAATCATCCCGCGGCAAGAATTGCACTTGTTATCAGTTTCGCGCGCAGGCGTTGTTCTCGCCGTCGTGATACGCCACTCGTTTTTCAGCCCGTCCTTGAAGCGCGTGTTTGCACGCGCCTGGGACAGGGCCGTCCATCCCTTTCGCGCCGACGAGACAGTCATCGAGGCCGCCCTCGGCGAACACACCGGCCGCATCCCCTTCTGGGAGATTGCCGACACCGGCCTTAGCACCGGATCCCAAAACAACACGCCACCCTTGTCCGGCAAGGCAGACTGATCCGCGAAACCACCGTTGATGGCCTCACTCTCGAAAGCGTGCTCGCCCCCCATGTCGGTCAGGACATCCACTGGATGAAGATAGACGTCGAGGGAATGGAAGAATCCCTTCTGCGCGGCTGGGGGAACTCCACCGTCCGCCCCCTGGATCATCCTCGTCGAAAGCACCGAGATGGGTGGAAACCCCAACCACCACGGCTGGGAGCCGCTGCTGCTCGTCCGCGGCTACACGTTCGCCTATTTCGACGGCCTCAACCGCTTCTACGTTTCCAACGCGCATCCCGAACTGCTCCCGTCCTTTTCCTATCCGCCCTGCATCTTCGACGACTACGAGATCTCTCCTCTCTCCACCGCCCCGATAAGCCGGTTGCTCAAACGACGCATCGCGGAACTGACGGAGGTCCACCAGAAATCCGGTGCCGAAATCGCACGCCTTCGCGCCCTGCACTACGCCACCTCGGTCGGGCTACACCTCTACCGCGCCTTTCAACGCCTGCTCGGCACCCCCAACTATAACCGCAAGACCACCTGATGGCACCCCTCTCCTATTCGCGCCGCGCGCACCTTTCGCGAACCCGACGCAACCCCGACCTTGCGCGGTCAGCGCCTCCCGCTCAAAAGTGACCGTTTACCGGAACCTCCGCACGCACCCTCCCAACGACAACCCTGCGCCATGCTCGCCCGCTTTCTACGCTACAAGGACATCGTCTGGTTCCGCGCCCTCGCCGGCCTCAAGTCCGAAACCCGCCAGAACTACCTCGGCTACCTCTGGTTTCTCCTCGAACCCGCGCTCAACAGCCTGACGCTCTACCTCATCTTCGGCGTCCTCCAGAAACGCCAGGGACTCGACTACATCACCCTCCTGCTCATCGGCACCACCACCTGGCAATGGTTCGACAGCGGCATCAACAGCTCCCTCCCGTCCATCAAGGCCAAGATCGGCGTCCTCAACTGCTACAACCTGCCCAAATACATTTTCCCCGTCGTCCAGATCATCGTCACCACGATCAAGTTCCTCTTCGCCTTCGGCATCGTGCTCGTGTTTTGCTCGTTCGCCCACCACCCGCCCACGTGGACGTGGGCGTGGCTGCCGTTGATCTTCGCCGCCCAGCTTCTGGTCGTCGTCGGCCTGGCGCTCCCGCTCACCCTGCTCGCCACCCGCGTCAACGACGCGACCCTCGTCATCGCCGCCGTCCTGCGCATCCTGTTTTTCATATCGGGCGTCTTCTTCGCCGCCCAGAGCATCCCGGAGAATCTGCGGCTCGCATTTTACGCCAACCCCATCGCCAGCCTCATGGAGAGCTACCGCCTCGTCATCATCTACGACGCCCCGCCCAACCTCCTCCACCTGGGCTGGGCCGCCGTCTTCGGTGCCTGCGCCTGCATGATCGGCCTCTGGCTCTGCATCCGCATCGATAAATCCATCCTCAAATCGATCGCCGTCTGATGAACGCCCCCCCCTCACCCCTCATCGAGCTTCAGGACGTCGGCGTCTGCTACCGTTCCAACAAAAGTTTCGCCTCCAGCCAGAAGAAGGAAATCTGGGCGCTCGACCGCATCAACATGACCCTTCACCGCGGCGAGAAGCTTGGCGTCATCGGCCGCAACGGCTGCGGCAAAAGCACCCTCATGCGCGTGCTCGCCGGCATCTACTCCATCGACCGCGGCCGCGCCCGCTTCCAGCCCGATCTCCACGTGCAGCTGCTCTCCCTCGGCATCGGCTTCGAGAGCAACCTCTCCGGCCGCGAAAACGCCGTGCTAAACGGCATGCTCATGGGCAAGAGCCGCCGCCACATGCTCTCCCGCGTCGAGGCCATCTACGAGTTTTCCGAGCTCGGCGAGTTCTTCGACTATCCCGTCGCCACCTACTCCTCCGGCATGAACGCCCGCCTCGGCTTCGCCGTCGCCATGGAGACCGACCCGGACGTCCTCCTCATCGACGAAGTCCTCGGCGTGGGCGACGCCAAGTTCGCCGAAAAATCCGCCGCCGCCCTCCTCGGCAAGTTCACCGGCGACCACACCCTCGTGCTCATCTCCCACGACCCTCACACCATCGCCCGCCTCTGCACCCGCGCCGTCTGGATCGAGAAAGGCGTCACCATGGCCGAGGGCCCCGTCAACGAGGTCACCACGCGTTATCTGGAACATCTCCATGCCGCCGGATAACCCCCTTGTCCCCCGCGCCAGGCGACGGGTCAAGGCCGCCCGCAGCCTGCGGGTGCCCTGGCGCGTCCACCTCACCCGGATTTTTAGCGAGAGCGACGGCCTCGCGGAGCCTTGGCACACTCATCTTTACCGGGGCGTCCTCAGCCTCGCCGGCGACTCGCGCTATTGCCCGCCGGCCGCACCCGCGAAACCGCCGAAAACCTCCGGCAGCTCGTCCAAAAAACCATCGACCGTCACGCCGCCCTCATCCGCCGGATGCCCCCGCCGCCCCGCCCCGCCGATCCGGCTTCCCTCCGCCGGCTGTTGATCGACATCACCCAGACCGCCCGGCACGACAACAAAAGCGGCATCCAACGCGTCGTCCGCAACATCGCCCGCGAGGCCGCCGTGCTCGACTGCCCGGATCTCGTCCTGCTCCCCGTAGAACTCAAAGACGGCGCCCTCCACTCCTGCCCGAAATTCAACGCGCCCGGCCGTCCCCCCGCCCCCGCGGAGCTCGTCACCCTCCGCCCCGGCGACGTGTTCCTCGCCCTCGACAGCGGCTGGGGCACGATCGACGAATACCTCCGCCTCTTCCCCGCGCTCCACTCCGCCGGCGTCATCATCATCGGCGTCGTTTACGACCTCATTCCCCTCGCCCACTGCCACTACTTCAAAGGCCTGCCGGGCTTCAAGGAATCCTTCGCCTCCTGGATCGGCCTCCTCACCGCCTACTCCCGCGCGCTCGTCGGCATCTCGCAGGCCACCCGCGACGAAACCCGCGCCTACCTCGACTCCCTCCGCCTCCACCGCCTCCCCGCGCTCGACTACTTCCACCTCGGCTTCGACCGCGCCGAGATTCGGCCCCCCGCCCAAAACACCACCGACGTCTTCGACCGCCACCGCTTCAACCTCCTCATGGTCGGCACCCTCGAAATCCGCAAAGGCTACGACACCGCCCTCGACGCCTTCGACCGCCTCAGCCGCGACCGCACCGACATCGCCCTCCACATCATCGGCAAAGAGGGCTGGAACGTCGAAGACGCCCTCGCCCGCATCGACGCCCACCCCCTCCTCGACAAATCCCTCTTCTGGCGCGCCGAGGCCGACGACGCCCTCCTCGCCCAGGCCTACTCCGAATGCGACCTCCTCATCGCCGCCTCCCATACCGAAGGCTTCGGACTCCCCCTCATCGAAGCCGCCCAAGTTGACCTCCCCGTCGTCGCTAGCGACATCCCCGTCTTCACCGAGGTCGCCGGCCCGCACGCCTATTATTTCCCCGCCGGCGACGGCAAAGCCCTCGCCCACACCGTCGCCACCGCCCTCGCCGACATCGCCGACTGCACCGTGCGTCGCTCTTCCGCCATGCCCGTCCTCACCTGGCGCCAAAGCACCGACATGCTCCTCCGCGCCGTGCGCACCCGCCTCGAAACGTGAAATCCATGCGCCCCCTGCAACTCAGCACCCGCGACATCCACCCGCTCGCCCTCGACAAAAGCACCGCCTTTACCCCCTGGCAGCGCTAGAAAATCAAGCTCAAGCGCCAGCAGCGTTACGCCGAAGTCTCCGAAGAGATCCACGCAATTTCCCAACTCCTCCGCGCCTACTCCCTCTACGAAAAAAGAAGTCGGATACCTCGGCGCCGAGGGCCGCCAACAAAATGCTATTTTCAGGGCAGCTGTAGGATGACCGGAGGTCTAAACCGCTCCCTCCCTTCCCCCGACTTCACGTCTCGGGAGCAGCCTAAAACCCGCCATATCCCTGCTGCCCGCGCATAACCGACGGAGGCGCCCCGAACCAGCGGCTGTAGGCGACGCTAAAACTAAAGGCGTCCCCATACCCCACCCGCTGCGCGATCTCCTCCAGTTTCATCCGCGTGGTCTGCAACAACGTGGATGCCCGCGTGAGACGCAACCAAGTGACATGGCGGAAAGGACTGCGACCGACTTCCGGTTGCGCCAGCCGCCGCAGATGTTCATCGCTCACCCCGGCCTTGCGAGCCAGCTCTGCCAAATTCCACGGATGCGCCAAGTCGCCATCCACCAACCTCCAAAGTGCATCCAGACGACGACGCGGCGCGTTGCCAATAATGAGGCTTTGCCAGTAGCTGCTGACCCGCCCGGCCCGCAGGCGGTGCTGGTTCAGGTTTCGCCCGGTTGCGACCTCGACGTTTAGTCCCCTCAGCGCGAACACGAGCGCCTCATGACTCTCCTTATAAAGAACGACACTCGCTCCGCTGCGGCATGGCGATGGACGGATCGGACTGATAAATGACCCAAACGTGATGCCAGGCGAAACCACGGAGGGCGCGGTAGGCGTAGATCGCACCCTTGGGCGCTAAGTAAATCATTCCCGGACCGCATTCTACCCAGGCGCCATCTTGCCAGACTTCCCCGCGGCCTATGGTGCAGATCAACGCATGACTCCGGTCTCCCGGATTTCGCGCCATGCGGTATGGCCAGTGTGTCTCACTCAGACCCGTGACCGAGATTCCGGTGGAGGCCAGCTCTTGCACCGCGCCGCCAAGATTGCTTGTTCCCGCGTGCGTGGACCCGTCGTGTGGCAATTAGCTATGTCGGCATCGTCCAATCGGTCGATTTTCCTATCTGGCCTCGCTTACGGGATGCCGGATGCAATGTGGGTTACGCGCATGAAGGTGTGTTGCTGGACTATTCAAGATGCCGCAGCTTTCGACTAGAATAAACCTTACCCCCCTGAGAATATCACGCCTCCTTCCGGCCCCCCTCATTCCCATGCGTCATCTCCCACGCTACCTCGCCCTTTTGATGCCGGCATCGACGCTTGCGGCCCAAACGCCCGCGCCCGCCGCCAAGCCGGCCGAACCTCCTCAGACCGTTCGCAATAACGATTTTTATCCGCGCTCCGCCGAAGCCTGCAGACTTATCGATTACTTCACCAGCGAGGCCGATATCGAGTTTCGCGCCTTCGCATGATCCGACTTCGTCACCTGCTCGCTAAAATTTCCCTCGTCGCAGTCTCCACTGCGGCGGCTTCGGCGGAGGCACCGGCGCCTGTCGCCGTGACCTTGGACATCGCGCCGCGCACGAGCCTCACGCACGCACGCTCCGTGGGTTTGAACTTGGAGATGGCGCTCACCTCCGACCGGATGTGGCAGGCTAACGGACACTGGATGGCGCGCACATTTCGCGAGCTAGGCATCACCACGTTGCGCTGGGGCTATTCTGCGGTCTGGTGGGACGCCTTCGCGGAGAAACCGCTCACGGGCAACTATTGGTCCGCCGCCAACTCCCCCGACGCCGCCGGCAGTTTTGGCCTCAAGGAATTCGTGGACTACTGCAAGGCCACCCACACGACGCCTTCGATCATGCTCCCCGTGGACGCCCTCGCCGCCGGCGTTCCCATGGAAAAAGTGGTCGATCTGAGCCGACGCATCGCCAGCTACGTCCACGCTCAAAACCTAACGACACCCGTCTATCTGGAAATGGGCAACGAGCCCTACTCCAAGCCGATCCTGCCGCCGGAGCGTTATGCCAAGGCGCTGCGCACGCTCTATCCCATCGTCAAATCCATCGATCCGCGCTTCCTCATCGTCGCTCACGTCAATCGCGAATTCCAGCCGTTCATCACCGGCCCCTGCGCCGACGTCTATGACATGCTTCAGTGGCACCATTACCTGACCTGCGGAGGCAAGGGCAACGACCCCTGGCAATGGTATTACGGGCACGACGCCGACGACTTGGTGAACCTCAGCCACGACGGCTTCGACCCGGTTATCCCTCCCGGCAAAGGCTACGTGATCGGCGAGACCAACGTGCTCTGGCCGGATTGGTTCGCACCCATGGCCGGCGATCTCCGCAGTTCACTTGCCTACCTCGATCTCCTTCTCTCGACGATCAACACCAACCGCGCCGACGCGATCCTGCCCTGGCCGTCGCACTGGCCCGCGCACCAAGGCGGCACAGCGTATGGCTTGTTCAATTACGATGCGTTCACCTCCCAAGGCCGCACCGGCGTTTTCCCCGCGGTCGCCGGCGTTCACCGCATCCTCCGCGACGCAGTGCTGGAGCAAAGCATGCACGCTCGCTCCGCCGATCCCAAGGTCCGGGTTTTTGCCTACGGCTCGCCCGATGGCTCCAAACTCAATTTCGTTTTCATCAACAAGCGCCCCACCTCCGGTGTCCTTCGCGTGCCCTTCGCCGGCAAGCTAGACAAGGCGCAGGCTTTCGGGCTTTATGCCGCGTCGCCCGGCTCCACCGACAACGCGACTTACAGCCCGCTTGCACCTCTCAAAATCAGCGCCGACACGGTGACTTTAACCGCGCCACCCGAAAGCGCCGTGCTCCTTCAGTTAACCCTAAGACCGTAATCCCTTCATGGAATCACCCCTCCGCCGCCTCCTCCTCGTCCTTGCGCTCAGTCCGCTCCTGTTCGCACAAAGCCAAGGCGCCGCACCCGACGCCGCCCGCACCGTCACGTCGCTCTCCGGCCCCGGCTGGAAACTCTGGCGTGATGCCGACGCCAAGTGGGTCGATGACGTGCTCTTCGCACCACCCGTCAATCTCGCTGCCGTGCCCGTCAATCCGCCCACCGGCGGCTGGGAACAGTTGGAGAGCCAAGCCGCCGTTGCGTGCTCCGTGCCCGACACAGCCGAGGGCATTCTCGGCGATGGCACCGGCCCGAAAACCGCCGTGCTCGGCGTCACGTGGTGGACCACCACTCTTCACCTGCCCGCTTTCGCCGCCGGCCGTCGCGTGCTCCTCCAATTCGATTCCACGCGCCAACGCGCCGAGGTTTACCTCGATCAAAAACTCGTCGGCTACGACCTCGTGGGCAACACGCCTTTTGCCCTTGATCTCACGGGCGCACTCAAGCCCGGCTCGTCCGCGCAACTCGCCGTGCGCATCACCCATCCCGGTGGCATTTACGCGTGGAACGACTCCCGCCCGCTGCAATGGGGCCGCTACTCCATCCCGATGAGCCACGGCTTTGCCGGCATCACCGGCGACGTCCGCCTCGTCGTGTGCGACCCTGCTTATGTTGACGACCTTTACGTGCAAAACACGCCCGCCCCCGGCGTGGCCAACGCCCTCCTCACGCTGCGCAACACCACGCCCGCACCCGTCACGCGCGACATCACCGTGAGCGTTGTTGCCTGCGGCAACCCTTCGACCGAAGTTTTCCACCAAGAACTGAAGTCCATCACGCTTCCCGCCGGCGACAGTCCTCTCTCCGTCAAGATCACCGCGCCTTCCGCCAAGGTCTGGGATCTCGCCAGTCCGTCGCTCTACGAATGCCGCGTGCAAATGCGCGACGCGGGCCGCGTGACCGACGACACTGCCCGCACCTTTGGCTTTCGCTGGTTTGAACTCGTCGGCGTCGGCGAAGACGCGCGCCTGCATCTCAACGGCCGCCGCATCATGCTGCGCACCGCCATCAGCTGGGGTCACTGGCCGGACAATGGATTATTTCCCTCGCGCGAACTTGCAGAAAAGCAGGTCCACACCGCCAAGGCTTTCGGCCTGAACATGCTCAACTTCCACCGCACGCTCGGCGATCCGGTCGCGCTCAACGCGACCGACGAACTCGGGCTGCTCATGTTTGAGGAGCCGGGCGGCTATGTTTCCCCCGGCACCGATCCGTTCGCCCAAGCCCTCGCCCGCGAAAAACTGCTCCGCATGGTGAAGCGCGACCGCAGCCATCCGTCGTTGATCATCTATAACATGATCAATGAGCAGTGGTCACAGTTCGGCGCCGACAAGGATCCCGCGCTCTTCGCGGTGCACCGCGCCGACTTGGAAGCCGCACACGCGGCCGACCCGAGTCGTCTACTGCTCTACACGTCCGCTTGGGCCGGGCGCGCCCCCGATCCTCAGAAGGATCCGGCCAAGATGCACATGCTCCCGTTCGATGACCGCGTTTACCTGAGCGGCTGGTTCGATTTTCACCGCGCGGGCGGCCCGATGGTCTGGCAACAAAGCGACTACCGCGATCCCACCCACCACTACGGCTACACGGATAATCGTCGCGAGATCACCTACGACGGTGAAGAGGGCGCGATCTCGTCGCCTCCTCGCCTCGGCCTCATCAAAGCCGCGCTCGCCACCTCGCCCCGTCCGGGCTGGGACGGCGCCGTTTACGCCGAATGGATCAAGGGCTTCGAGGAGTTCCTTGATTCGAAGCACCTGCGCACTTCGTTCCCCGCGATCGACGACCTCTGCACGGCGATGGGTGCGGTCAGCGTTGGCCACCAAGGCCGCAAGATCGAGGACACGCGCATCTGCGACGCGAAGGACGGCTACGCCATCAACGGCTGGGAAGCCACGCTAGCCGAGAACCACTCCGGCATCGTGGACAGCTACCGCAACCCCAAGGCCGACCCCGCCGTGCTTTCGTATTACACCCAGCCCCTCTACGTGGCCGTCAAAGTCCGCAGCCAAATCGTGCAGGTGCCCGACAAGGTCACGGTCGACTTCTTCACGCTCAACGAGCTCGGTCGCCAAGGTCCGCACATGCTCAAAATCCGCGCCCTCGACCCCGCCGGAAAACCCGTCTTCACGCGCGAGGTCGCGGTCACCTTGCAGGGAGGAGACGTGTTCTCGCAACTGGCCGCAGAGGCCGTGGAGATCCCGATCTCAGGCGCACCCGGCTCGTATCGCATCGAAGCCGCCCTGGTGTCTGCCGACGGACGCGAACAGGCGTCGGGACACGACCAAGTGCTCGCCGTCGATTGGAAATCCGCGCACTTCAGCTCGCGCGGCGCAATCGAAGCCCGCGACGACACCGTGGCGCGTTTCCTCCAGACCAAGTTCAACCTCAACGCGCCGCGCCTCGAAGCCCGCACGCTGAAACTCGACTGGTTGGTAATCAACCGCACCGCCCAACCCGAACCGGTCGTCGTGCCCGCCTCACGTCTGCACACTCCCGTCGCCAATCAGGCGGGCCTGCGTGCCACCTTCCACCCCGGCCGCGATTTCACCCAGACTCTGCACGAACGCGTGGACCCGACCGTGGATGTGCGTTGGTCCGAGGGCGCCCCGCCCGACCCCGCAGTTCCGCTCATCGGAGATTACAGCGTGCGTTGGGAAGGCGAGCTCCAGCCCACCGCCAGCGGCCCCCATCTCTTTAATCTTAATTGGCAGGGCGCCGCCCGCCTCTGGATCGACGGCAAGCTCGTCGTCGACAAATGGGACGCTCCGCCGCGCAAACAAAACGCCAAGGTTCGCGTGGACCTGACCGCCGGCCATGCGGTGGC
>JANXRL010000115.1 GCA_025352985.1 Verrucomicrobiota bacterium
AATCGGGCTGGTGACCGGGTTCATGCCGAGCGGATCGGTGGTATCGTCGAAAATGTAGGCGATATTATGGACCAGATCAATGAGACCGGAGAAATTTTCTTCCTTGCCGATCGGGATGAAGATCGGATGGGCGTTGGCGCCGAGCTTCTCGCGCATTTCGCCGACGGCGCGGTAAAAATCGGCACCGGTGCGATCCATCTTGTTGATGAACGCGATACGGGGAACGCCGTATTTGTTGGCTTGGCGCCAAACGGTTTCCGACTGGGGTTGCACGCCGGCAACCGCACAGAATACGGAAACAGCGCCGTCAAGAACGCGCATGGAACGCTCGACCTCGGCGGTGAAGTCAACGTGGCCGGGCGTGTCGATAATGTTGATGCGCTGCTTAATGCCTTTCCAAGGACCATTGGAAGCATTCCAAGCACAGGAAATGGCCGCGGCGGTGATCGTGATGCCACGCTCGCGCTCCTGCTCCATCCAATCCGTCACCGTGCTACCCTCATGCACTTCGCCCATTTTGTGAACGGCTCCGGAGTAAAACAAGATACGCTCGGTGGTGGTCGTCTTACCGGCATCGATGTGTGCAACGATGCCGATGTTGCGCGTCCATTCCAAGGGGAAAGGGCGCTCCTTGGCATTAGCCGGGGAGACCTTGGACTTGTCGGTGACGATGGAAATGACGGGAGCTTCGGACATGGGATCGATTTCTTACCAGCGGAGGTGGGCGAAGGCGCGGTTGGCCTGGGCCATCTTATGGGTATCTTCCTTCTTCTTAACGACGCTGCCTGTGTTGTTGTAAGCGTCGACGATTTCGGCAGCGAGAGCGTCCTTCATAGGAACGCCTTTACGACCGGAAGCGGCGGTGACGATCCAGCGAAGGGCGAGGCTCTCCTGGCGCTCGTAGGAGATTTCCACGGGAACTTGGTAAGTGGCACCACCAACGCGGCGGCTCTTGACCTCGAGGCGGGGACGGGCGTTTTCGAGAGCGCCGATCATGAGATCGACAGGATCGCCCTTTTCGAGCTTCTCAGAGACCTTCTCGAAAGCACCATAAACGATGCGCTCGGCGATGTTCTTTTTGCCGTCTTCCATGACGACATTGACAAGGTGGGCAACGAGAGGGCTGCCGTAGCGAATGTCCGGTTGGACTTCGCGTTTATCTGCTTTGTGGCGGCGTGACATGACTTATGATTCCTCGGTTAAAGATTACTTTTTGGCCGCCTTGGGGCGCTTGACACCGTATTTGGAGCGGCTGCGGCGACGCTTTTCGACGCCGGTGGCGTCGAGGGTGCCGCGAACGATGTGGTAACGAACGCCAGGCAAATCCTTCACGCGGCCGCCGCGCACGAGCACAATAGAATGCTCCTGAAGATTGTGGCCCTCGTCGGGGATGTAGGAAATGACCTCATTGCCATTGGTCAGGCGGACCTTCGCAACCTTGCGGATAGCGGAATTGGGCTTCTTGGGGGTGCGGGTCATTACCTGCACGCACACGCCGCGGCGGAAGGGGTTACCGTCGAGGGCAGGCGACTTGGACTTGGCCTTGATTTGGCGACGTCCTTTGCGCACGAGTTGGTTGATGGTTGGCATATCGAAGAGTGGCTATGAAATGAGGAAAAGAGGCGGAAGCTACCAAGGTGGGAAACCTCGGCAAGCAGATTTTAGCAAAAAAGAAAATTAGTCCGAAAAAACCTAGCCGGAGCCGGTTTTTCGAAGGTCAAGCGTTCGCATGCAGCACTAGACAACGCGCGAAAGGGAAATGGTGAAACTGAATGAAAATCATTAAAACACAGCCGAGTCATGCTCTACAAGGGGGAAATTCATTATCGGGAGCGTAAAGATAGCCATACAATCGGAACCTCCTCCCCTCTCCCACTGCTGACCCTCAAAAACGACCACAGGAAATCGCCCAGTCTAAAAAATTTCTCTCATCCCGCGACTTTCACACATTCCGTCTAAAACGCAGCCGCTCAGCGCAGCATCCGCCCCAGCCTCTACCACAGAATACCCTGAGAAAGGTAACAACGCACGAATCACGCTGGAAATCCGGCCTCAACATCCCGCCCCCATTTATTGTATCCAATAATAAATTACGCTATGATTTTCCGCAATGAGACATTCTGCGTCTTGAACGTAATGACGCCTGATTCCATAGGGCGCCATAATCGGTATCGAACGTTTACCTAGGATGAAAATGGTTCATGCAGGCACAAAAAAGCCGCGGGCGCCTCAGCGCCTGCGGCTTTGAATTTTGAACCAAGCAAACGCTTAGCTCGCTTCGGAAGTCTTCACTTCCTCGTTCGGGATCTCTTCGCCGAACGGCAGGCTGATGCGCAGGTTCTTGTAGGACGGCAGGCCTGTGCCAGCAGGAATCAGGTGACCCATGATGACGTTTTCCTTGAAGCCCTTCAGCAGATCGATCTTGCCGAGGGTCGAGGCGTCGGTGAGCACGCGGGTCGTCTCCTGGAAAGAGGCGGCCGAGATGAACGACTCGGTTTCGAGCGAGGCCTTGGTGATGCCTAGGAGGATCGGCTCGGCTTCGGCCGGCTTGCCGCCGGCTTCGTCGAGGCGCTTGTTGTCGGCCAAGAAGGCCGCGCGGTCCACCTGCTCGCCCCAGAAGTATTCGCTGTCACCTGGATCGGTGATGCGGACCTTGCGGAGCATCTGGCGGATGATGATCTCGATGTGCTTGTCGTTAATCGTCACGCCTTGCAGACGGTAAACCTCCTGCACCTGGCTGATGAGGAAATCATACAGCGCGGACGGTCCGAGGATTTCGAGGATCTCGTGCGGATCGGCGGAACCTTCGGTGAGGTGCTGGCCCTTGTGGACCACGTCGCCCGGCTGCACGATGATGTGCTTGCCGGTCGGGATGAGATGCTCCTCTTCCTGGGCAGTCTCTTCGTTGCGAACGACCAGCTTGCGCTTGCCGCGCAGCGTGCCTTCGAACGAAACGACACCGTCGATGCGAGCCATCTCGGCGGCATCCTTCGGACGACGGGCTTCGAAAAGCTCGGCGACGCGGGGAAGACCACCGGTGATGTCCTTGGTCTTGGAAGCCTGACGCGGCGTCTTGGCGAGAAGCGCGCCAGGGGCGATGATGTCGCCTTCCTGCACGGCAATCTGCGCGCCGACCGGGATGGCGTAGGACGCGAGGGGCTTGCCCTTGGCATCACGCACCTCGACCTGCGGATTGAGATCTTCCTTGTGCTCGATGACGACCGTGGCGATGCGGCCCGACGATTCGTCGAGTTCGCGCTTCACGGTGACACCTGGGATCATGTCCTTGAACGCCAGCGTGCCGCCCTTTTCGGAGAGCACGGGGATGTTGTAGGGATCCCACTGGGCGAGAACGGCACCTTTCTCGATCTTCGCGCCGTCGCCGACGTGAAGGAAGGAACCGACCACGATGTTGTAGTTTTCGAGCTCACGATCATCGGCGTCGATGATCTGGATGGTGCCGGTCTTGTTGAGCACGATGGCGGCGCCATCGGCGGTTTCAACGAGGCGGAGACCCTTGTATTTCACGGTGCCGCTGGCGCGGACGCGAATTTCAGGGGTCTTGAATCCGCCGGACGCCACGCCACCGATGTGGAACGTGCGCATGGTGAGCTGCGTGCCAGGCTCGCCGATGGACTGAGCGGCGATGATGCCGACGGAGTCGCCCTGCTTGGCGATGCGGTTGGTCGCGGGGTTGATGCCGTAGCTCTTCGCGTCGATGCCGTTGGGGCTGATCGACGTGAGGGGCGACATAACCTTAACGCGCTCGATACCGGAATCGACGATGCGGGTGGCGGCTTCTTCGCTGATGAGATCACCGGAACCGACGAGCAGTTCGGACGGGTTGGTGGGATTGTAAACGTCTTCGGAGGCGCAACGGCCCACGATACGCTCGCGGAGGGGAACGATTTCGTCGTCACCTTCGAAGATGGCCTTTTTCCAGATGCCGTCACGAACGCCGCAATCGGGTTCGGCGATGATGACGTCCATAGCGACGTCGCACAGCTTACGGGTGAGGTAGCCGGCGTCGGCGGTCTTG
>JANXRL010000139.1 GCA_025352985.1 Verrucomicrobiota bacterium
CCAGCACTGCGCCTTAAGCAGCGGGCCCCTGATGCCGCAGACCTGTTTTTCCGAGAAGAAACTTTCTGGAATACGATTCTACACGAAAAACGTGCGAAGGTGCGGGCGCTCCTATCCTTGGCAAGCGCTACACTCGGGGAGACAACTCCCGTCCCAGAGTTGTCTCTCGACGATTTTCTTTATGCCGCAACAACGTTCCATGCACGGCCCGTGATCGATCTCGGTGCAGCTTCGCTCTGTGTAAGTCCTCACCTTATGATGAATAAATTCATCGTCGGCTTGCCCTACCTGGCCCAGGACGCACGAGAACGCAGCCTCGGCCGACCACTGACAGACAGCGAACGCAAAGCGAGCCGTGCACCGTTCGGCGCACTCTTTGAGTGCTATGTCGTGTGGCTGTTTCAACAACTCCTGGCCAGCTGGACCGGCACCGAGATCATCCCGCGAGTCTACTGCGGCCCGAGCGAGCAGCACGGTGAATGCGACTTGGTCGTAGTGCGCCGCGACACCGCTTACGTCTTTGAGGTCAAGTCTACTTTGGCGACGCTCGCATTCCGCCAGAACGGAACGTTCTTGGGGCTGGATCCGATGCTCGAGCCTGGAGCTCGGCAGGCTTTCCGGGCGGCGCGCGCCTTGCGTGCCGGTATCGCAACACGAGCTACAGATGGATCAGTCGTCGAAGGCATCCGGTTCGTCGTTCCCTGCGTGATCACCTATGATGACAATCCGTTGTATCCACCTTTTTCTGAATTTTACGAACGACATTTAGCAGCCAAGACCGGTTTGCCACTTTTCACTCAGAGTAATGGCATAGAATCTTTGCAGTTCTTCGATGTGGATTTTCTCGAAGCATGGGAGTCCAAATTTGATCTGAGCCCAAACTCAGGTGCACCCTTTGCATACCTGTTGGAACGGGCGCGACAGCCCGAACTACGCTACAAAGGATTCCAAGAGGGAATCGCCGCCGGTAAACGGCCCGAAGCCCCTACTCCTTTCGATGACGTCATTAGGGAATCCAAAATTTACATCCAGAAAACCGCAAAGTCGTGGCTGCAGAGCACCGCCGAGACCGCTTAGGCAGCAACGTATTCCGCCGTATTGGAAAGCGGAAATAATTCGCCGAGTGATGGTATCGCGCATAAGTGTTTTCGAGCATGATAAAGCGACGTCGATTGATTGCGCTCTTTGATACCGGGATAAACTTCAAAAAAGGAACTAGCGTAGAATCATCTACCGATTGCTCGTTGGGCTGAGGAGCACGGGGAGCTTTTTCGGCCGGAGTCGGGCTCGAACTCTCGACACTGGGCCAAAGAAAATAGCGATTTCGCTCCGCTCCGATAAACTGCTCCCAGTCAGCTTTCTCATAGATAAACTCGTCGACAGTATTGGCCGCGTAAAGGACATGCAGAAGTGCATGTTTTTCTACACCATCTTTTGTTCGAGATTTCCTCAATAAGCGGCCGAGCGTCTGGACGCGTTGACGCACAGACGATGATGCAGCGATGATAATACCAATATCAGCAGACGGAACGTTGAATCCCTCTATAAGCGAACGAGCTGAAACGATAATACGTGCGACACCACTTCGAAAAAGGCGCAGCGACGCTGCCCGCATTTGATCTGGAAATTCGCTGTGTTCGGCAACTACTGAAAAGCCGCGCGACCGTAACAGCTGAAATAATCGCACGACTTCCTCAATGCTCTCGTGGAATAGGATCGCTGTAGCGGTAGGGTTTTCGGCAAACGTCGTTTCGAGGATACGAACCACTGCCTTGGAACGCTCTTCCATCCGAAAGAGAAGACGTTTTCGCTCAACGGTAAGCCCAAGCAGCCTTCCGGCGGCAGGAAAATTTGCGGCCCCCTTTGATCGACACCAGCGAATGAGACCGAGACCTTGCCTGCCTGGACGTTCAAGTTCTTTGCGCAGATCCGTGATTTCGCGACTTGTCCGTTCATACTTGGCCGACTCCTGCGGAGTTAGATTCAGGCCATAGTGACAGATACTGAACGGCGGAAGGACGCCTAATGAAATTGCCTCGGCGTAGTTGAGTTCGAAAATCACTGGGCCTAGCTCTTGACCTAAAACTGTTTCTTCAAAGGAAAGTGGCATTGCCACAAACTCGTTCGAGGAGTGATCAGCATCGTCGTCAGATGGATCGCTGTCCCGCTCGGGCGTCGCCGAGAGGCCAAGCGAAAACGCGCGCTGGGTCTGAAATACTTTCTGCATCTCCGCTGCACCCGCTCGATGGCACTCGTCCACTATGAGCAAAAGTGAATTCCCGATTCCGGCATCACGCACCAACGTGGGGAGTTTTTTCGAAGCAGAGTTCAAAACAGAGATCAGAACTCTGATTTTCTCACTAAAAGTTTCGTCGTGTCCGCCTCCGGAAAGCCCGATCGCTTCTGCTGGAAGATTACTCCGTTCGATGAACTCAGCCCTCCATTGCTCAAGAAGCACCACTGTGGGAACAACGACCGCGATTCGAAGTTGGGACAATCGTGTTTGCTGCAGTCGCTCAGCAATCGCCATTGCGAGAACTGTCTTGCCCGCACCAGTTACAACTTTGATTACGCCTTTTCCCTCGGCCACGGTCCAAGCCTCAACACATTGTTCCTGCCACTGGTGCAGCGTAATCCCACGAGTGAGTTCCCATCGATAGGGAATGTTCACCTGCGATGCTTGATCATCCGGTATCTCGGCTTGGATTTTCTCCTGACGGGTTTCCCAAAACCGCAGCTGTGCTAGCTGCTGAAATTGAAGCTCCTCACCTGGTGACAAGAGTTTAGGATTATCCACCAGAGACAGACTTACGAATGAGTGATTTAGGTCAAGCAGCTGGCTCCGCGGGTAGTGGTGTAGTTTGAATCTTCTTTATTTTCTTGAAACGTAAGCGCTCATGATCGCTTACGGATTTTTGACCGCAGCTGGGGATGGCGCATCACCCAATGTCCGGCTCATGATGGCTTGGCCGCCTGCCGGGTGGGCTTCGTTTACGAAGACCTCGTCGCCGCGTTGCACGAGGGCGAGGCCGTCCCAGACCCACGTTTCCCATGACTTCGGCGCGGCTGTTTCGGGAGACGACCCTGCGCTCGGCTCCGTCACGCCTTTGCGGACGAGCATGCCGCTGGCGTCGTAGATGTAATCAGCGTGGTGGTTGCCGGGGCGGTCCACCGACATGACCTTGTCGAGATACCCATAGGTAAAATTCCGCTCCATTTGCCCGTCCTGCATCTCGCTCATCATGCGCCCGGCCTCGTCGTAAGCGAAGCGCGTGGTTTCCGGTGCAGTTTTGTCACCAGTTTCGTTTTCAGTTTTGGTGACGAGTTGGTTGGCCGAGTCATACTCCATCTTGATCCAGCGATCGGCCGACCGGTTTTCCACCAGGTTGCCCGCTCCGTCGTAGCGGTAGGAGCGGTTTTGCTTGGGATCTTGCAGCGAGGTCACCGAGGCCAGACGCCCCAGCTTGTCGTAATCGTAGTTAAGCTCGACGGATTCCAGGCCGACTTTGGGCGCCTTGGCGGGCTTTTGGAGCACGCGCCGGTTAAGCAGTCCGTTGTCGTCCCAATCGTAGCTCAAGCTCTCGCGGAGCACGCCCTCGCGGTTAAACACGTCGAGCTTCGCCAACTGGCCGCCGTCATCGTAGGCGTAGCGGTATGAAAGACCGTTGCCCAGATACTTGGTCGCCAGCTTGAGCGTGCGCGGGTCGTAAGTGTTCTTTGCGGTCATCGTCCCGTCCAACTCGATGGTGAGCGGACGCCCCAGCACGTCATACGTCGTGTGCGTGACGGTTTTCGGAACCAGACGCCCCGCACTGTCAGCCCCTAGCAGCGTGCTCATGTCCTTGGTCCCGTCCGCCGAGTAAAGGTAGGCCATGCCCGAAGGCTCTCCGGCCCTTGGCCGTTGTTCTGTGCGGACCACCCGATCCAAGGCATCGTAGCCATAAATCGTCGTGACCTCGCCTGTGGAGGCGGACGTCAGCCTCCCGAAATCGTCGCGCTCGTAGTTCACAACCTGTCCCCGGCCGTAGTCGATTTGGGTCAATCGTCCGGCCGGATCATAGTGGTAGGTGGCCGTCTGCACGCCGTTGTCGCGGGAAGCGAGCCGTCCGGCGGAATCAAACGTCCAGCTCAAGGTTTGCCCGAGGGCGTTCACCTGTTTGGTCAGCCGCCCCATGACATCGCGTTCGAAGACCAGCCCGTTGCAGCGAGCGTCCACCCAGCCGAGCACTTCGCCCACCTTGTTGTAGCGGTAGCTGGTGTGTTCGCCCGCCGCGTTGACCACCTCCATCAGGTGTCCGTCCGCGTCGAAATATCGCTTGGTTTCAAAGCCCCGGGGATCGACGAAGGTCATCACGGTGGCGTCCACGGACTTTACCTCCGCAGGCCAGCCGGCCGGAGCTTTGGTCGGCTGGGCCAACGCGAGATATTCGCTGCCGTAGCGCCATTTCAGCCAAGTCTTGCCCTTGCGCTGCACCTCGGACGGACGGCCTGCGGCATCATAACGGTTCACATAGGCCACGCCACCTTCGGTGCGCGCGGTCATGCGGCCCTGCCCGTCATAAGCAAAGGTGGAGATCGTGCCGTCCGCCGCCCGCCTCTCCACCACCCGGCCCCATTCGTCATATTTGGTGGTTTCAATCGAACCGTTGGGCAGGTCATGCCGGTTCACCCGGCCCCAGGTGTCGTAAGCGTAGCGGTTGCGGGCGCCGCCCGGACTCAAGGTTGATACCAGTTGGCCGAGCTCATCGTATTCGAAGCGGGACACCTGGCCAAGCGCGTCGGTGACAGTCGCCGGCTTGCGGCTGGCACCATCGTAACTGTAACGTTGCCACAATTGTCCCTGACGGGGCGTGGCGGGAGCCGCCGCATCGAGGGAGGAGACCGGAGCGCGCCAGACTTCGATCAGGCGGTCCCGGCTGTCGTAAACATTGCGTATCTCCGGCTTCCCGAGTTCGCGCACGGAGGAAACGAGATGACGGGGCGTGTAATCCACTTGAAGTAGAGTCTCACCGTTGGCGCCCTTCCGGGAATGCAGGAGACCTCGCCCGGCAGATTTACGCTGGTAGTTCTCCGACGTAGTGGAGCCATCCGGCGCGGTGTGTTCAAGTTGATCGCGGGAGGCGCTAAAGCCGAAGGAGGATTTGCGACCTTCGGGATCGATCGCCGTGACTCCAAAGGTTCCCTTGGCCGCGTAGCGATAGGTGCCGTCGGCAAGCAAAAGACCTTTGCTGTAATTCCAAGTAAATCTCTCCACTTTGCCGCTGGGCGACTGGATCGCCACGAGCACGTCATTCAGGTAGGCAAACCGCATCGCTCCCATGATGGCGCCGTTGTCGGCGTTCTGGCGTTCGTCACCAGGCGCGATGGCGACGGCGGGATTGCTCTCCGGCCTGACTTCGTCGGCTTTGACCTTGGCGTCCGGCGTGTCGCCCAATTTGAAGGCCGTGGAATGCCAGGCCAGCAGCTTTCCGGTTACCGTGTCATAGGTGAAACGATGTTCAATCGGACCTGAGTCGATTTGGACTGGGCGGCGCTGGGCGTCGTATTTGACCAACAGCACAACCTGTTGGGTGGCCTTGTCTGCTACGCTCAGTCGCTGGACGATGCGGGTGAGCAGGCCCTTCTCATGGATGAATTCGAGATAACGACCGCTCGGGGCTGTAAGCGTTGCAGGCAGGCCGTTTTCGTAGCGCCATGACCAACCGTCGCGGTCGAAAATACGGTAGACGCCGGGAGCGACTTCCGCGCAGGCCCAACCCTCGGGAGTAAACTTGGGGAAGGTGCCTTCAATATCCTCGCGGGCGAAGATGATTTGCCCGCCTCCGGGGGGATTCCAGATGAAGCGGTCGCGATTGGCCGGGTAGATGTAGCTGCTAAGCTGTGGAATCGTCCACTGCGAACGCCATGTCTCGACCTTTTCGTCCGCTGGATCGGATTCGCCAGGTTGCAACTTTACTTTTTGGGAAACGGGCAGCGCAGGCAGGTGGGCTAGCTTGCGTAGGTAGGCTATGCGCTCGTCGCGCTCCCCTCGCTTCATTTTGAGCGATTCGGTGTAATTGAAGAGCTGGAGCGTGAGGGAGAATTCTGGGGCGGCGACGGTCGGGCCTAGTGGATAAGCACGGGTGAGCGCTTGCTTGTCGTCAACAGAACCCAAGAACGAGGGATTCGTCACCCACTGGGGACCGGCGATCAAATGACTCGCGACTAAAAACCATAAACCAAGGAGCAAGGAAATTCGGAACATTATTAATAAGGGTCTTTCCTAGCTGAGCGGGAGTAAAGAGAAGTTACTAAGCAAGATTCTATATAAATTATCGCGATGATGATTCTAACGCCACTGGCATTCGAGAATGTGTGCAAGGAAGTGGCTTTTATGAAAGCCGCGCATTCTGGCCATCCGGAGCTTGGCGAAGCTCCAGAACGACTCGATGCCGTTGACGTGATTCTTGCCGCAGGCGATCTGATTTTCGTAATGATGGATGCGGTGATGCCGGTAGCTGTCAAGCACCAGGCCGTCGTAGGAGCGCCAGCCATCGGTGTAAACGGTGCTGTTAGCTAGTCGGTTCTGAAAAACGCCATTTTAGGCGAGGCATGGCTTGCAGGCCATGAAGCGAGGCGGGAGGAGAGCTGAGAGCAGGCGGAGCAAAAAGGCCAAAAAGAAGCCCAGGAGCTTCTTAAAGTTCATGGCGGCTGCGCTGAAGATCGCGTTGAGCGCGTCGCCGAGGCGTCCTTTCAAGCGGTTGCGCTCCAGTCGGTAATCGTTTTTGAGGTGTCCGATGGTCGGTTCGACGGCGGCTCTGCGCTTCATCCACCGCCAGATGCGTTTCGGGATTTGCCCTCGTCCGCGTCGATCGACCAGCACCTCGGCAGCTCCGGCGTAATCGTGACCTCGGTAGCCCATGTCCACGTGGACCGTTTTGAGGTGCTCTTTTTTGATATAGAGACGCTCTACTTGCTCCATCTGTGCCTTCAGCGTGTGGCCGTCGTAGGGATTGCCCGGCACGCACAACGCTCCGAGCAACCAGCCGCCTTTGCTCGTCGTGGCTACACTGACCTTTTGACCAAACTCATATTTGCGTCCCGCTTTGCCCTTGGCGATGCACGCCACCTCGGGCTCATGCACGCTGTAAATCTTTTTCTCATCGGTGCGCTTCTGTGCGTGGATGCGTTTGCCTGTATCAAGCAGTGTTCGCAGTGATTCCGGCGCTCCCTTGCCGCTCGATCTCACGGATCACCCGGCCCAGGTTCGTCCGCAGTTTGCGCACGCAACGCTTCGAGCGTTTCATCTGCCGGGCATGCGCGTAACGCCCGGACATCATCACCAGCCTCCGGCCCACCCGTTCGTAGCTTTGCTTGATCGACAGACCGCTCTTGCGGGCCTCTTTTACCAAACGCTCCCTTGCCCGGTCGTAGAGCCGTGCATCCGTCGGATAACGAATGTCTTTGGTCTGCACCGTGGTGTCCACGTTCACGTGTTTGATCTGCGCGGGCCGGATGACTCCCATCGCAACACCAGTCTCGATGGTCGCCTTGAGCATCGCCTCCGCCCCGGCTTCGCCCAGACGCTTGCGCCACCGCGTCATGCTCGACGGATCAATCGGCAACTCGTGCTCAAAAAACTGCCGCCCGCTGAAGTGCTGCCAGTAAGGATTTTCCACCCACCCGGCCACCACCGCCTCATCGCTCAGGTCATGCTGATACTTCAGATAATGCAGCGCCACCATCAGCCTTGTATCAATTCCCGGCGCACCGGTTTTATCATGATAAGTCGGCTCCAAATGCTCTTCAAAGGCCGCCCAATTTATCCGGCCTGCCAACTTCACCAGCGGGTGACTGGCATCGACTAAGAGGGATAATTCCACCCGGAACAGTTCTCTTTGCGCCTTATGCTCAGGCTTCTTCGGCTTCATTACGTTTTCCCAGTTTGCTTGTGTTAAAATGAGGGTTTCCGGGAAAATAGGAACCCGCTTTAATTAATCAAGCTATTATCAATCAATAGCTTGAGCTTTATTCAGCACCGACTGGTTAAGATGCTGGGCATGGATCGCTCAACGCCCAAAAAATCCTCAAAGCCGGTCGCAACCTGACGACCAATCACATCCCAATTCTATTCGCCCGATTTAGTATTAGCGCGGAGTTGTTTATCGGGTGATTGGCTTATAATTCCTTTAATCTGGAAAAACTATAAAATCATGTGGCAGCATTCCACGCCGATCATTAAGATCGGATTATTAACTACTTGTGAAGTATAAACGACTCCTGCGACTTAACGCCGAGCATCGATGAATTTACATGTATCAATGAAGACACAACATAATCACGTCCCAACAATGGGCGAACACCAATAGACTCGCTCAATTCAAGAACTACACTGAAATCAATTTCTCCATTTTTGCCTACAGGCAATATCCAAGAAAAATGACGAGTATCATCAAATATAACAACACTTGTTACGCCTTGCGTATTCTTTGTTGCGAACAGGTTTAACTTAAATACACCGCCACCACCAGGTAATAACTCCCGATTGTCAACGAGAGCCCCTCTCGCTGTATTTGATATAGACCCTCTCGTCTTCGAGTAATCATCGTTAAATACAAGCATCTTTAAACGCTCAGGTCTAAAATTTATTTTCACACTCTCAAGGCCTGCATTCCCAACCAAAACATAAATTAACAATGAGTCCGAAGTGGAAACCTGCTTAGTCTCGAGTATTACATCAGACCAAACTACGCTTTGCCCGATAAACCCCAAGATTGCCATCAAAAAAAGCCTCCTCATTCGAGCCTCCTAATTTGGAAACTATATTGTATGCCATCATAAACCTTAATATGAGTATCGTCTATCCTCTTTGCCAATATTGCATACGCAGTCCAATCCACCGGAGCATTATCTAGGTATCTTTTGGGGGTGTCTGATACTGTAAGCATGTTGCTGGGATCATAAAAAGGATTTATGCCAGCAAGCATGCCACTTACATCCACGGTTGGATTTGACTGCCCGAGCAGCGGCACATTCGTAGTAACAAATTGAATAAATCCCACGCCACTACCCCCGGCACTTGGGGAAAATGAAATATTGACGCTTAGGCCACCGCGATCTGATCCGTATGGTGTCGGTGTCATGTTGTTAATCGTCAAAGATCCCGAGAGCGAACCCGATTCTTGCAAAAAATGTATGTCAGTATACTGCGACTCTAAGAGAGAAAAGGATGATCCGCCCAAAGCTATTTCACTTACATCCAACGAACTTACCCTATACGTATGGCCTCCGTAATTAGCGTCTATCGAGGATGGACTGAATGAGTTATTAAGTGTGTATAGTCCTAGTGAATCCAACCCAGAAAAAGGCACCGGTGCATATGCCCGTAAATTGACTCCATCCGGAAATCCGCTCGGGTCCGCCGACATCCAGCGCGCCTCATCTGACCGGTAGTTGCGGAACGGGAATACATACGCGCCCATATCGGCGTCATACGGTTTACCTGTGAAACGCGAATCCTTGGCCACCGAGCCCGCCTGTGCTCCGAAGGCGTCCGACTCGATCTGCGCTATTTCGCCCGCCGCATCCAACGTCGCGACCGTGGTAGCAAGGTGATCGTTGACGTAGTAGGTATCCTTGAAAGTGCCGGCTGCAAAGCTAGCCGAGGCAAAAACTCCAACCACGCCAAGGGCGAGGCCGAGTCGAAGGCTGGAGGAGAAGTGGCGCACGAGCACCGTGGACTGATTGTGTTTCATCGCGTTATTTTTCTGAGTTCTGTAAGTTGAAGACCGACCGGCACTGAAAACTTACACCATTTCGTTCTGCCCGCCTTTTGCAAACTATCAACCGCTAATTCAATTCACCCACAAATGTAACACTATTTAATACGTTGGATTACTTTTCTTGAAGTTTACCTGCATCTCAAAAGTGAGATTCAAGCTAAGCCTTTTTACCTGCTCTAAAATTGATAAAACTCGCCGCGACCCCTTCGGTTATACCCCCAAGACGGAGGGATTGGTTGCCCATTGAGGCCCGGCCGTTAAACGACTCGCAATTAAAATCCATAAACCAAGGGAAAAGGCAATTCGGGACATTATAAATAAATACTGGCATCAAACACTATGTTTATGAAAAGTTCTATCTAGCAATCAAAGCAAAGAGCATTCTAGCTTCGAAGAAACCAGATGATAAAATCCACCGCGACACATTCGGATTAGCCGCGACCAACGATAGGAAAATTAAAGGTTACAACTTAAAATTTCCACAGACAAAAACATATGAACCACTATTCCCCATTAATATTAGTTTATATCGCCCAGACAATTCATTTATTATAAAACCATACAAAGGAATTTCTGTAGGGAATTTTTGATCGTAATCATCTAGCCATGCAACTTCAAACTTAGGCGCTTCCTTATTATAAACCCTAAATCCATTTTTTAAAATCGTGTAGCCATCTTTTTCAAAGATGAAATATGTTCTACCCGCGTAGGTTTTGAATTCATTTAGATAACTTGGTCCCGACTTAAAATCACTTGGATCCCCCCCGTGGAAAACCAACTTTGCAGATTGCGCCGAGATGTTACCCACAGAACTAAGCGCCGCGCCAATATTTAATGTATTATTTGCTAATTTTGCATCGGATGAAAAATTGATAATAGAATCGTGCACAGCCGACACTACCACATTGCCACACACCAATTCCGCACTTTTAAAAATTTCAACAATCGGAGCTGGCAACGTAATCGCCGCTTTCTGAACGGATATGGACCGTGCTGCAGTTTTATCTTTTTTTAGATATAAAAGCGCAAAAAAAAGAATTATAAATAAAAAACAAAAAACGACGATTTTGATAAAATATTTCACGTGAAATTGCTATTCAACCTGAAAAGAATAAGTCATTGTTTTCGATGTTCTAGCCCATACATCAAACGGATTGCCAAAAGGCGCAACCCAACTGTCAGGTATGCTTACATAACCCTTAATGGGATCATTAAAAGACTCACCGCGGTTGAAATTGAAAGTGTCATGTAAATACAAACTAAAAGAAACGGAAACGGATACATCGTATACCCCATTCCCTGCGGCGGTTTTTGAGTAACTTAAGTCGCTTGATGTCGCGACTTCGATCTTATAAAGATTAATGGTATGAACAGGTGACGTCGCATCGTAATGATTACTTAAGCCATAATTAGATCGGGAATCCGTTGTTGTCCCCTCACTCATGGATCGTGCAAAACTACGCATACTTGCATCATTAGTATTGTCCCATCCGCCCATGGCTAACGTTCGTTCGCCTTCAGTAGGGTCAAACTGGTTAGCGGTAAGCTCATAGGCGGATCCACTTCCAGCGATATAATGAGAAAACAACAACCAATCTAAGCCTGATGAGTTTATAACATCTAACCCCATACGATCAAATGATCGCGTGGGCGATGCTGCATAATAGTGCATATTTGGTCCATCCGGAAACCCGCTCGGATCAGCCGACATCCAGCGCGCCTCATCGGAGCGGTAGTTGCGGAACGGAAACACATACGCGCCCATGTCGGCGTCATACGGCTTTCCCGTGAAACGCGAATCCTTCGCGACCGGACCAGTCTGGGTGCCGAAGGCATCGGCCTCGATCTGGGCGATTTCACCCGAGGCATCGGCCGTGGCCACCGTGGTGGCAAGGTGATCGTTGACATAGTAGGTGTCCTTAGCGGTGCTGGCGGCGGAACCGACCGAGGCAAAAACTCCAACCACGCCAAAGGCGAGGCTGAGTCGAAGGCTGGACGAGACACGGCGCACAAGCGCCGTGGATTGATTGCGTTTCATCGCGTTGATTTTTCTGAGTTGTGTAAATACCGCATGAATTATTTCTTCAGCTTAAATGGATCAACGCCCGCAGGATCTTCACTATCAGAATCCTGATCTAGTTTTGACTGCTTTACTACCGCATCAAATACTACACCATTTCTTGTCCATGATCCTATGATCAAGCCATCTGACATAGGAATAGCTATACGCGTCCGGACATCGTAGTTACCTAATTCATAAGTGCTACCCTTAACATGAATTGTCAAAAAGCCACCCTCCAAGGAACCTAAAGCATTGATAGAATTATTTTGAAAGATAGCTCCAGTATTAATCTTATTAGCCCCCTTAAATTTAAGCTCTATTATTGCGCTAGTCACGGCATCATCGTGTTTTTTTATAATAACCCTAAAGCATTCTTCATCAGCGCATGCAACGCTCGAAAAGACTATACTGAAGAATAACAAAAAAGAGATGCATTTAATATTCATGGTGTTAAGTTTTAGCCAAAATTCACTCGCGCTTAACATTGAATGAAAGAGGCGTAGCCGTCACCAAAGCAGTAGTTCCTCCATTTGCGAATACCTGACCTCCGGATTGATAGTTTCCTTCACCCAAATTTCCATTTACAAAAGCTGATTGTGTTGACGAAAATGTAGTAACACTTGCAGGAACAACCCACGAGACAGTAAATTTTCCAGAAATACCAGTGCCATAAAACCCAACTTTAACATCGTAATACATGGTAGTTGCCGATGCGAATGCAGTCCCAGTCCAAGTCGAAACGACACTGGCAGTTGAAGTTGCAGTCACGGTGCGAGATCCTGGGGCTAAAGTATAATCGCTTGATGGCGTAATCATCGTAATACCGTAGCTAACGGCTAACCCCAAGGCATCAAACCCCGCAATCGGGTTAGGAGCATAAAACCGCGAATTATTACCATCCGGAAACCCGCTCGGATCAGCCGACATCCAGCGCGCCTCATCAGAGCGATAATTACGGAAAGGGAACACATACGCGCCCATGTCGGCGTCATACGGTTTACCCGTGAAACGGGAATCCTTGGTGACCGGACTCGCCTGCGTGCCGAAGGCATCAGCCTCGATCTGGGCGATCTCGCCCGCCGCGTCCGACGTGGCCACCGTGGTGGCGAGGTGATCGTTGACGTAGTAGGTGTCCTTAGCGGTGCTGGCGGCGGAACCGACCGAGGCAAAAACTCCAACCACCCCAAGGGCGAGGCTGAGTCGAAGGCTGGACGAGACAAGGCGCACGAGCGCTGTGGACTGATTGTGTTTCATCGCGTTATTTTTCTGAGTTGTGTAAGTTGAAGACCGACCGGCACGGAAAACTTACACCATTTTCGTTGTGCCCGCCTTTTACAAACTATCAACCTCTAATTCAATTCACCCACAAATGTAACACTATTTAATACGTTGGATTACTTTTCTTGAAGTTTACCTGCATCTCAAAAGTGAGATTCGAGCTAAGCCTTTTTACCTGCTCTAAAATTGATAAAACTCGCCGCGACCCCTTCGGTTATACCGCTTGCGTTTCAGCAATTTAGTTTTGTTGCGATCTGACAATGAATTGGTTTTTAAATAATTTGAATTCCTCAAATCCTCTATACATGCCGCCCGTGTATGCTTTCAGAAATCCAGTCAATACAACTTTCTTATTATTATTCTCTTCCCTCCAAGGCCAAGACTCATTTCCAATTTCATTATTGTCGCGGATCCATATACCACCAAAGTCGGAGGTTATTAAATTACCATACTTAGGATCGGTTACTCTAAAATAAAATCGATTAAATGCATAAATTTTACTCCAAGCGCTAACATCCAGGCTATTAGGGGGATACTTTTTCATATAGATGGAAATAATTTCCTCTACCTCGCTCAGCGACAATTTTGAAATTTGCGCGAATGTTTTAGTTAAAAGCACTCCTTTGTTTGAAATATTATCTTCAGTTATGCTGCTCCAAGAGGGGCTTTTCTCCAGCAGGGAAACCATATCGTCTATCACCGGCTTAGTGCCATACGCAATATCTCCCCCTAAGCATAGTAACAAAAAAAATACTATAGAGCGAATAGTCATTTAAAGTTATTCAGTCCAGGTTAAGCGCAACGTGTGCGTGACCCCACCAGCGGAATACCACGAAGGAGCCGTTGTTGTTGCCCCCAAACCGCCTGCTGGTAACGTTCCCGGAGAAGATGTTTCCCAACTAGCAGGACTCGAAGTTCCAACCTGAGAGGTCGTATAAAATGAAGCACTGCCATTAATAACAGCCGTTCCATTCGAACCGCTCCCAGTTATATAAAATAAATCAGTGGCATCAGACCCTACAATACCATTGGTTACTTGCCAAGTTTCATAATAATCGTATGTGGTTGATGTATTTTCTTGAATTGAAATATGCTGAACAATCCAACCGCTAGGAGAACCACTGATACTCCACTGGACTGCCATTTGAGCTTCTATTTCGGATCCTACCTGGTGAGGTGCTTGCAATATACTCATCGACAATGCACCAGATGTTGCTCCCGTAGTAGTTCCTGAAACATAAACTGTGAACAAACCCCACGGATCACATTTCGATATAGGATTATCAGAATAAGTTTGCGAATTTACCCCATCCGGAAACCCACTCGGATCGGCCGACATCCAACGAGCCTCATCGGACCGATAGTTGCGGAACGGAAACACATACGCCCCCATATCGGCGTCATACGGCTTTCCCGTGAAACGCGTATCCTTCGCGACTGGACCCGTCTGCGTGCCAAAGGCATCGGCCTCGATCTGGGCGATTTCACCCGAGGCATCGGCTGTGGCCATCGTGGTGGCAAGGTGATCGTTGACGTAGTAGGTGTCCCGGGAGACACCTACGGCTGAACTGACCGAGGCGAAAACTCCAACCACGCCCAAGGCGAGGCTGAGTCGAAGACTGGACGAGACAAGGCGCACAAGCGCCGTGGACTGATTGCGTTTCATCGCGTTGATTTTTTAGTTTTTGAGTTGCAAATTCACCTAGTTCCAGAAGCAAACCTCATGCCGTTGTGGGTGACTTTCGCAAGCAACCGGCTAACAATCCTATTCAGTCACAAATGATCGCTTTCAAAAACGATGTATTACCTGCTGTTTAAGTTTTCTGCATCTCAAAATCGAAACTCGGCACCAGTATCTTACATGCTCTAAAATTGATAGAACTCACAACCCCTTTAGCTCGCGTCCATTATGATAACTGGCATCGGTCTAATGTCGCTCTATATAAAATCTTCCCATGAGCCACATCACCTTATCTGCGGACAACGTGTCGAGACTTTATATCTAGAGGAAGCATTAGCCTAGTGGCTTGACTCAAGTATGCCATTCCCGTATTTTAACTGCCAGTCATTTATTTGTTCCTCAGTTGTTCTGTCACTGGGAATAAACCATGCCTTGCATATTATTTTAACGTCAGCGCTGGATAGGGAACTATGAACATGTATTGTGCCTCCACTTACAAATATTACACATTCCTCATCGTGCCCGACGGATAACCCAGGTATAAACTTATATTTACACGATCCTAAATTGAGTTGATCAATAATAGAGTCTAGGGACAACTCCCCCTTGACTTGCTTTAACTTAAATTCCCACGCCGAAGCTTCACTGCCTTGTGTCGAACTACAGGCGGTAAACGCCAGTTGAATAAACGCCAAAAAAATGAACCAATAGAATGTTTTTTTTGTAAAATAATGCATGGCCTCTTCACTCATGAAGCTCTATTCGCGCAGTATGTAGTTAAGTGCACCCCTAAACATCGATTCTATATTTGAATTGATAGTGCCTTTGAGTGCTTCGGTATATGCACTTACCCCCTCTTTATTCTCATGATTTGACAAATAGCCGGCCCAAGTCGAAAATGTTATGTCTGGATGAGATAGCGTCGTGTAGTGAACCGGATCATACCAAGGCTGAAAGCCAGTATGCGCAGGTGAATATGAGTCAGAAAGAGCGTGTATTGCCATGCCTAAATACTTAAGCGCGCCATTTTCAAGATCCACATTGTAATTGTGAGCACGCGCATCGTCACTTTTGTTCATAGCATCCCCTTCTTTTGCGCTCATAAAATTCGTCCATGCGACAGAAGCCTGAGCTGCAGTCTGGTTAATACTTGGATCGCTCATGCCATGCATGAATGAACTGCCTGAGCCTTGGTATTGAAGTGAATCAGTAATAGCACTACCATATTCAATAGCACTTATTACATCTATGGTATGCCCCGCCCAATTATAATGCGAATAACCCGACCCTAGCCAATAGGCAATAATTGAATTATGGATATTCGTGGACCAAAGTCCGCTAGCATCAAGTTGAGATAGCGGGTTGGGGGCATAAGCCGAAGCATTACTACCATCCGGAAACCCACTCGGGTCGGTCGACATCCAGCGGGCCTCGTCGGAACGGTAATTACGGAAAGGAAACACATACGCGCCCATGTCGGCGTCATATGGCTTGCCGGTGAAGCGGGAGTCCTTCGCGACCGGGCCCGCCTGCGTGCCAAAGGCATCCGCTTCGATCTGGGCGATTTCCCCCGCCGCATCGGCTGTGGCCACCGTGGTGGCAAGGTGATCGTTGACGTAGTAGGTGTCCTTGGCAGTGCTGGCAGCGGAACCGACCGAGGCGAAAACTCCAACCACGCCCAAGGCGAGGCAGAGTCGAAGGCTAGACGAGACAGGGCGCATAAGCGCCTTGGACTGGTTGCGTTTCATCGCGTTGTTTTTAGCTGTTTGAATTGGAGACTGACCGGAACTTAAAGCTTACGTCGTGCCGTTTTGAATCATGGTTGCAACTAATCAACCATTAATTTTTCTCACGCGAAATCGTAACAGGGCAAAAGACAGAAATTACCGTTATTTGAAAGTAAACTGCAGGGCTAAAATTAGCTCCGGCCAGCGCGGACGAACATCGGTCGCAAGTCCCCAAGATTGCTCGACAACGAGCCCCCTCCTCGCGGCCCAATCGGTCCATGCGGTGTTCTTTTGCGCCACGTCAATGCCTGCCAGTTGCAATCTTGAACCTTTACCTAATTCAGTGGAATTGTCCGGATCGAGCGTCGGATGAATCAGCATCACCGTCCGACCCTTTAGGCGTGCGTCAGTGCACGCCGCCCCGAAGGCCACCACGGTTCCCATCGTAGGCAAGGCGGCATCCGGAGATGCTGGCACAAGCAAGTGCAGGGGTTGGGGGCTGGCAATAACCCAGCGGCGCAACTCCTGCCCGTAAGCCTCGCCCAGCACATGGCTGTCGGGAAGGACGATCCAACCGTAGGCATTCGCAACTTGCCCATGTCGGGCCAACTCCACTTCGCCGCCGGCATGACGGATGATTTGCACGGGGGACCTCGATTCCAGCCAAGCCCCCGCAAACCATAACCCGCCGCTGGCGACCGCAGCCAGGATGCCGATGCGGACCAGATCCAATCGGACCATGCGTGCATTTATGCTCCGCACGGCCAAACCTATCAGACAGGCGGCCGTTACCCCAGGAATCATCCAGAGCAGGGGAATAATCCAAAGGTTGCTAAAGAAAAGGCAGACGAGCCACGCGGCCCAACTGGTCGTCGCCGCCAGTAAGAAGGTAGAGCGCATTGTCCCCAACGCGCTTCCGACAGACCAAGAAGCGATATCGCGTTGGGGACAACGCGCTCCACCCCCAATCAGGCTTCTGATGCCCAACGAAAATACCAGTGCGCACACGGTCAGCACGCCCGCCAACACGGGCAAGCCGCCCTCGACGCCGACGGTGAGGTAGCTGTTGACCATGCTTTTGTAGCCCTCTGCGCGGCCAATGGGCTGCGTCCAGTGCATAAACGATGCTCCGGAATTCCCCCAACCCCAGCCGTGCAGGGGGCTGATGGCGATCAACTCAAGCCCGCCCTTCCAAAGGTCCACGCGGTTGGTCACGGATTTGTCCGAGGTAGCGTAGTCCGGCGCCAGACGCTGGGTGAAATCGCTTGAGCACAGGAGCGCGGCGAGCAACACGCCCCGCGTGAGCCAGGGAGCCAAGCAGGCAGCGAACGAACGCTTTGTCTTCATCACCGGCACACCGGCAGGCACCCGGCGTGCACGCCAAAACCACCACCCGTTCATCGTCGCCGCCAGACCCAACGCCGCCAGGGTTCCGACAAGCGCGCCACGTGAGTAAGTTTTCACCAAAGCCCAGGTCGCGACGCATTCCGTCGCGACAAAAAGGACTGTGAGCAGCCGCCAGACCCAACGCTTACAACCAGTGCTTGGCTCAAGCCGCCTGAAGGCGAACAAGGTCAATCCCCACAGCCAAGGCAGCACCACTGCCATCATGGCGCCGCCTTGGTTGGGGGTATCAAACCCAAGGTTCCAACGCAGGTGGTCGTTAAAAAAATACTGCATATTCGCAATTCCCCTGAAACAACCGCCCCATGATTATGGCAAGAGCAAGTCACCGATTGGTCACCGCCTTTATCTGCGGTTTGTGCCTGATGCCGCACCGCACGAAGGCCGTTACGGACATTCATACGAAGGACGATATTTACGAACGTATCGTCACGTTGCTCGGGCAAGACGCCAAGCAAATCACCTTCTTCGTCAAGCTGCCGCCGGGAGCTAGAACCGGAGCGGACTTGAAGGGAGTTTTTGCGTTCTGCACCTGGGAGGCCGATCCCGAGCACATTCGTGAGGTCATGCTGGACAAGGGCCCCGCCGGCGTGACCGGGCGCATCGCCAAATTTGCCTTCGCCCATCAAATGGCGTTGGTGAGCTGGACCACGTTTGCCGGTAAAAAGGCCTACGATAAGACCCAGAATTTCGACGATATGTCGGCGCAAGAAGCCGCCCGGACGGATGCGACCTTTGACAAAATCGCCATGACTTGGAGGAGAGGCATCGACGGCCTCATCAAGGACTATCAACTCCCTCAGGACGGCTGGTTTCTCTACGGGATGTCGCGCGGAGGCCAGTGGGCGCATCGTATCGCCCTGCGGGAACCGGAACTGTTCTCCGCCATCCATATTCATATTAACAGTTCCTACGACAAGCCCGTGCCGGAAGCCGCCAAAATGCTGTGGCTGGTCACGACCGGGGAACTGGAGGCGGGCTATCCCTTTTCCAAACGGTTCTACGCCGCCGCGCGGGCTTTGAACTATCCGATCATTTATAACGCGGAAGCCAAGCTTGGGCATGCCGACAGCCCGGCGACGGACCGACTCAGCGAGGCTTTTTTCACCTATGCGTGGGATAAGAAAACCCCGGAGGCTTCCGCATTTGATCGTTATGTGGGCAACTACCTAACACACGAGTTTGTCGTCGCCCCGGAGATGGCGCGCATCCCGGCAGAAGTTCGCGTCTACTTGCCAAACCGCTCCGTCGCCGATGCCTGGGGTGTGCTGGCCGATCCGGTCACGCCATAGTCACCAAAAATCCATGGGTGTTCTTAAAAGTTGCGTAGTTTGGGCAGTGATGATCGCGATGCTCCCCATTGCCATCGATGCGACTGCGGCCACATGGGACACTGAGGTCACACCCAAGGCGGGCGACAATTTTACTGAGGCGAAATTCAGACTTAGACTCGACGCACCGGAGAGCTTAACCAAAGGGCTGCTGGTCCTCACTCCCGGCTGGAACGGAGACGGACGCAACTTGATGGACGACGCCGGCTGGCGGCAGTTCGCCAAGCAGGCGGGGTTTGGGATCATCGGCGTGTGCCTGCGCAGCGAAGAGAAAAAAGCATCCGTTTACCATATTGTGGATCAAGGCAGCGGGGAAGCGTTCCGACGGGCGCTGGTGGAACTAGCGAAAGCGAGCCGCCATACAGAGGTCGCCGATGCGCCACTGATCGCCTGGGGACATTCGGCGGGCGGGCAGTTTTCCTATGGGCTAGCGTGCTTCATGCCCGAACGCGTGATTGCCTTCGCCGCCGTCAAGGGAGGTATCTACCAGACGCGCTTCAGTCCGCTTGCTCTCAAGGTGCCGGGGATTTTCGTGATCGGGGAGAAGGATGAGCCCTGGCGGCAGGCCAGCATCACACAGGTTTTTGAAAGCGGACGTCAGGCCGGAGCGGCCTGGTGCGTGGCTTGGGAGGCGAACTCTGGGCATGAAATCGGCCGCAGCCGAGAGGTCATCGAGCCATTTTTTAGGGATGCGCTGGCCTTGCGAATGAGTAGCGGGAAATTGAGAGGTGTCGTCCCTGAACAATGCTGGTCGGGCTCACGGGCCAGCCTTGAACTCAAGCCTCCGGGCACACCATTACCAGCCAACCTTATGAGCACGGTATGGCTGCCAGGTGAGCTTTCTGCCAAAACGTGGGTGGAGTTTGAAAGATGATTGCCAAGAATCGAAACTAACTCCTGCGAAAGCGCGCTTTTGGAGAGAAACCGTCCAACGTGATCCGACTCCGACGCAAAATCAGGCCGAGGGGTTTGCTGGCTGGTCTATGCGCATGATACCGCGTCACTGGCCTACGTGGCGGAACAACTTTGCGAACTCGGTTTCCTCAAACATGGGGTTCCGATCCTAATACGTTCTACAGCACCCAGCTCTACACGATCCAAGCGCGGGGTTGGGAAAAGATCGCGGCCTTGCGCACGGCCACCCACACGGGCCGCCGACAGGCCTTCGTGGCCATGTGGTTCAGCCCCGAAACGGAGGACTATTATCTCGGCGGCATAGTTCCCACCATCGAGAGCGACGGCGCGAAGTGCGTGCGCATCGATCTGAAGGAGCATAACAATAAAATCTGCGACGAGATCGTGCTGGAAATCAGGCGCAGCAAGTTCGTAGTCGCAGATTTCACCGGCAATCGTGGCGGCGTTTACTTCGAGGCCGGGTTGGCCTACAGCCTTGGTTTACCCGTCATCTGGACCGTGCGGGAGGACCACTTGCCGCAAGTGCATTTCGACACCCGGCAATACAATCATATCGTGTATCAATCGAAGGACGACCTGCGCGAAAAACTCACACACCGGATCAAGGCGACCATTCCCTAGCTCTCACGATGCAAGAATCCCCCAGCATCGTCGCCTGTTTCCAGGTAGTCAATTATGACAGACATGAGCTACAGGCAGTTCGTCTGACTCTTCGGCAGCGGATGGAAGCTGATGATTCTGGCTCCGTTGGATGAATGATGCGTGTCCTTCGGACTATTCGCTTTGGCGTTTACGCCACTCCGTGAAATCGGGCCAGTCGTGGATCGAGCACAAATGCCTCGGGCGCTGAAATGATGACGCGGGCGAAATCAGGATGGCTCGGATTTAACACGAAATTGAGCTCGTCAGGCACGATGGCGCTGGGCACCGCAAGGATGGCGGTTCGCCTTGATTTAGCCCACTCGTCCCCAAGCGCCTGAGTGCTCGGCGCCACTGGCTCCTGTTGCCAATCTACGGGGAGGCTGCTCGATGGAACGACTTCGATGTCCACTCCGTTGAAATCGATCGAGAATTTGACGAGTTCCAATTTTGGGTAAACGGGCTTGGTCAGATGAATGTATTTTTCTAGCACGGCAGTCGCCAGATGTTCACTCACATAAACCACAGGAATGTCCGTCGAATTCCAACGTCCACCCTCTTTGGCCGCACCCACGCCAAAAAATGAAGAGGCTGACCGCTTCGCCTTATCGATACGCCACGCGCAAATTTTAGGCATACACCCCGTAATCAATACGCGTTAATAGCTTCTCGACTTCACGGTAACCGGTGGTGGTTTTAGCCATGTTCAAAGGTATCTCTCCACCAAGGCCTACTTGTGGAGTTCGAAGCCATTCCCGCGCAGACTCAGGATCATCCAAAGCCTCCACCGCCTTGTCATACAACTCGGCGTGCCGCACCAATTGGTCGGACTTCGCGGCATCGAGGCGATGCCCGTGCAGTTTGATGACACGATGGAACGTTGAGCGGGAAACTCCGCACTGAAGGGCCATCTGCTCAGGAGTGAAGCCCAGGATATTTCCCATCACACGCAGGCGAGACACTTTGATGCCCTTGAGGGTTTCGTGGTGGATGTAAGTTTGAATCGATTGGCCTCTTTGCGGAAGGCCAAGGACTACTTCGAGGGCTGCGCTCATATGAAACTATAAAAATCCCATATTGGACTTAGTCAAGTGCGCGAAGGACCGTTTGGCATCTTCCCTCGCAATAAACTTCACTACATTCCTCGAATCCTATTCCAAGAAAAAGCCCGGCTCGGGGATAGGACACCCGAGGAAGGGGCAGCGGTTCTTTGGTGATTCGGAGAGACATAGAGCGTGCGAGCCTTCTTCTGAGAATCTCGATTGGCCGGACGATTTTCAACGCCGGAGGTGTGGAGGTGGATTGTAAATCCGTTGGCATGAGTGACGAACTTTGTAGGGTCGAGTTGCGCCCAATCCGTGCTAATTTTTTACAGCTGTAAATCCGTCAGGGTGAGTTCTGACCGATTTAGGGATGAGTCCTACCCAAACTCCTCAAAAAAGCCCTGTTTTGTCCGCATGACTTCTGGTTTCTTACACCCACCCGTGCAAAGTTAAGTTCACCGTGGCACAACTTTTAGAGCTTATGGACGAGTTACTTATAGTGGAGCAAGTTGCGTAAAAATCATGCTGGATTCACCATCGCAGGAATACAAAAAACCGACACCGATTCTTACATCGCTAGCTTAAAAAGCCTGATTTGTAAGAAAACGACCCCATGAAAGAACTTTTTCAGCTTAGATTCATCATCACGCACGACGCACCCCAGGATCTTCGACCTAGCCTATTCGAGGGGAAGTCCTCGATGACGACCCTGGCCTCGGTGAGGGTCCAGAGCTGTTCGCGGTTGAGTCATTCGTCGCGAAAGCGGGAGTGGAATGATTCGACGAAGCCGTTCTCCCACGGGCTCGCGGGGGTGATGTAGAGGGTCTTGATTTTCCGCTTGGCCAGCCAGCGCTGGAGGTTCTTGGCGATGAACTCCGGGCCGTTGTCGGAGCGGATGAACTCGGGGGCTCCGTGCTGCGCGATGGCCGATTGCACCAGTTTGATGACGTCGGCCGACCCGATAGCCTTCTGCGCGCAGCTTCACCGCGATCCGGCGGAAGCCGTAGCGGGGATACTGGCGCGACAGTTCGTGCAGCCGCGTCACCAACCCTGTGCGCTCGGCCGTCGGCGGTCGCCTCCGATACCGAAAGGTAGATCTCGCCAGCCTCAGGCACCGGCATACGGTCCGCCCGGAGCACAACTCGCCTTCGACGACGAAGGCGGCTATCCGCCGCTTGTGTTCCGGGCTTACCATTTTTTGCGTTCAACGCCTCCAGCACGCGGTTCTTCAGCAGCGAGTCCACCAGCATCTTCTTCAGCTCCGCGTTCTCCCGCTCCAGTTCCTTCATCCGCCTGGCCTCGTTCACGTCGAGTTGCCCGAACTGCTTTTCCCAACGGTGGAATGTAACCTCGGAGATATTATGCTCCTTGCTCACTTCCACGATGCTCCGGCCACCATCGGCCTCCCGCAAGATACGGATCTTCTGTTCCGTCGTGTGTCTTTTGCCTTTCATAGTCTGGGTCCCTTCTAGGGCCTCAGACTAACATCTCAAGCGGCTCGGTTTTCGGAGATCAGCGCACATGGCGGTGACCCGTTTTTTCAATCCAGCGCAACAAGCCAACATGGCGGACAATCGCGGTGCCGTGGTCAACGCACTCGTGAACGCGGGCATGAGCGAAGCAGATGCCGATAACATGGTGACTGAGTGGACGACTGCCTACGATCAGCTGAAAGCCGATCTCGCCATGGCAAAGAACGCCGCAGAAACCAAGGCGCGCGAAGCCGCCGATAAGGCCGCCCACGCGCTCGCTCTGTTTTTGCTGTGTTATTTTGTAGCCTTTGTATTGGGGGCCTTTGCCGCGACTTGCGGCGGCAAACAAGGAGCCAAGTGTGCTAACAAATGCGATGCGTGCGTTGATACGATAGCAGCCTGATTGCGGGTAATCCCAAGGCTCACCTCTTCAATGGGCGAGCAGAGTGCTTTTGATCTGACCGAGCGCAGACAGGTTCTTAATCCATCTGTGTCCGGTCAAATCGGATTAATGACCATAAACAAGGCCAAGCAGCTCTGATCGGGAGAGAAGGACCGCCCACTGTGGCGGCCTAGTGAAGGCGTGCGGACTCATGAGCTTGGCAATCTTCGGCAACATCGTCACCGGCCGGGAGCTGGTTCGGCGTGAACATGCTCGGCGTCGGCCTGCACAGCTACGGCTTCATGGACGCCGCGTTCTGGTGGCTCATCGCCTTTGTGGCGACGCAGGTCGTAGCGATGCTGCTCGGCGCCGGGCCAGAGGAACGCGGGCGCAGCTTTGCCAAGACCTCCGCTCACTCCGCGTCGTAGATCTGCACCTTCGTCCAGTAACCCTTGAAACGGTTCACAAACGTAAGATGCGCCGGATCGACCTGGTAGGCGTTGTGCCCGGCCACGTCCGAGAAGAGCGCGGTGATCGCGAAGGTGTAGCTCGCATCCACCACCGGACGAGGCGGGATGGCGGCGGGCGTGCCGACGTAAAACGCCTGCACCGATTGAATAGGCCGCAACGCCTCCAGCCCCTCCTGCAGAAACTCCGTCTTTTGGGACTCCGTGAGATCGCCGCGCAGATAAAAAACAACTGTGTGAACGAGCATGGCAACAGCCCACGGCCTGCGCGCGCCCGCAGCGAGCAAAAATTGATTTACCGCACCGTCTGAAATCCGCACCATATGCTCTCAAGCCGTGCAAACGCCTTCCAACATCCAGCTCATCGGTCAAGAAGTCGCCATCGCGTGGGACGACGGCACGGAGACTTATTATCCGATGGAGTCCCTGCGCGCCGCCTCGCCCAGCGCGCAGAATATCGGCGAACGCGACATCCTCGGAAACCAATACGGCGGCGAGGGCCAGAAGAAATTTCCCGGAGTGAGTGTGACCGGCTGGGAGCAAGTCGGGAACTACGCCCTCCGCTTCGATTTCAGCGATGGCCACCGCACCGGCTTATACAGCTACGACTACCTCCGCGACCTCGCCGCCCGACATCCGTAAATTCCGTCTGCCACCGATTCCGAAATCAGAAATCTACAATTCTCATGTCCTTCCCCGCACGCACCACCACCGCCCAGATCGAACTCGGTGCCACCCTCCAGCCCAAGTTCGGCTCCGACGGCCTCATCCCCTGTATAACGCAGGACGCGGCGACGGGCCAGGTCCTCATGTTCGCCTTCATGAACGCCGAATCCCTCGGCCACACGCTCAAGACGAAGAAAGCCACCTACTGGAGCCGTTCGCGCAACAAGCTTTGGTGTAAGGGCGAAGAGTCCGGCAACGTCCAGTGGGTGAAAGAACTTTACACCGACTGCGACCAGGACGTGCTCCTCATCAAGGTCGAGCAAAGCGGCGCGGCCAACGCCTCTTGTCACAACGGCTACAAGAGCTGCTTTTACCGCAAGCTCACCGACCTCGACGCGGCCGCCGCCGGCGCGGATTTCCAACTGGATTTCGTCTCCCAGCCCCTCTTCGATCCCGCCGTGGTTTACAAAAAGAAGTGATCAGATCGAATTAGTATACGCGGCGACTTGCCGCGTTTGCTTTTACGACCCGCCGGGGGCCAGACCGCGCTCGCTCTTGGCGGCGAAGGCCAGCACCAGCTTCACCTCGTCACTGTCGGCTTGGGCGTGCGCGGTGAGTTTTTCAAAGGCCTGCGTGCGGTTCAGCCCTTCGCGGAAGAGAACGCGGAAGATCTGTTTGATACGTTCGATCTGCTCGGGGGTGAAACCGCGGCGCTCGAGGCCGACTTTGTTGAGCACGCGCACCACCGCTGGCGAACCCTCGGCGATGACGTAGGGTGCCACATCCTGCACCACGCGGGAGAAACCGCCGATCATCGAGTAGGCGCCGATGCGGCAGAACTGATGGATGCCCGCCATGCCGCCGATGGTGACGTAATCCTCGACCACAACATGGCCGGCCAACCCGAAGGCGTTGCTCGCGACGATGTGGCTGCCGAGCTGGCAATCGTGGGCGATGTGCCCGTAGGCGAGAAACGTATTGTCGTCGCCCACCACGGTAAAATTGCCGTCGGCAGTCGCGGCGTGGACGGAGACGTATTCGCGGAATACGTTGCGGGCGCCGATGCGCACGCCGGGATTGCCGCCCTTGAATTTGAGATCCTGCGACTTCGCGCCGACGCTGGCGTAGGGAAACACCTCGCAGCCGGGGCCGAGGACGGTGTTGCCCTCGACGGAGGCGTGATGATGGATGCGGGAGCCGTCGCCGATGCGCGCAGTCCCACCGATGTAGGCGAAGGGACCGATTTCCACGTCCGCGCCGATCTGCGCGGTGGACTCAACGATCGCGGAAGGGTGGATGCGGGTGGACATGGGCTCAGTCGATCTCGCTGTTGTCGATGATGGCGAAGAGCAGCTCGGCCGACGAGACGACGGTGCCGTCCACGGTGCAGTTGCACTCGGCTTGGGCGAGCTTGGTGCCGCGCGACTTGGTGAGCTTGGCGTTGATGATGATCTGGTCGCCAGGACGCACGGGCTTGCGGAATTTCACCTTGTCGGCGCTCATGAAAAATGAGGTCTTCCCCTCGCTGCTGCCGCGGCGGAGCATGAGGATGCCGGCCGCCTGTGCCATCGCCTCGAGCTGGAGGACGCCGGGCATCACGGGATTATTGGGAAAGTGACCTTGGAAAAACGGCTCGTTAATGGTGACGTTCTTGATGGCGACTAGCTCGTCCTCGCCGATAAACTCGACCACGCGGTCGATCATCACAAACGGATAACGATGTGGCAGCATGTCGAGCACGCGGCGGATATCGAGGGAGGTTTCGGAGGGGAGAACCTTGGCGGTGCGGGGCTTCTTCTTCGGGCCCTTGCGCTTTTCCTCCAGCTTGGCGAAGAGGAGCTTCGTGAGTTCGGCGTTGATGGCGTGACCGGGCCGGGTGGCCACAATGTGGGCCTTGAGCGGCATGCCGAGCAGCACGATGTCGCCGATGATATCGAGGATCTTATGGCGGACGAACTCGTCTTTGAAGCGCAGCGGCTCCTTGGAGATGATCTTGTCGCCTTTGATGACGACGGCGCAGTCGAGTGAGCCGCCCTTGATCTTGCCGAGCTTGATGAGTTCCTCGATGTCCTCGTAAACGGTGAACGTGCGCGATGCCGCGACCTGCGTGATGTAAACGTCGGGATCGATCGTGAGCGTGAGATGCTGCGTGTGGATACCGCGGTCGTCGGACGACGTGCAGGTGATCTTCAGTTCGTCGCAGGGCAGCGCGATGATAGAGGAGTTGCCGCGCGTGACGGAGACGGGTTCCTCCAGCACGAAATACTCGCGGTCCTTGTCCTGCTCGACTGGTTCGCCGCCAAGAATAAGGTTTACGAAAGGCTTGGCGGAACCGTCCATGATCGGCGGCTCGGCGGAGTCGATCTCGACGAGGATGTTGTCTACGCCGCAGCCGCTGAGGGCGCTGAGGACGTGCTCGACGAGGTGAATCTTCGTGTGGCCGTCCTGGACGGTGGTGTTGCGCACGAGGTCGCCCACGAGCTCGATGCGTGGCTTAACCTCGGGCTGTCCGTTGAGATCCATGCGTTTGAAGACAATGCCATGGTCGACCGGCGCCGGCTTAAAGGTGACAGTGACGGGATTACCGGTGTGAAGGCCTGTGCCTTGGATCGATACGGCGCGCGCGAGCGTGCGTTGTTTCATAAGGGTTTGGCGCGAAGTCTCGGAATGGTCGGGCAAAGCGCAAGTCCGGATGTGGGCCAAGCCTTGACACTCCCTCTTACCGCACCTTACACCCTACCCTTTCACAACTCAAAACCCTCGTCATCGTCATGCCCTCAGCCAACGACATCCGCAAAGGCCAAGTCATCAAATTTAACGGCGAACCCCACCTCGTCATGGAAACCATGCACCGCACTCCGGGCAATCTCCGTGCCTTCGTGCAGGTCAAGATGCGTAATCTTCGCTACGGCAAGGCCCTTGACCAACGCTTCGCTTCCACCGACACCATCGAGGTGCTCCCCACCGAGAAGAAAACCCTCGAATTCAGCTACGCAGACCGCGAAAACTTCGCGTTCATGGACCCGGATACCTTTGAAACCGTCGAGCTTTCCGCCACCCTGATCGGCGACTCCAAGAACTATCTGACCGCCAACGGCAAAGTGGACGTGCTCTTCGTTGACGAGAAGCCCCTCACCGTCGAACTCCCCTCCTCCGTGAACCTGAAGGTCACCGAGAGCTCCGACGGCATCAAGGGCGACACCGCCTCCAACGTGCAGAAGCCCGCCACGCTCGAGACCGGTCTCGTGGTCAGCGTGCCGCTCTTCATCAAGGAAGGCGAAATCATCCGCATCAGCACCGCCGACGGCAGCTACATGGGCCGAGCCTGATTTCGGAAAAAGATTTTCTGTCTACAAAAGCCTACGGCATGACCGTAGGCTTTTTTGCGCCCGACGAAGGAGCCTGCTTGCAGACGATGGGCAGGGCATGAAATCGAACGCTGCCGAATCGCCTGCAAGCAGGCTCCTACCTCGAATCCGGCTCAGCCCACGTTGAGCGCGGCGACGGCAGACTTGTAGCTGCACGAGGCGCCTTCGACATCGCTTGCGGAGCAATGCAAGTCGTGCAGCAACCCGTCCTTGAGGCCGTAAACGTAGCCGTGGATGTGCAGCTCCTGGCCTCGCGCCCAAGCGTCGCGCACGATCGAGGTTTTGCAGACATTATCCACCTGCTCGATGACGTTGAACTCGCACAGCTTCATGCTGCGCGCCGTGCCGTCGGGAATTTTGCAGAGGCAGTCGTCATGTTTCTCTTTCACATCCTGCACGTGCCGCAGCCAGTTGTCGGCCAAACCCACGCGTTCACAGCGAAGCGCCGCGCCCACCCCGCTGCAACCATAGTGGCCCACCACCATGATGTGTTTGATTTTGAGCACATCCACGGCGAACTGTATCACTGAAAGGCAGTTCAGGTCGGTGTGCACGACCACGTTGGCGATGTTGCGATGCACGAAAATCTCGCCGGGAAGCAGGCCGAGGATTTCGTTGGCCGGCACGCGGCTGTCAGAGCAACCTATCCAGAGGTAATCGGGATTCTGCTGGGCGGCGAGCTTGGCAAAAAATTTGGGGTCTTTGGCAACGATGCCGGCTGCCCACGCTTTGTTTTTCTCAAAGAGATGATCCAACGAATGCATGACAATCTCGGGTTTACGGGGTGATCTTACTTACGTCCGAAAACGAAATACAGGATCGAGCCAAGCAAAGGCACCAAGACGATCACGATGATCCAGACAACCTTGTTGGGATTGCTGCTCTTGGCGCAGTCCACGATCGCAAAAATCCAAAGCAGCCAGCACCAGAAGGTAGAGGAGGTTGTTCATATGCCTAAGCTAGGCAGACAACTTCGCGCGTCCATGAAAAAGGCTGTCCGAAAAAAATCGGACAGCCCGCATAACAAATCGCGTTGGCTGCAGCGAGTGCTTTAAGCCACGCGCTCGACCACAAGCGGCGGGGGCGTGGGGCGCTTCGGCGCGAGGCGGTAAGCGTTCTTGAAATGGTCGAGCGCCTGCTCGAGCTTCGCCTCGTCGTTGTAGTGAATCATCATGAGCGGCTCGCCCTGCTTGACCTGCGTGCCGACCTTCTTGATCTCGGAAACGCCGACGGAGAAGTCCGGCTTTTCACCGGGCTTCGTGACGCCGGCGCCAAGGAGATGAACGCCGTGGGCGATCATCGCGGCGTTGATGGTGTGCACATAGCCACGTTTGGGAGCGGGCAGCTTGCGAATGTGTTTTGCCGAGTGGAATTTCTCGGGATGGTCGATGTAGGCGACGTCGCCGCCCTGGGCCTTGACCAGCTCCTTGAACTTTTCGAGGGCCGAGCCGTCGGTGAGGTGGCGCTGCACGGTCTGCTTGGCCGAGAGGGTCGAGCCTGCGACGCCGGCGAGGCGCACGATTTCCATGCCGAGCTTAAGGACGAGTTCCTTCATGTCCTCGGGACCTTCGCCTTTAAGGAGTGCGATGGCTTCCTTGACCTCGAGGCTGGTGCCCACGGTGTCGCCGAGCGGCTGGTTCATGTCGGTCACGAGCGCGACACAGCGGCGCTTCATGGAACGGCCGACGCGTGTCATGGAGCGGGCGAGCTGTTTGGCTTGCTCGAGGTCTTTGATGAAGGAACCATTACCCCACTTGACGTCGATCACGAGGCCTTCTGAGCCTTCGGCGAGCTTCTTGGAGAGCACACTGCCGGTGATGAGGGGAAGGCTGGGGATCGTGCCGGTTTCCTTGCGGAGTGCGTAAAACTTGGCATCCGCCGGGGCGAGTTTTTCATCCTGATGAACGATGGCGCCACCAATCTTGCCGAGCTGGGAAACGAACGCATCGATGGACAGGTGGCCCTTGAAGCCAGGGATGGACGCCAGCTTGTCGAGCGTGCCAATCACGTAGTCGTGCTCGACGCCGCACATCATGGGAACCACGACGCCACTGGCCATGGCCAGCGGGACGAGCACGAGCGAGGTTTTGTCACCCACACCGCCGGTCGAGTATTTGTCGATCTTGGGCTTGGCGATGTGCGACAGATCGATGACTTCGCCGGAAAGCATCATTTCCTCGGTCAGGATGGCCGTTTCTTGGGCCGACATCTGCTGGAAGAAAATCGCCATCAGCAACGCGGCGAGCTGGTGCTCGGGCATCTCGCCATCCAACGTAGCATCAATGATATAGCGGATCTCTTCTTGCGTAAACTCCTGGCCATCGCGCTTCTTTTCGATGAGGAAATTAAAGGATGGCTTGATAAACCTCCGGGGAGGCAACGTGCGTTTAGTCATTGTATATGTGTGAGTAAATAGAACAGGCCGACGGAACTATAAAATTTACATAAAAGAACTCTCCCATGTGAAAAGTCGAGCCAAAATTGCCCGCCACAAGCCCCGGTTTCTCCGGCAAACGCCCACGACGGCGCCCCAAATCCACGCTTGCGCCGCCCCTCTTCGCGCAGGTTGATTCGAGGGATGCACGTATCGTTCAACCTCGCCAGCCTGTTTGACGCGGCCCTGAAAACCGCCGCCACCGCTTGCGGCCTCGACGCCGCCGACTTCGCCCCCGAGGTCCGCACCGCTGACCCGAAACACGGCGATTTCCAAGCCAACGGCGTCCTCCCCTACTCCAAGCGCACGAAGCAAAACCCTCGCGTCCTCGCCGAAAAACTCGTCGCCGCCCTCCCCTCCGACGTGCGCGAAGCCTGCACGATCACCGTGGCCGGACCGGGTTTCATCAACTTTACGCTTCAACCCGCCGCGTTGCAGGCGTGGCTACGGACGTTCACCACTCGCGAGCAGCTCGCCGTCGGCGCCGCCACGGCCTACGCCGGGCAGACTTGGGTGGTTGACTACAGCTCTCCCAACACAGCCAAACAGATGCACGTCGGCCATTTGCGCTCCGCCGTAATTGGCGAGTCCATCAGCCGCCTGCTCGCCTTCGGCGGCGCGACGGTCATCCGCGATAATCACATCGGCGACTGGGGCACGCAGTTCGGCAAACTCATCTGGGCCTACAAACGCCAGCTCGACGCCGCCGCCTTCGCCGAAGACCCGCTCGCCGAGTTCGAGCGCCTCTATAAAGTCGGCAACAGCGCGTCTGACGCCGATCCCGCCGTCCTCAAAGAAGCCCAGCAGGAACTCGTTAAGCTCCAGTCCGGCGACCCCGAAAACACCGCCATCTGGAAAAAAATCGGCGAGGTCAGCGTCACCGCCTTCCAGCAGATCTACGATCTGCTCGGCATCCGTTTCGACACCACGCTCGGCGAGAGTTTTTACAACGACAAGGTCGGCCGCGTTTACCAGGAACTCACCGGCTGCGGCCTCGCCACCGAGAGCCAGGGTGCGCTCGTCGTCTTCCACCCCGAGCACCCGCGTTTCAAGGACCAGCCCTTCCTCATCCGCAAGTCCGACGGGGCGGCCAACTACGCCTCCACCGATCTCGCGACCATCCTCTACCGCAATGAACATTTCCACGCCGACGCCGCGATCTACGTAATCGATTCCCGCCAGGGCGACCATTGCCAGCAGCTCTTTCTGACCGCCCAAAAATGGTTCGAGAAAACCGGCCGCAAGGTCCCGCGCCTCGAACACGTCGCCTTCGGCACCGTCCTTGGCGAGGATGGCAAACCACTCAAGACCCGCAACGGCGACAACATCAAGTTGAAGGACCTCCTCTCCGAGGCCGTCGAGCGCGCCCGCCGCCTCATCGACGAAAAAAGCACCGACCTAGCCGAAGACGAGCGCCGCGTCATTTCCGAAATCGTCGGCACCGGCTCCGTCCAATACGCCGACCTCTCCCAAAACCGCTCCAGCGACTACCTGTTCTCTTGGGACAAGATGATCTCACTCGACGGCAACACCGCCGCCTATCTGCTCTACGCCGTCGCCCGCGTCCGCTCGATTTTCCGCAAGCTCGAAGCCGCCCCCGGCGATCCCGTCGTCGAGTCCGCCGCCAGCCCGCTCGACACGCCCGAAGAACTCTCGCTCGCGCGCAAAGTGACGAAATTCTCCGACGCCGTGGCCCTCGCCAGCGCGAACCTCCGCCCGCACTTTCTCTGCCTTTATCTCTACGAACTCGCCGGCGAGTTCAGCACCTTCTATGCGGCCAACAAGGTCGCCGTCGACGACCCCGCCGTGCGCGCCCGTCGCCTTATGCTGTGCGCCCGCACTCTCCTTATGCTCGAGACCGGCCTCGACCTGCTCGGCCTGCGCACCGTGAACCGCATGTAACCGGTCGCGCAGCGCCATCCTCCGCACCGGAAAACACTCTTGCCGCCCCCTTTTCGGCGGCGCACCCTGTTCTCATCAAGCCCATGGCCACGCAGGAATTCTACGTTCGCAGCGCGACTGAAACCGAGGCCCGCGGACCCTTCACGCATGAACACCTCGTTTCGCTGGCCG